>NZ_JARE01000039.1:0-38225 GCF_000708325.1 Microbacterium sp. Cr-K20 | reverse complement strand
GACTGCATCTACGAGGGGGAACGGTCGTTGTACATCCACCCCGACGAGTGCGTGGATTGCGGCGCCTGCGAACCGGTGTGCCCGGTCGAGGCCATCTACTACGAAGACGACCTGCCCGATGAGTGGCAGGACTACTACAAGGCCAACGTCGAGTTCTTCGACGAGATCGGCTCGCCCGGAGGCGCCGCCAAGACGGGGATGCTCGCCTTCGACCACCCGATCATCGCCGCGCTCGCACCCCAGGGGGAACACGCATGACCGTCGCCGAACCGCGCATCGCCATCGTCGGAGCAGGGCCGGCCGGCATCTACGCCGCCGACATCCTCCTCGGACTCGCACCGACCGCGTCGATCGACCTGTTCGAGAAGCTTCCCGCGCCCTACGGTCTGGTCCGTTACGGCGTCGCCCCGGATCATCCGCGCATCCGCAAGATCACCGACGCCTTGCACGACGTGCTCGTGAACCCGCGCATCCGGCTGCTGTGCAACGTCGAGATCGGCGTCGACGTCGAGATCGAAGACCTCCGCGCGGCCTACGACGGGGTGATCGTGGCGACGGGAGCCGACCTGGATGTGCGCCTCGACATTCCCGGCATCCACCTGCCCGGCTCCTTCGGCGCGGCCGATTTCGTGTTCTGGTACGACGGGCATCCGGATGCTCCGCGCACCTGGCCCCTGGAGGCGGAGTCGGTCGCCGTCCTCGGAGCGGGCAACGTCGCCCTCGACGTGACGCGCATCCTCGCGAAGCACGCCTCCGCGCTGACCCACACCGACACTCCGGATACCGTGCTCGATCAGCTCGCCGCCAGCCCGCTGCGCGACGTGCACCTGTTCGCCCGGCGCGGTCCTGCTGACGTGCGGTTCTCGGCGATGGAGCTGCGCGAGCTGGCTGAGCAGGACGACGTCGACGTGATCGTCGACCCGGATGAGCTCGCCCTGGACGAGCACGCCGAGCGGATGGTCGCGCAGTTCTCCCAGCGCCGCATCATCGTGCGCACCATGACCGAGTGGGCCGCGCTCGACCCAGCGGGCCGCACGGCTTCACGCCGCATCCACCTGCACCTGCGACAGCGTCCCGTGCGCCTCCTCGGCACGGATCGCGTGACCGGCATCGAGATGGAGCGCACCGCATCCGACGAGCTGGGCCGGATGGTCGGTACCGGTGAGCTGCTGCGCTACGACGTCGGAGCCGTGTACCGGGCCGTGGGCTATCGTTCGACACCCGTTCCCGGGATGCCGTTCGACGCCGATCTCGGAGTGGTTCCGCACGCCGAGGGACGCGTCGTGGATGCGGCGGGCGCACCGATCCCGCGGCTGTACGCGACCGGCTGGATCAAGCGCGGGCCGGTCGGGCTCATCGGCTCGACCAAGTCGGATGCCGCGCAGACCGTGCGTCACCTCGTCGACGACCTCGCCGACGCCGAGCCGACGGCATCCGGGGCGGACCCGCTCGCCCACGTGGACCACGCCGTCGACCTGGACGGCTGGCTGCGCATCGATGCCGCCGAGCGCGGTGCCGGTGCGGAACGCGGACGGGAGCGGACGAAGCTCGTCGACCGCGCGGAGATGCTCGCGCACGCGAAACTGGAGCAGATGACGGAGGCCGTCCGATGACCGCGACACCCGTACCCACCCCGGTCGGCGAAGGGCTCAAGGCCGCGTTCCGCACGCACCCGGCCGGCGTCGCGATCATCACGGCATCCACTCCGGAGGGTCCGGTCGGGCTCACGGCGTCGAGTGTCGCCTCCGTGGCGGTCGACCCCGCGGCGATCGTGTTCTCGGTCACTCGTGCGACCGGCTCTGCGGGCGCGATCCTCGGTGCCGACACGTTCGTCGTCCACCTCATCGACGACGAGCACTCCGACCTGGCACAGAGCTTCGCCGTCAGCGGCTCCGAGCGCTTCACGCCTGAGCAGGGCTGGTCGGCGCTCGAGACCGGTGAGCCGCACCTCGCCGCGGCACGGGCCGCGCTGCGCTGCCGCACCCTGCAGACCGTGGCCGTCGGTTCGTCGACGGTCGTGATCGCCGAGGTCCTCGAGGTGCTCGCCGGGCCGCAGGGCCGTCCGCTCGTCTACCTCGACCGCCGCTTCCACGCCCTCCCGCACGACCCCCACCACTGACCATCATCGAAAGGAAGACGCCATGTCCACTCTCTACACACTCCCCGAGCTGCCCTACGACTACTCGGCCCTCGAGCCGCACATCTCCGGCAAGATCATGGAGCTGCACCACTCCAAGCACCACCAGGCCTACGTGACCGGCGCGAACACGGCGCTCGAGCAGCTCGCCACGGCGCGCAGCGCGGGCGACCTCGCGAACGTCAACAAGCTCGAGAAGGACCTCGCGTTCAACCTCGGCGGCCACATCAACCACTCGGTGTTCTGGCAGAACCTCTCGCCCGAGGGCGGCGGCGCTCCCGAGGGTGAGCTCGAGGCCGCGCTCGTCGAAGCGTTCGGATCGATCGACGCCTTCCGCGCGCACTTCACCGCGACGGCGCTGGGTGTGCAGGGATCGGGCTGGGCCGTGCTCGCCTGGGACAGTGTGGGCGCTCGCCCCGTCATCTTCCAGCTGTTCGACCAGCAGGGCAACGCACCCCTCGGTGTCACGCCGCTGCTGCAGCTCGACGTCTGGGAGCACGCCTACTACCTCGACTACCTCAACGTGCGCGCCGACTACGTCAAGGCGTTCTGGAACCTCGTGAACTGGCCCGACGTGCAGCGCCGCTTCGAGGCAGCGCGCACGGCGACGAAGGGGCTCATCGTCGCCGGCTGACCGGCGACGGCGCGGTTCACGCGAGAGTGAGGAAGAGTTTCTCGAGTTCGGCCATCGACACACCGTCCGTGTCGGTGGCCGTCTCCGTCTCCGACCCGGGGTCCGTCAGGCAGTCCTTCATGGCCGAGGCGATGATCTGGAATCCGGCTTTGTCGAGCGCCGAGGTGACGGCGGCGAGCTGCGTGACGACGGCTCGACAGTCACCTCCGTTCTCCACCGCCGCGATCACAGCCCCGAGCTGACCTTGCGCGCGCTTGAGGCGGTTGGCGATCTTGCGCTGGGTCTCGGCGTCTGCGGATGACATGTTCGCTCCCTGAGTGTCGACTGAACTGATCACTATACCCCCTGGGGTATAGTGATCTCTCGTATACCCACGGGGGTATCGGTGAGGAGTCGAGAAACGATGTGTCGAGCAGTCCGTTGCAAGACCTGTGGCAAGACGACCTGGGCGGGGTGCGGTCAGCACGTCGACGCCGTGCGCCGCACGGTTCCCGCGGCGCAGTGGTGTTCCGGGCACCCGAAGGAGCCGGCGCAGGGCGGATTCTTCTCGAGGATGTTCCAGCGATGACGTCGCCCGAACCGCGTACCGTCGTCATCGTCGGCGGGGTCGCCGGGGGGATGTCCGCCGCCGCACGCCTGCGCCGGCTCGACGAGCACGCGCAGATCGTGATCTTCGAACGTGGGCCCGAGGTCTCGTACGCGAACTGCGGCCTGCCCTACTACGTCGGAGGTGTGATCGCCGATCGCGAATCGCTGCTGCTGCAGACACCCGCATCCCTGCGCAGCCGTTTCGGACTCGATGTGCGCGTGCGGCATGATGTCGTGCGGATCGACACCGCGCAGAAGCTCGTCGAGGTGGTCGATCTCGAGACGGGACACCACCTCGTGCAGCGCTACGACGCATTGGTCCTCGCCACCGGGGCGAGGCCCCGGCGGGACGAGCCCGCCTCGGACATCCCGACACGCAGCCTGCGGACGGTCGAAGACGCGGATGCGATCGACGCCGCGCTCTCCCGCGCGGGCGTTCCCGTCGTGGTCGTCGGCGGCGGATACACGGGCCTCGAGGCGGTCGAGAACCTCGTCGCGCGGGGCGCATCCGTGACCCTCGTGCAGCGTGGCCCTCAGCTGCTCGCCCGTCTCGACACGGAGATGGCCGCCCCCATCGCGGCCGAGATCCGTGCGCACGGCGTCGACGTGCGTCTCGGCGTGGAGGTCGTTCGAGCCGGTTCCGGAAGCGTCACGCTGAGCGACGGCGCCATCGTCCCCGCAGAGCTCGTCGTCGACGCCTCCGGGGTGGTGCCGGAGGCCTCGCTCGCGGCCGACGCCGGAATTCTGCTCGGCGAGGTCGGAGGGATCCGGGTCGATGCTTCCTGCCGCACCAGCGCTCCCGACGTCTACGCCGTGGGAGACGGAGTCGAGAAGTTCGACCTCGTCGGCGGGGACGCGGCACTGATCACCATGGCCGGTCTCGCGAACCGGCACGGGCGAATGGTGGCAGACCTCATCGCGGGGCGCGCGGAGTCGGCGCGACCCGCACTCGGCACCGGGATCGTCCGGGTGTTCGGGATCGTCGCAGCGAAGACGGGGTGGAGCGAACGGCAGCTTCGATCGGCGGGACGCGAGTTCTACGTCGTGCACGTGCACTCGGGATCCCACGCCGGCTACTACCCCGGAGCCGAGACCCTGTCGATGAAGCTGCTCGCCGACCCGGACTCCGATGCCATCCTCGGTGTGCAGATCGTGGGACGCGACGGTGTCGACAAACGCATCGACGTGGTGGCGACCGCCATGCAGGCCGGCATGCCGGCCGCCGAGCTCGCGCATCTCGAACTCGCCTACGCGCCGCAGTTCGGCTCGGCGAAGGATGCGGTGAACATCCTCGGCTACGTCGCGGAGAACACTCGCACCGGAACGACTCCGACGGTCCAATGGCATGAACTCGAAGCCGCGCGGAGGGCGGGAGCGACGCTGATCGATGTCCGCGCGCCGTCGGAGTTCGCTGCCGGCGCGATCCCCGGTGCGATCAACATGCCGCTGGATGAGATCCGTGACCGGCTCGGCGAACTCCCCGGCGGTCCGATCGTGGTCCACTGCCAGGTGGGCCTGCGCGGGCACATCGCCACCAGACTGCTCCGGCAGCGCGGGGTCGACGCGCGCAACCTCGATGGAGGTTACCGGACCTGGAGCGATGCTGTGCAGGGTCGCGACTAGACCAGGCGGGCGGTCGTCCCGCGCACGTTCAGCTCGTACGGCAGGGCCGACGGGATGTGCACCTCGTCCGGGGTGGTGAGCTTCGCCAGCACCGCATCCGCGGCCCGCTCGCCCTGCCCGAGCGGGAACTGGTCGACGGTGGTCAGGCGGAAGAATTCGCCGAGCTCGTGCCCGTCGATGCCGACGATCGAGAGTTCATCCGGCACGCTGAAGCCCAGGTCGCGGGCCGCGAGCAGGGCCCCGATCGCCATCTCGTCGGATGCCGCGAACACCGCGGTCGGTCGCGGGCCCGGCCGTCCGAGCAGCTGCTTCGCCGCGCGATAGCCGCCCTCGACCGTGAAGTCCGCCGGCTCGAGGAAGGCGTGGTTCAGGGGAATCCCGGCCTTCGCCAGGGCCTTCTCGAACCCGAGGCGTCGGTTGGTGGGGATGTGGAAGTCGATGTCGAACTCGGGGTTGGCGCCGATGTGCGCGATGTCGGTGTGGCCGAGGCCGATCAGGTGCTCGGTAGCGAGCTGGGCGACCGCCACGTCGTCGACCGTGAGGGTGTCGAGCTTCGGGTTCGGGCCGCCGATCGCGATGACCGGCAGGCCGAGGTCGAGCAGATGCTGTGTCTCGTCGGCGTCGAGTTCGATCGACACCGCGATCACGGCATCCACACGCTGCCGACGCAGGAACGTGTCGAACACGTGTCGACGCACGTCCTTGTCGGCGGTGATGTTGTAGAGCGTGATGTCGTAACCGGCGCGCATCAGCGCGGCCGAGACGCCCGACAGCACCGTGCTGAAGAACCACCGGTCGAGGAACGGGACGACCACCCCGATGTTGCGGGTGCGCCCCGATGCGAGGCTCGATGCGCGCGAGGAGACGACGTAGCCGAGCGACTGCGCCGCGGCCTGCACCCGCTCCCTGGCGGACTCGGACACGTGGCCGCGGCCGCTGAGCGCGCGCGAGACGGTCGCGGTGGAGACCCCGGCGAGCCGGGCGACCTCATCGATGCTGGCCATGTGTTCCTCTGAGAAATCGTTCCGGTCGCGGCTCCCGTTGTCTCACGATGTGGCGAGCGACGGGATCCGCGACCGGAACGGGGTGTGGGGCGGGTCAGACCGTGGTGTACCAGACGGCGGTGTCGACCGGGATCGACGAGCCGTCGAACGGCTGGCTCTTCAGCATCACGCTCGCGTCGGCCGGCAGCTCGATCGGCGCGGTGCCGAGGTTCGCGACCACGTGCACGTCGCCGCGGCGGAAGGCCACCGTGTCAGCGCCGGCATCCTCCCAGATCAGGGAACCGGTGCCGAAGCCGTGCTCGCGACGAGCCGCGAGCAGACGCTTGTACAGGGCGAGCGTCGAGCCTGGGTCGACCTCTTCGACGTCGCGGGCGTACGTCGCCCACTCGGTCGGCTGCGGGAGCCACGACAGTCCGGTCTCGTTGAAGCCGAAGGCCGGAGCCTCCGCCTCCCAGGGCAGCGGCACGCGGCATCCGTCGCGTCCGTAGCGCTTGCCCTCGGTGCGGAACCAGGTCGGGTCCTGACGGAACTCGTCGGGGATCTCCATCGCCTCGGGGAGCCCGAGCTCTTCGCCCTGGTACAGGTAGGCCGAGCCGGGGAGCGCGAGCATGAGGGTGGTCGCCGCGCGGGCGCGGGCCAGGCCGATCGCGGTGTCGGGCTTGTTCGGGGTGTTCGGTCCGATGCCCTCGCCCTGGGGGTTGTCAGCCGTGAGCGCGAGGCGCGAGGCGTGTCGCACGACATCATGGTTCGAGAGCACCCAGGTGCTGGGCGCTCCGACGCCGCCGAACTCGTCGAGCGACTCGCGGATGACGTCGCCCAGTTCCTTCGCGTTCCACGGCGTCATCAGGTACGGGAAGTTGAAGGTCTGGTGCATCTCGTCCGGGCGCACCCAGAGAGCCGTCTGCTTGAGCGTCGGCATCCAGGCCTCGCCGCACAGCGCGCGGTCGCCGTCGTACTCGGCGAGCACCTTGTGCCAGTCGCGGTAGATCTCGTGCACGCCGTCCTGGCCCCAGTACGGCACGTTCGATTCGCCGCCGCCCATGGAGTCGGCGTCGCTCGGCGGGGTGTAGTCCGGAAGGCCCTCGGTCTTGATCATGCCGTGGGCGACGTCCACGCGGAAGCCGTCGACCCCGCGGTCGAGCCAGAAGCGGAGGATGGAGCGGAACTCCTCCTGCACCTCTTCGTTGTTCCAGTCGAAGTCGGGCTGCGTGGCGTCGAAGATGTGCAGGTACCACTGGCCGGGGGTGCCGTCGGCCTCGGTCACGCGCTGCCACATGCCGCCGCCGAACACCGACTCCCAGTTGTTCGGCGGGAGCTCGCCGTTCTCGCCCTTGCCGTCGCGGAAGATGTACCGCGCGCGCTCCGGGCTGCCCGGTGCCGCCTTGAGTGCTTCCTGGAACCACACGTGCTGGTCGGACGAGTGGTTCGGGACCAGGTCGACGATCACGCGGATGCCGCGGTCATGGGCCTGGGTGAGCATCTCGTCGAAGTCGGCGAGCGTACCGAACAGGGGGTCGACGTCGCGGTAGTCCGCCACGTCGTAGCCGGCATCGCGCTGCGGGCTGGTCATGAAGGGGCTGAGCCAGATCGCGTCGACGCCGAGTTCCTGCAGCGAGTCGAGGCGGCTGGTGATGCCCGGGAGGTCGCCGATGCCGTCGCCGGAGGCGTCCGCGAAGGATCGGGGGTAGATCTGGTAGATGACGGCGCTGCGCCACCACTCGGAACCGGGGGCTGCGATCTGCTCAAGCTGTGCCATACGAACAGGCTACTGCAAACGCTTACAGTCGTGCCAGAGCGGGTATCGAATCGGTTCGAAGACCTTGTCGGCGCGGGCGAGGAGTAGCCTGACGGCATCCGATGAGTGGAGGCTGTCATGGTTCCCGAGATCAACTACTGGGCGGTGCTGCTGGCCACCGCGTCGAGCATGATCGTCGGCTCGATCTGGTACGCCCCGAAGGTGTTCGGCACCCGCTGGTCGAAGCTGGCGAACGTCGACATGGATCGTCCGGCGGCCACGGCGATGTGGCCCATCATCACCACGGTCATCGTCAGCTTCATCACGGCATGGGTGCTCGCCGGGGCATCCGCCATCGCCTGGCACTTCTACGGCGGCGCGTTCTTCTGGGGCACCATCGTCACGGCGGTCACGCTGTGGGCGGGCTTCACCGCCGCACGTTTCATCACCCACGATGCGTTCGAGGGCCGCTCGACGAGGCTGACCACGCTGAACATCGCGCACGAGCTGGTCACGGTCGTGGTGATGGCCGTGATCATCGGCGTCTGGCCGCCGGCACTCGGCTAGGTCGTACGGGGGCGTCGGCGGGGAGCCCGTCGACGACCCCGCGCGGTCACGGCGTCGGCATGCCGCCGTTGACGTTCAGCGTCTCGCCGGCGACATAGCTCGACTCGGCCGACGCCAGGAACACGTATGCCGGGGCGAGTTCGGCGGGCTGTCCCATCCGGCCGAGCGGGGTGTCCTCGCCGAAGCTGTCCAGCTTCTCCTGCGGCTGACCGTCGCTCGGCTGCAGCGGCGTCCAGATCGGGCCGGGGGCCACTGCGTTCACACGGATGCCCTTCGGAGCGAGCTGCTCGGCAAGCCCCTTCGTGAACGCGTTGATGGTCGCCTTGGTCGAGGCGTAGTCGACGAGGATGCCGGAGGGCGAGTACGCCTGGATCGACGTGGTGTTGATGATCGTCGAACCGGCGGGGAGGTGCGGCAGCGCCGCCTTCGTGATCCAGAACATCGCGTACACGTTGGTCTTGAACGTGCCGTCGAACTGCTCGTCCGTGATGTCGATCAGCGACTCCTGGTAGACCTGCTTCCCGCCGTTGTTGACGAGGATGTCGAGCCCGCCCAGGGCGGCCACCGCATCGGCGACGAGTGTCCGGCAGTACTCGGGGTCGCGGAGGTCGCCCGGCAGAGCGGCGACCTTCACCCCGGCCTCGCGGAGGATCCCGGCGATGCGGCTCGCATCCTCCTCCTCTTCGGGCAGGTACGAGAGGGCGACGTCGGCGCCCTCCCGCGCGAACGCGATGGCCGTGGCCGCGCCGATGCCCGAGTCGCCGCCGGTGATCAGCGCCTTGCGGCCGGTGAGCCGTCCGGTGCCGCGGTAGCTCTCCTCGCCGAGGTCGGCCTTCGGGGCCAGGTCGGCGTCGAGGCCGGGCTCCGGCATGTGCTGCTTCTCGGGTTCGATGTCCGCGTAGAGCTCGGCAGGGTTGGTGAAGGTGTACTGGTCGCGGGGCATGATGCGTCCTTTCGACAGCGGCTGATCGTCTCCGCCACCCGTGAGCTGCGTGTGCGACGCGGGCACATGTCCGGGCGGCGAGTGGACTCCCAGAGTGCGGGCGACCTCCCCCTCGGGGCAAAAGCCTTGCGCACCTCGGCCCCGGTTGCTATGCGGCCGCCGTCGCGAGGCGTCTCCGCCGGACGCAGAACTAGACCTTCGCCACTTCTGCGGGGGCCCTCGCTATGCGAATGTTCCTATCGTGGCCGTCCGGCCGCCCACGGACCACACCCGGACCGTGGTCCTGCCAGAGGGGTTCCGATGCCCGGTTCGTCGCGTCGAAGGATGCCGTCGGTGGTCACCGCCGCGCTCGTCGCCGCGGTTCTCGCGGCCGCCGTGCCCGCCGTCTCGGGGGCCTTCGCCGCTGCCGACGGCTCCACGTCGGGGGACGGCGCGCCCGACCCTTCGCGCTCGGTCGCCCTGGCCTACGAGTTCCTCGACGCGCGCGTGGATCAGTTCTGCGACGGCGCGGGCCGGTGCCTGCCGCGCAGCTATGAGGGCGGGTTCTTCACCACGCCGAGCTGGGACTTCACGCCGTCGTTCGTCTATGACGACGCCGTGGTGATCATGGCTTACACCGCCCGAGGCCTGCCGGACGACATCCGCCGAGCGCGGACGATCGGCGACGCCCTCCTCTTCGTGCAGCAGAACGACCCGATCGGTGACGGACGCACCCGCGCATCGTACGAGCCGCACGGCATCCGGCAGGGGCGAGTGGAGATCACCGGTCCAGGAAGCTTCACCGGCAACCAGGCCTGGGTCGGGATGGCGTTCACGCGGCTCGCGCACACGACCGGAGACCCGCGGTACCTCGAGGGGGCGCTGCGTGTCGGTCAATGGATTCAGGACAACACGGCCGACATGGCCCGGGCACCGCACGGCTACACCGGCGGGCAGCTCGAGGACGGCACGTCACTGACCTGGAAGTCCACGGAGCACAACAGCGACGTGGCCGGGTTCTTCACCCAACTGGCGCAGCTGACCGGCGATGCGGTGTGGGTGGATCGGGCGGCCGTCGCCGCGGGATTCGTCGCGGCGATGCAGAGCGCCGACGGCCACGTGAACACCGGCACCGGCCTCGACGGCTCGACGATCAACACCCGGCCCATCCCTCTCGACGCGCAGACCTGGAGTTCGCTCGCCACCGGCGACCCGCGTTACGGGTCAGCACTGGATTGGACCCTGGAGAACCTGATCGCCACCGACGGCCCCTACACCGGACCGTCGATCAGCGAGGTCGACGTGTCGAAGGCGTGGTTCGAGGGCAGCGGACACCTGGCGCTGGCCCTCCGGCTGCGCGCCGGTGCGGGTGATGCCGAGACTGCGGAGAAGCTGCTGCACAGCATCCGTCTGGCCCAGCGCGATGCCCCGAACGGCGACGGCAAGGGGATCGTCGCGACCTCGAACGACGGCCTCGATTCGGGCTTCGGCGACCTCTACTACGCGAGCCTGCACACCGGCGCGACCGCGTGGTACCTGCTCGCGTCAGCGGAGGACAACCCGTTCGTGCTGCCGGTCGACCCGGCCTCTTGAGGACGAGCCGCCCCCGTGCGTGCAGACGCAAGGGGCTGGTTCGAACCGAAGGGGGTGGGTCGGGTTACGCGGCGACGCGGGCGACGGCGGCGATGGCGCTGGTGAAGAAGTCGAGTCCGTCGACTCCGCTGCGCATGGCGGCTGCGGTGTCGGGGCCGAAGCCGGCTTCGGTTGCGTGCTCGGGGTGCGGCATGAGGCCGACCACGTTGCCCGCTTCGTTCGTGACACCGGCGATGTCGCGCAGCGACCCGTTCGGGTTCACGCCGGCGTAGCGGAACGCCACGAGACCTTCGCCCTCGATGCGGTCGAGGGTCTGCTCGTCGGCGATGTAGCCGCCGTCGGCGTTCTTGAGCGGGATGACGATCTCCTGGCCGCTGCGGAACGCGTTCGTCCAGGCAGTGTCGGAGTTCTCGACCGTGAGTCGCTGGTCGCGGCGCACGAAGTGCTGGTGGTTGTTGCGGATCAGTCCGCCGGGCAGCAGGTGCGCCTCGACGAGCATCTGGAAGCCGTTGCAGATGCCGAGCACGGGCATGCCCTTGGCGGCGGCATCCTTCACCTCGGACATGATCGGCGAGAGCGCGGCGATCGCGCCGGCGCGCAGGTAGTCGCCGTAGCTGAAGCCGCCCGGGAGGACGAGTGCGTCGACGCCCTCGAGGTCGTGCGAGCCGTGCCACAGGGCGACGGGCTCGGCGCCGGCGATGCGGACGGCGCGCTGCGCGTCGCGGTCGTCGAGCGAGCCGGGGAAGGTGATGACCCCGATGCGGATGGTCACTCGGCGACCTCGATACCGACGACGTCTTCGATCACGGAGTTGGAGAGCACCTCGTCGGCGATCCGACGGGCCTCGGCGAGGACCTCGTCGGTGACCTCGCCCTCGACGGTGAGCTCGAAGCGCTTGCCGATGCGGACGTCGGTGAAGCCCTCGACGCCGAGACGGGCGAAGGCGCCGGAGACGGCCTTGCCCTGCGGGTCGAGCAGTTCGGGCTTGGGCATGACGTCGACGACGATGGTGGGCATGACGGCTCCAAGAGTCGCGGGCGGAGGGGCGCACCCAGTCTACCGTCCCCGCCCCGCCTCCTCCCGCCCCCGCTCCTTCTGCCGAGTGCACGGCTTGTTGCCGAGTGCACGGCTTGTTCACGCCACTAAGCCGTGCGCTCGACGAGAAGCCGTGCACTCGGCGAGGGGGCGATGGGGGTGCGGGCGAGCTGCCTACGCGGAGTGGAAGACGGTGTGCAGGTCGCCGACGGCCTCGCGACCGCCGAGGCCGTCGATCTCGAACAGCACCGAGATGCCGACGACGTGGCTGCCGAGACGCTCGACGAGTTCGCGTCCGGCGGCGAGCGTGCCGCCCGTGGCGAGCACATCGTCGATGAGCAGCACCCGGGAACCGGCGGGCAGGTCGTCGTGCATCTCGATCGTTGCGGTGCCGTACTCGAGGGCGTAGTCGACGGATGCCGCGGGGCGAGGCAGCTTGCCGGCCTTGCGGATCGGGATGAGGCCGACACCCGCGGCGATCGCGGCGGCGCTGGCGAGGATGAAGCCGCGCGCCTCGATGCCGGCGATCACGTCGAACTGGCCGGCGAAGGGCTCGATGATCGCCTCGGTCGTGACCCGCAGGGCCTCGGCGTCGGCGAGGAGCGGCGTGATGTCGCGGAAGATGATGCCCGGCTGCGGATAGTCCGGCACGTTGCGGATCAGGGTTTCGGCGCGGACGAGGGCAGGAGACAGGGCGGCTTCGGGCACCGAGCAAGGGTACCTCTCCCGTTGGAGCGGGCGTCACAGTTGGGCACGGCTTGACACCGTGGGAGCGCTCCCATAGAGTGACTGCTCAGTCCGTGGGAGCGCTCCCACGGCGTCCCGAAAGCAGCAAGACCGCACGACCCCCCACCACAAAGGAGTGAACCGTGAACACACGTGCCCGCCACCGGATCCTCGCGATTGCCGCCGTGGCATCCGTCTCCGCCCTCGCCCTCGCCGGCTGTGCCGGCAACGCCGACGGCGCCCCCGAAGGCAGTGCCGACGAGGATGTCACGCTGACCGTCACCACGTTCGGCACCTTCGGCTACGACGACCTCTACAAGGAGTACGAGAAGGCGCACCCGAACGTGAAGATCGAGGCGACCAACATCGACACCGGTGGCAACGCCCGCACCGATGCCTTCACCAAGATCGCCGCCGGCTCCGGCCTCAGCGACGTCGTCGCGATCGAAGAGGGCTGGCTCGGCGCCATCATGGACGTCTCCGACACGTTCGTCGACCTCCGCGACTACGGCATCGAAGACCGCAAGGCCGACTGGGTCGACTGGAAGTACGGTCAGGCGACGGATGCCGAAGGCCGCGTCATCGGCTACGGCACCGACATCGGCCCGAGCGGCATCTGCTACAACGGTGCCGCGTTCGAGGCTGCCGGCCTGCCGAGCGACCGCGAGTCCGTCGCCGAGTTGCTCAACGGCGACTGGGAGAACTACTTCAAGGTCGGCGCCGACTACACGGCCAAGACCGGCAAGGCCTGGTACGACCACTCCGGCTTCGTCTGGAACGCCATGGTCAACCAGCTCGACGAGGGCTACTACACGACCGACGGCAAGCTGAACGTCGAGGACAACGCCGAACTCAAGGAGCGTTTCGAGCTGCTGGGTGCGGCCACCGAGGGCGGCCAGTCGGCTGCACAGACGGCTTGGGACTGGAACGGCGGCAAGTCGTTCGTCGACGGCACCTTCGCGACCTTCGTGTGCCCGGGCTGGATGCTCGGTGTCGTGCAGGGTCAGGTCGAGGCCGGCGGCGGCGACGCCTCCACCGGCTGGGACTTCGCCGACGTGTTCCCCGGCGGTGCGGCCAACTGGGGTGGCGCCTTCCTGTCGATCCCGGAGTCCTCGCAGCACAAGGAGGCGGCCGCTGAGCTCGCCGACTGGCTGACGCAGCCCGAGCAGCAGGTGAAGCAGTCCGCCGCCGCAGGTAACTTCCCCTCGACGATCAAGGCGCAGGAGACCCTCGCCGCCGACGCGACGCCGAACGAGTTCTTCAACGATGCTCCGACCGGTGCCATCCTCGCGGAGCGCGCCAAGGGAGTCGTCGCCCAGTTCAAGGGCGCCGATGACTCGGTGATCCAGGAGAACGTGTTCGGCCCGGCCCTCAGCAGCCTCGACCGCGGTGAGACCGACACGCAGGGTTCCTGGGACCAGGCGATCAAGCTCCTGAACGAGCTCGTCGACTGATACCCAGCGGACGTTTCGTCTCGCTCGGCTCCGCCGTGCTCGCTCAACGACCAGTCTTCATCCGGTCGTTGAGCGAGCGCAGCGAGACGAAACGTCTCCCTGCACCTCAAAAGGACACCCCATGACTCTCACCGCCCCGCCTGCGGAGCAGCAGCGCACGGCATCCGGTTCGGCGCCGACCAATCCGCCGAAGCGCCCCTGGCGCCACCGCGTCTCGCGGTTCGACCAGAACGCCTCCCCGTACTTCTACATCTCGCCGTTCTTCCTGCTGTTCGGGCTGGTCGGCCTGTTCCCGCTGCTCTACACCGTCTGGGTGGCCGTGCACGAGTGGGACCTGCTCAAGGGTGAGGGCGACTTCGTCGGCGTCGGCAACTTCGTCGAGATCCTCGGCGACGCCATGTTCTGGAACTCGATCGGCAACACCCTGAGCATCTTCCTGCTCTCCGCGATCCCGCAGCTGTCCGTCGCGCTCGTGATCGCCTACCTCCTCGACCGCGGACTCCGCGCCCCGACGTTCTGGCGGATGAGCGTGCTGATCCCGTTCGTCGTCACCCCGGTCGCGGTCGCCATCATCTTCTCGAGCATCTTCAACGAAGCCGACGGCCTGGCGAACAACCTGCTCAACCTCATCGGCATCGCCGATCAGGAGTGGAAGCACAACACCGCCCTGTCGCACATCGCGATCGCCGTGATGGTGAACTTCCGCTGGACCGGGTACAACGCCCTGATCCTCCTCGCCGCCATGCAGGCGGTGCCGCGCGACCTGTACGAGTCGGCCGCCCTCGACGGTGCAGGGGCCGCCCGCCGCTTCTTCTCGATCACGATCCCCACGATCCGTCCGACCCTGATCTTCGTGATCATCACCGCGACGATCGGCGGCCTGCAGATCTTCGCCGAGCCCCGCCTGTTCGACGTCTCGACGGCGGGCGGCATCGGCGGCAGCGATCGGCAGTTCCAGACCACGGTGCTCTTCCTCTGGGAGCTGGCGTTCTTCCGCCGCGACCTCGGCGAGGCCTCCGCCGTCGCCATCCTGCTGTTCCTGCTGATCGTCGGCATCGGAGTGATCAACTTCCTCATCTCCCGGCGCATCTCCACCGGCGACGGCCCGAAGAACCGCGCCGAGCGCCGGCGCACACGCACAGCTGCCGCGGCCGCCGCCACGGCTGCCGCGTCCACGACGATCGCCACCACCACCGAGGAGAACGCGCGATGACCGCCACCCAGGCGCTGAGCGTCCCCGAGAAGATCCGCCGGCGTCGTGCCGTCGGGGGCAACGTCGGCATCGGCAGCCGCCCCGGATTCCTGACCTACGGGCTCCTCGCCGCGTTCATCATCGGCAGCGTCTACCCGCTGTGGTGGTCGGTGGTGGTGGCCAGCGGCACGAACGCCACACGCGGCGAGACCCTCCCGCTGATCCCCGGCGGCAACTTCCTGGCCAACGCGGCCAAGGTCTTCGATGCGATCCCGTTCTGGCTCGCGCTGGGCAACTCGTTCCTGATCTCCGGCATCATCACGATCTCGGTCGTCACGTTCTCCACCCTCGCCGGCTACGCCTTCGCGAAGCTGAAGTTCAAGGGCCGCGACGGGATGATGATCTTCGTGATCGCGACCATGGCGATCCCGACGCAGCTGGGCATCATCCCGCTGTTCATGCTCATGCGGGAGCTCGGGTGGACCGGCTCGATCGGCGCCGTCATCGTGCCGACCCTCGTCACCGCGTTCGGGGTGTTCTTCATGCGGCAGTACCTCGTCGACGTCATCCCGGACGAGCTGATCGAAGCCGCCCGCATGGACGGTGCGAACCAGTTCCGCACGTTCCTGACCGTCGGGCTCCCCGCGGCCCGACCGGCCATGGCCATCCTCGGACTCTTCACCTTCATGACGGCGTGGACCGACTACCTGTGGCCGCTGATCGTGCTCTCCCCGCAGAACCCGACCCTGCAGACGGCGCTCAGCCAGCTGCAGTCGGGCTATTACATCGACTACTCGATCGTGCTCGCCGGTGCGGTGCTCGCGACCCTTCCGCTGCTCGTGCTCTTCGTGGTCGCGGGTCGGCAGCTGGTCAGTGGCATCATGGCGGGCGCGGTGAAAGGATGACCCCTATGACCCGCTCCTTCCCCGAGAACTTCCTCTTCGGCGCTGCGACCGCGGCGTACCAGATCGAGGGGGCGGCGTTCGAGGATGGGCGCACGGCATCGATCTGGGACGCGTTCGCCCGCGTGCCCGGCGCCGTGATCGGCGGCGACAACGGCGACGTGGCCTGCGACCACTATCACCGCTACCGCGACGACGTCGCGCTGATGACCGAGCTCGGGCTGCAGACCTACCGCTTCTCGACGTCGTGGTCGCGGGTGCGGCCGGACGGCGGTGCCGTGAACCCCGCCGGAGTCGACTTCTACGAGCGCCTGTTGGACGAGCTGCTCGGCGCCGGCATCCTGCCCTGGCTGACCCTGTACCACTGGGATATGCCGCAGGCGCTGCAGGATGCCGGGGGGTGGACGAACCGCGACACGGTCGACCGGTTCCTCGAGTACGCCGGCACCATGCACGACGCGCTCGGCGATCGGGTGAACGTGTGGACGACGCTCAACGAGCCCTGGTGCTCGTCCTTCCTCTCCTACACCGGAGGGGAGCACGCGCCGGGGCGCACCAGCGTCGCCGAGGGGCTGCTCGCCTCGCATCACCTGCTGCTCGCGCACGGCAGGACCGTGCAGGAGCTGCGCGGACGCGACGCCTCGCTCAACCTCGGCATCACCCTGAACCACACGGTCGCCGATCCCGCCGATCCGCAGAACCCCGCGGACGTCGATGCCGCCCGCCGCGTGGACGGGCAGTTCAACCGCTGGTTCCTCGACCCGATCTACCGCGGCAGCTATCCGGCCGACATCGTCGAGGACATCCGCGCGGTGGATGCCGACGCCGTCGCGCAGTTCGAGGCCGCGGTCCACGACGGCGACCTCGAGACCATCTCCCAGCCCATCGACACACAGGGCGTGAATTACTACCACGGCGACTTCCTGTCGGGTACGGCTCCCGCCGAGGCGCCGGTCTCCGGAGGTCCTGCCACCGAGCGCGCCGGCCGCAGCCCCTACCCGTCGAGCGACGGCATCCACTCGGTCGAGCGCGGACTGCCGCGCACGGCGCAGAACTGGGAGGTGCAGCCCGAGGGGCTCACCCGGGTGTTGCAGCGGGTCTGGAGTGAATACGCCGAGCCCGCGGGCACCGTGCTGTACATGACCGAGAACGGCGCCGCCTACGACGACGTCGTGGTGGTCGAAGACGGCGAGACGCGCGTGCACGATGCCGACCGCACGGAGTTCCTGCGCCTGCACCTGGGTGCGGTGCTCGATGCCGCGGAGTCGGGTGTCGACGTGCGGGGCTACTTCTACTGGTCGATGTTCGACAACTACGAATGGGCCTGGGGTTACGACAAGCGCTTCGGCATCGTGCGCGTCGATTACGACACCCAGGAGCGGAGCCTCAAGGACTCCGGTCGGGAGTACGCGCGCATCATCGCGGCCCGCTCGCTCTAGCCGCAGGGCGTTCGAATCGGGTGAATGGTCCCATCCGGGGCCCGGATGGGACCGTGTGCGCGATTCGAAGCGCGAACGTCAGTGAGAATAGGGCGATGGAAGAGTGCGTACGTTGATGTCGCCACGAGCGACCATCGAAGAGGTGGCCGCGGCAGCCGGTGTCTCCCGGTCGACCGTGTCGCGGGTCGTGAACGGGTCGACGGCGGTGAGCCCGGAGGCGCTCGCCGCGGTGCGCGCCGCGATCGACGAGCTGAACTACGTGCCCAACCGCGCGGCGCGCTCCCTCGCCTCGCGGCAGACGCACGCGATCGCCCTGATCGTGCCGGAAGACACGAACCGCTTCTTCGGCGACCCGTTCTTCGCCGCGATCGTCGCCGGCATCACGGGTGCCCTCGGCGGATCCGACTACCTGCTCAACCTGCTCATCGCGAGTGACGACCCGGGCGACAAGATGACCGGCTTCGTGCGCAACGGCGGCGTCGACGGCGCACTGATCGTCTCGCATCACACCAGCGATGCGTTCATCGACCGGGTCGCGGACGCCGTGCCTGTCGTCTACGGCGGTCGGCCCGTGCGCCGGCTCGAGGGCGACTACGTCGTCGACGTCGACAACGTCGCGGGTGCCCGCACCGCGACCCGTCGACTGATCGACATCGGACGCACGCGGATCGCGACGATCTCGGGCCCGCTGACCATGGTCTCCTCCGGCGACCGCATCCAGGGTTTCCGGGCCGCCCTCGCCGAGGCCGGGCTGACGCCGTTCGCCGAGGAGCAGGGCGACTACAGCGAGGCCAGCGGAGCCGATGCCGCACGGCGCATCCTCGAAACAGGTCGACCGGACGCCATCTTCGTCGCCAGCGACCTGATGGCGCGTGGCGCGCTGACGGTGCTGCGCGCCGCCGGTGTGCGCGTACCCGAGGACATCGCCCTGGTCGGGTTCGACGACTCGTCCGTCGCGATCACGACCGATCCGCAGCTCACGACGATGCGTCAGCCGATGTACGCGCAGGGCGAGACCATGGCCCGCGTGCTGCTGTCCCGTCTCGCCGGGCAGGATCCGCCGCAGACGACGATCCTGCCGACCGAGCTCGTGGTCCGCGCCTCGGCCTGAGGCCGGTCTTCGGTCATCCGGTGAGACACGGGCGCGCCCCTGACGCCCCCTCCTGGCCAGGGACGCACCCGTGCGTTTGTGTTGCACGACGTCGTGATCGGCGGCGAATCGCCCCCCGAAGGATGGATGCCGCGGCGTGGCGCCTCGGATCTCCGAAGTCGTGCTCGGCTGAGCGAGCCAGCCGAAGATCGAATCCATTCATAGGTTGAACGGACATTCAGTGATTAATCTATACGGCAGGGGGAGCATTCGGGAAAAACAGGCCGGCTGAACTCAGGAGGTGGATGCCGCGTGGCACGCTCCGACGAGCAGAACCGGCTGGCCCGAGAACGCGCCAGGGAGGCCATCCTGGAGGCCGCCATCGAGGTCTTCAGCGAACGAGGTGTCGCGGGCGCGAGCATCGCCGCGATCACGACGCGGGCGGGGGTCGCCCAGGGCCTCGTGAACTACCACTTCGGCGGCAAGGAGCAGCTCGTCGCCGCCGTCATCGACCGATGGTTCGAGACGGTGCTCGGCTTCGCCCGCGTGGAGGGCACCCCGGACGAGATGCTCGCCGCCGTGATCGACGGGGCCCTCACGGCCACCGCCTACGCGATCCCCCTGCAGCGGGCGGTGCTGGCGATGCAGCAGCAGCCGGCCACGCATCGACTGTTCGCCGAATCGGAGGCTCGGCACGAAGTGCGCGCCACCGCGGCGGAGGATGCCGTGCGGCAGCTGTTCCGCGCGCGCGGCGCCGAGGATCCGGCCCTCGAAGAGGTCATGCTCCGCAGCACCCTCGAGGGCGTCTTCGTGAAGTTCGCGGTGTTCGGCGACACCTATCCGCTCGAGGAGGCCCGGCGCTGGGTGCACCGCCGCTACGGGCTGCCCGAGCCGACGACGCCCATCGCTCAGCCGGTTCCGCTTCGCGACGGCGAACCACGCCCGCGTGCGACTGCGGCTCTGCGGGCGGAGCCGCAGGGGTGATCGCATGACGTCGATCGACCTGAACTCGGACCTCGGTGAGAACGTCGCCGACCGGATCGTCAGCGATGACGCGAGCATGCTCCGCCTCGTCACGAGCGCGAACGTGTCGTGCGGGTTCCATGCCGGCAGCCCGGAGGGCATCCGACATACGCTCGCCGCCGCCGTGGAGGGCGGCGTCGTGATCGGAGCGCATCCCGGCTATCGCGACTACGAGAACTTCGGTCGCACCCGCCTCGACCTCGACTCGGCCACGCTCCAGGCGCACGTCGAGTACCAGCTCGGAGCTCTCATGGGGCTCGCCGCCGCGGTGGGCGGGACGGTCTCCTACGTCAAACCGCATGGCGCGCTCTACAACGCCATCGCCCGCGACGAGAGGCAGTCGAAGGACGTGGTGGCGGCGATCCGCGCGATCGCCCCGAGCCTGGTGCTGCTGGGACTCTCCGGGGGTGTCGTGCTCGATGTCGCCGAGCGGGCCGGGCTCGCCGTCGCCGCCGAGGCCTTCGCCGATCGGGCCTATCAGCCCGACGGGCAGCTCGTGTCGCGCACCGAGGCGGGTGCCGTGCTGCACGACCCGGCCGCGGTGGCGGAGCGGATGGTTCGCCTCGCCGCCGACGGTGTGATCCGGGCGATCGACGGCACGGACGTGCCCGTGGTGGCGCATTCGATCTGCGTGCACGGCGACAGCCCCGGCTCGGTGGCGATGGCCGCCGAGACCAAGCGGATGCTGCAGGACGCGGGCATCACGATCGCACCGTTCGCGGGCTCCCGATGAGGCGACCGGCGCGGGTCGGCTGATGCGCATCCTCACGGCATCCGATCGCGCTCTGCTCGTCGAGGCGGCCGACCTCGACGAGGCGATGCGCCTGAACCTCGCGTGGGAAGGGCTGCCCGGCGTCGTCGAGCGCGTCCCCGGAGCTCGCACGGTGCTCGTGCGGTTCGACCCGCTGCGCGTTTCGGCCACCGAGCTCGCGCACACGCTGGCGGCGACCGAGGTCGACGCCACGCGCCCGCCCAGCACCGGGGAGGTCACGATCCCCGTGCAGTACGACGGCGAAGACCTCGACGAAGCGGCATCCGCGCTCGGCGTCTCGGTGGAGGAGCTCGTGAACCGGCATCTCGCCGCGGACTGGCGAGTCGCGTTCTCGGGGTTCGCTCCCGGATTCGGATACGTGGTGAGCAGTGATCCGCTCTTCGACGTGCCGCGCCACTCGTCTCCGCGCACCCGTGTGCCCGCCGGATCGGTCGCGCTCGCCGGACCGTTCACCGGTGTCTATCCACGAGAGAGCCCCGGTGGCTGGCAGCTGATCGGCCGCACGGATGCCGTGATGTGGGACATCGACCGCGATCCGCCGGCTCTGCTGTCTCCGGGAACCCTGGTGCGGTTCGAACGGGTGCGGGACGCGGCTCGACTGGGCGCGGCTCACGTGGGCCGAAACGGAGACGGTCCGGCCCGCGCCCGGCGCGTCGCGGAACAACACGCCCCAGCGGACGCGGATGCTCCGGGTTTCGGCACGGCATCCGCGGTCGAGGTCGTCCGGCCCTCGCTGCAGCTGCTGGTGCAGGATGCTGGGCGCCCGGGCTTCGCGGCACTCGGGGTGTCGGCATCCGGGGCCGCCGACCGGCGCGCGATGCGGGATGCGAACCGCGCCGTGGGGAACGCCGCCGCGGCCGCGGTGCTCGAGAGCGTCGGGGGAGCGGTGCTCCGGTTCCACGGGGCGGGTGTCGCGGTCGTCACGGGTGCGATCGGCGCGCTCGCCCTGACCGGAGCCGAGGGCATCGCCCGCCCGATTCTCCACGGTGAGCCCTTCGCCACGTTCGACGGCGACGAGCTCACCCTCGGGTATCCGGACCGCGGTCTGCGCTACGTCATCGGGGTCCGCGGCGGAGTCGATGCGGCGCCCGCGCTGGGCAGCCGTGCGACCGACACCCTCGCAGGACTCGGCCCGGAACCGCTCTCGGCCGGAGTCGTGCTCCCGATCGGTGATGCCGCGTCGCACCCCGTCGAGCCTGGCGCCGTGCCGCGCGACCTCCCGGTCTCCGGTGACCTCGTCGAGCTCGAGATCACGCTCGGGCCTCGTGACGACTGGTTCACGGCGGAGGCACTCCAGGTGCTCACGACCCAGGAGTGGACGGTCACGCCGCGCTCCGACCGCGTCGGCATCCGTCTTCGGGGCGAGGTGGCGCTGGAGCGTTCCGTCGGCGGCGAGCTGCCCAGCGAGGGAGCGGTCGACGGCGCGATCCAGGTGCCGCCCGACGGGCAGCCGGTGCTCTTCCTCCCCGACCACCCGCTCACCGGCGGGTACCCGATCATCGGCGCCCTCACCGACCGCAGTCTCGACCTCGCGGGTCAACTGCCGCCGGGTGTGCGCCTTCGATTCGTCCTGCAGCCGCGCTCGGCCGGCTGAGTGCCGCCGCCGATCGGTTCACAACTCCGCAGAAACTGTGTCGATCCGGAGTGGTACGGCCGTACGGAGGTGTTCGGGCCGGGTTTCTGAGGAGTTGTGAACGCGATGCGCGTCCCGCTAGGCGGGGTCGCCGCCGAGCGGACCGACCGCCTCGAGCGGCTTCGGGTCGTCGGCGCCGGTCTTGCGCAGACGGGCGATCAGGTTGCCCAGGTGGTAGATGAGGATCGCCGCGACCGTGGCGATGACGATGCCGCCGAGTTCGAAGCCGGATCCCTCGTCCTTGATCATGAACCCGCCGACGGCCATGATCAGGGCGACGGCTGCCGTGTACTGGTTGACCGGGCGCGAGAAGTCGACGCGGTTGTCGACCCAGATCTTGATGCCGATGACGCCGATGAGGCCGTACAGCGCCGTGGTCACGCCGCCGAGCACTCCGGCGGGCACCGAGTTGATGACCTCGCCGAACTTGGGCGAGAGGCTGAGCAGGATCGCGGCGATGCCGGCGACCCAGTAGGCGGCGGTGGAGTACACGCGGGTGGAGGCCATCACGCCGATGTTCTCGCCGTAGGTCGTGGTGCCTGAACCGCCGAAGAAGCCGGCGAGGGTGGTCGAGACGCCGTCGGCGATCAGCGCCTTGCCGGTCTGCTGGTTCACGCTCGCGTCGCCGGTCATGGTCGCGACGCCGCGCACGTGTCCGACGTTCTCGGCGATCAGCACGAGCACGACCGGGAGGAACATGGCGAGGGCGGTGAGGGTGCCGGGCTCGGTGAAGTTCGGGAAGGTGAAGGTGGGGAGGCCGACCCAGTCGGCCTTCTCCACGGCCGAGAAGTCGAGCTCGCCGCGGAACGCCGCGAAGATGTAGCCCGCGATGACGCCGAGGAAGATCGAGATGCGGCCGAGGAACCCGCGGAACACGACGGCGAAGAGGATCGTGATGGCGAGCGTGAACGTCGCGGTCACGGGGGCCTTGGCGTAGTTGTCGTGCGCGGCGCCGGCGAGGTTGAACCCGATGAGGGCGACGATCGTCCCCGCGAGCACCGGCGGCAGGAAGCGGTCGACCCACTTGACGCCGACCGTGTGCACCACGACGCCGATGATCGCGAGCAGCACGCCGACGGCGACGATGCCGGCCAGGGCGGTGCCCATGTTCGCGGAGGCGGTGGCCGCCGTGACCGGCGCGATGAACGCGAACGACGAGCCCAGGTAGCTGGGCAGCTTGTTGCGCGTGACCAGCAGGAACAGGATCGTGCCGACGCCGCTGAACAGCAGGGTCGTCGCGACGGGGAAGCCGGTGATGATCGGCACGAGGAACGTCGCGCCGAACATCGCGACGACGTGCTGGAGTCCGATCGCGATCGTCGCAGGCCAGTTCAGGCGCTCGTCGGGACGGACGACGGCGCCGGGCTCGACCGTGCGGCCGTTTCCGTGCAGCTTCCACAGGGCCATGCGGGCTCCTCAAGGTTCGGGGGATGGCTGGAGTGCCGGAGCAACACTATCGATTCCTGAGTTTTCCCTGAGCGCTTCTACCATGGTAGACGCAGAGGTAGAATGGTAGACATGAGCCTCAACATCAAGAACGAGACCACGCATGAGCTCGTGCGTCGGCTCGCGGCGTTGACCGGTCAGAGTCAGACGAGTGCCGTCGAGGATGCGGTGCGGCGCCGTCTCGCCGAGTTGGAGCAGGAGCAGACGGCCGACGAAGAGGGGCGTCGTCGCCGCATCCGTGCGGTGATCCGCCGGGCGCAGCAGCTTCCCTCCACCGGGCGCACGACCGAGGAGATCATGGATGAGCTCTACGACGAGACGGGGATGCCGCGATGATCGTCGACTCCTCGGCGTTGGTCGCGGTGCTGATGGCTGAGCCGGAAGCCGAAGAGATGAGCGACCTGTTGGAGTCGCGGCCCTTCGCCTTGTCCGCGGCCACGCTCACGGAGTGCACGATCGTCCTCCGCAGCAGGGGCGGCGAAGCGAAGGCGCTTGCGCTCGACGAGCTTCTGGAGGTGACGCGATCGGAGGTCGTTCCCGTCGATGAGGTGCAGGCGCGCCTGGCGAGCAGGGCATACGCCCGCTACGGCCGAGGGTCAGGGAGCCGCGCTCGCCTCAACTACGGCGACTGCTTCTCCTATGCGCTCGCGATTACCCGCGACGAGCCGCTGCTCTTCAAGGGAGACGACTTCGTCCACACAGACGTGCGACTCGTCGAACCGGTCTGACGGGTCAGGCGCCGAGGCGGTCGATCAGCTCGCGGTAGCGGTCGGCGGTGCGCTCGACGACATCGGCGGGAAGCGCCGGCGGCTCGCCCTGCTTGTCCCAGTTCGCGGCCATCCAGTCGCGCACGATCTGCTTGTCGAAGCTCGCCATGCGTGCGCTCGGGGTGCTGCCGGTGCGCCAGGCCTCGGCGTCCCAGTAGCGCGAGGAGTCGCTCGTGAGCACCTCGTCGGCCAGGCGCAGGGTGCCGTCGGCATCCGTCCCGAACTCGAACTTGGTGTCGGCGAGGATCAGGCCCTTCGCCTCGGCGATCTCGGCGGCACGGGCGTAGATCGCGAGCGAGGTGTCGCGCAGCTCGGCCGCGCGCTCCGCTCCGACCAGTTCGACGGTGCGCTCGAACGTGATGTTCTCGTCGTGCTCGCCCATCGGTGCCTTGTAGGCCGGGGTGAACAGGGGCTCCGGCAGCCGGTCGCCGTTCTGCAGGCCGGCGGGCAGCGGGATGCCGCACACGGTGCCGCTCTCCTGGTACTCGGCCCAGCCGGAACCGGTGATGTAGCCGCGCACGACGCACTCGATCGGCAGCATCTCCAGCGACTGCGCGAGCATGGCGCGGTCGGCGACTTCCTCGGGCAGCTCGCCCTCGGCGATGTGGTTGGGGAAGTCGGAGAGCTGAGCGAACCACCAGCGGCTCAGTCGCGTCAGCAGAGCGCCCTTGTCGGTGATGCCGGGGGAGAGTACGAAGTCGAAGGCGCTCACGCGGTCGGAGGCCACGACGAGGATGCGCGTGTCCGCCGGATCCTCGGAGGCGTACAGGTCGCGGACCTTGCCCGAGTAGATGTGCCGCCAGCCGGGGATGCTCTGTGCCGTGCCTTCTGAAGGAGTGCTCACCCGCCCATTATCCCGGTTCCGTCCGACCGCGACCGCAGCTCGCGGCCGCACTCGGCTGATCCGCCCCGGCCACCGGTCTTGTCGCTGTCGGCGGTCCGGCGTATAGTCCACATGGACTATTTGAGCGCGACACCCGGGGAGGGGCCATGCAACGACTGACCCCGATGGGGGCGATGATCCTCTCCCTGCTGCGCGAGGGCGACATGCACCCCTACGAGATGGTGCGACTGATGCGGGTGCGCCGCGACGATCGGCTGCTGACCCTCACGAACGGCACGCTTTATCACACGGTCGGCCGGCTCCAGCGGGCGGGACTCATCGACGAGGTCGGCAGTGACCGCGAGGGGAATCGCCCCGAGCGCACGACGTACTCGCTGACCGACGCCGGTCGAGACATCCTCATCGGCTGGCTGCGACGCGAGCTGTCGACGATAGATCGTCCCGCCGAGTTCCGGATCGCGCTCGCCGAGGCCCACAACCTCGAACGCGGCGATGTGCTCCAGAGCCTGCGCTCGCGTCGCGCCGCTCTCGACGAAGAGCACATCGCGTATCGCGATGGACTGATCGACGCGAGACGCGATGGCGTGCCCGAGCAGGTGCTCGTGGAATACGAACGGCAGGAGGCGCTGCTCGAGGCCGAGTTGCGCTGGCTCGATGCCCTGATCGCCCGCCTCGAAGCCGAAGACCTGCCGTGGGGACCCGCGGCATTCCCGAACTCAGAACGCTACCGCGCTCAGCGAAAGGCTGCACAGCAATGACAGACACTCCCCGCGACGGAGACCGCCCGCCGGTGTCCGTGCCCTCCACCTCCGGTCCCTCGACCGGAACCTACTCCGTGGGGCACAAGCCCACCAGCCCCTGGCCCGCCCTCTGGGCACTGGTCATCGGCTTCTTCATGATCCTCGTCGACACCACGATCGTGTCTGTCGCGAACCCGGCGATCAAGGCGGCGCTCGATCCGAACACGAACAACCTCGACAACGTCGTGTGGGTCACGAGCGCGTACCTGCTCGCCTACGCCGTGCCGCTGCTGATCACCGGACGTCTCGGCGATCGCTTCGGGCCGAAGAACATCTACCTGATCGGCCTCGCGATCTTCACGCTCGCCTCGCTGTGGTGCGGACTGTCGAACTCGCTCGAGGGCCTGATCGTCGCGCGTGCCGTGCAGGGGCTGGGCGCGGCGTTCATGACGCCGCAGACCATGGCCGTGATCACGCGCACCTTCCCCCCGGAGCGCCGCGGTGCCGCCATGGGCCTCTGGGGTGCGACGGCCGGTGTCGCGACGCTCGTCGGTCCGCTCGTCGGCGGCCTGCTCGTCGACGGTTTCGGCTGGGAGTGGATCTTCTTCGTGAACATCCCGGTCGGCATCGTCGCGTTCGTGCTCGCCTGGCGTCTGGTCCCGAAGCTCGCCACCCACCCGCACCGCTTCGACATCGTGGGTGTCGTGTTGAGCGCCGTGGCGCTCTTCCTCATCGTCTTCGGCCTCCAGGAGGGCGAGAAGTTCGACTGGGGTGTGATCTGGGGTCCCATCTCGGTGTGGGGTCTGATCATCGTCGGACTCATCGTTCTCGGGCTGTTCATCCTGCAGCAGGCCAAGACACGCAGCGAACCGCTGGTACCGCTCGAGCTGTTCCGCGACCGCAACTTCTCGGGAGCGAACGTCGCCATCGCCGCTGTCGGCTTCACGGTGACGAGCATGTCGCTGCCGATGATGTTCTTCCTGCAGACCGCGCGCGGGCTCACCCCCACGGAGGCGGCGCTGCTGCTGATCCCGATGGCGGTGCTCTCGGGTGCGCTCGCTCCGGCGGCGGGCAAGCTGCTCGACCGGGTGGATCCGCGCATCATCCTCATCCCGGGTCTGCTCTGCGTCGCCGGCGCGCTGATCTGGTATTCGGCCCTGATCAACATGGACACCCCGATCTGGATGTTCCTGCTCCCGTCGGCACTGATGGGCATCGGCAACGCGGGTATGTGGGGGCCGCTCGCGACCACCGCGACGCGCAAACTCCCGCCGCGACAGGCGGGTGCCGGTGCCGGCATCTACAACACCACCCGGACGATCGGGTCGGTCATCGGCTCGGCATCCATCGCTGCGTTCATGCAGTCCCGCCTCGAGGCGAACCTGCCCGGTCTCGCCGATGCACCGGCCGGCATCTCGACCGGGGGAACGCTGCCGCCGCAGGTGGCCGACGGGTTCGCCGCGGGCATGTCGCAGGCGATCCTGCTGCCGGCGTGCGTCATGGTGATCGCGCTCGTCGCCTCGCTGTTCCTCGGTCGCTACGACAAGGCGGATGCCGCGGCTCCCGCGGCCGCGCGTCCCGAGTAGTCGAGTTCGGGAGGGTGCCGTGTCCGTCGGTTTGCGGATACGGTGCCTTTCTGGTGTCATCGGGCGATGACGATCGCTCTCGTTCGACCGACCATCGACCTCTTCGACTCCTGGGCCGCTGCTGTGGCCGAGTTCGACGGCGGACACATCGACGGAGGCGGTTACGAGCAGGGGATCGTGCCCGACCGGGCGGCGTGCGAGGCGTTCGTCGCGAAGGCCGAGCTGTACGCCACCCCGGGTGCAGTGCTTCCTGCGGGGCTCGTGCCGTGCGACTTCTTCTGGATCACCGAGGGCGACCGCGTCGTGGGGTTCATCGCGTTCCGTCGTGAGCTCAACGACTGGCTGCGTCGATTCGGCGGCCACATCGGCTACGCGACCGTTCCCTCCCGGCGCCGGGAGGGAATCGTGCGCGAGGCCCTCCGGCTCGTGCTCCGCTTCGCGAAGTCCGACGGATATGACCGCGTGATGCTCACCTGTGACGACGACAACGTCGGCTCCATCCGCACGATCGAGGGCGCCGGTGGAGAGCTCGAAGACGTGGTCGATGCTTCGGAGCCGGGACAGCCGCGCGTGCGGCGGTACTGGATCGAGCTGTCGCCGTCCTGAGCGCGGATCAGCCCTTCCTCACGGTTCGAGCAGACCGGTCGAGGCGGGGGTACGCCGAGGCGGCGGCTAAGGTGGATCCTCGGCGATCGTCCGGTCGCATCATCCGATCCCGAGGAGCACACGTCGTGATCCGAAATCCCTCCGCCGTGACCGGCCGTCTGCGTCGATCCGCGCGCCGCCTCGGCGCGGCAGCGCTCGTCGCCTTCGTCGCCGTCGGAGCCCTCCTGGCCGGAGCCGCCCCCGCCACCGCCGCGGACGACGGTGAGAAGTACGTCATCGGAACCGACACGACGTTCGCGCCGTTCGAGTTCACGAACGCGGACGGCGACCTCGTCGGCATCGACATGGACCTGCTCCGTGCGATCGCGAAAGACCAGGGCTTCGAGGTCGAGATCCGCCAGCTCGGATTCGACGCCGCCGTGCAGGCGCTGCAGTCGAACCAGGTCGACGCCGTCATGGCCGGCATGTCGATCACCGAGGCGCGCCAGGAGACGTTCGACTTCAGCGAGCCGTACTTCACCAGCGGCATCCAGCTCGGCGTACTCGAGGCGAGTGACATCCAGTCGCTCGACGACCTCGACGGCAAGGCCGTCGCCGTCAAGACCGGTACGCAGGGTCAGACCTTCGCCGACGAGAACAAGGACGAGTACGGCTTCACGGTCACCCCGTACCAGGACACGACCGACATGGTGGATGCCGTGAAGGCCGGCCAGGCGGTCGGCTACTTCGAGGACTTCCCGGTGCTGGCCTACGGCATCCAGCAGGGGTCCGGCTTCCGTCTGATCGGCAAGCCCGAGCTGGGCGGCGAGTACGGCTTCGCGGTCAACAAGGGCGAGAACCCCGAACTGATCGAGATGTTCAACGCGGGACTCGCGAACCTCCAGTCCTCGGGCGAGTACGACGAGATCGTCGACACCTACCTCTCCGGTGGTGAGGAGTCCGCGCAGCCGACGGACATCATCTCGGTGGCCGTCGAATATTGGCCCGCGCTCATGCAGGGGCTCTGGCTCACCATCCTCGCGACTCTCGTCGCGGTCGTGGCCGCCTTCATCCTCGGCATCATCTTCGGCTTCGGACGTCTCGCGAAGTTCGCTCCCCTGCGGTGGATCTCCACCGCGTACGTCTACGTCTTCCGTGGCACCCCGATCCTCATCCAGGCGTTCTTCGTGTTCTTCGCGATCCCGCAGCTGATCCCCGACCTGAAGTTCGATCCCTTCGTCGCCGGTGCGATCACGCTCTCGCTCAACACGGGCGCATACATGACCGAGATCATCCGCGGCGGCATCCAGGCGGTCGATCCCGGTCAGAACGAGGCCTCGCGTTCGTTGGGGCTCAGTCACTGGAAGACGATGCAGAAGGTCGTGCTCCCGCAGGCGTTCCGCATCATGATCCCGTCGTTCGTGAACCAGGGCATCATCACCCTCAAGGACACGTCGCTGATCAGCGTCATCGGCCTCGCGGAGCTGACGTTCGTGTCCCGCCAGATCATCGCGTCGACGTACCTGTCAGCGCAGGTGCTGACGATCGTCGCCATCATCTACTTCATCGTGATCACGCTGCTGACGTTGCTCGCGAACCGCCTGGAGAGGACGTTCAACGCATGAGCAAGATCGTGGTGCAGGACCTGCACAAGTCGTTCGGCGACAACGAGGTGCTCAAGGGCATCAACCTGGCGGTGGAAGACGGCGAGGTCGTCGCCGTCATCGGCCCGTCGGGTTCGGGCAAGTCCACCCTGCTGCGCTGCCTCAACAAGCTCGAGGAGCCGACCTCGGGACACGTCATCATCGACGGCGTCGACCTGACAGACAAGAGCGTGAAGCTCGATGAGGTGCGTCAGCGCATCGGCATGGTGTTCCAGCACTTCAACCTGTTCCCCCACATGACCGTGCTCGAGAACATCACCCTCGCGCCGGTCGAGTGCGGCAAGATGACGAAGGCTCAGGCGCGTGAGCGGGCGCTGGCTCTTCTGGAGCGGGTCGGCCTGTCGGAGAAGGCCGACGCGAAGCCGGCATCCCTCTCCGGTGGACAGAAGCAGCGCGTGGCGATCGCCCGCGCGCTCGCGATGGACCCCGAGATCATGCTGTTCGACGAGGCGACGAGCGCGCTCGACCCCGAGATGGTCGGTGAGGTGCTCCAGGTGATCCGCGACCTGGCCTCGGGCGGCATGACCATGGTGCTGGTGACGCACGAGATGGGCTTCGCCCGCGAGGTCTCCGGCCGCACGGTCTTCATGGACGGCGGCGTCGTGGTCGAAGAGGCCGCGCCCGCCGAGTTGTTCGGCGCCCCGAAGAACGAGCGACTGAAGGACTTCCTCTCGAAGGTGCTCTGACCTGCGCACGCTCGCCCTCGCGCTGTCGCCCTCGCGCTCTCGCCCTCGCGCTGTCGCCGAGTGCACGGGTTTGTGCCGAGTGCACGGATAGTTCACGTGAACAGGCCGTGCGCTCGCGGATAAGCCGTACACTCGGCGCAGGCGCAGGCGCAGGCGCAGGCGCAGGGAGCGGGGGCTAGTCCGCGACGCGGGCGGCGATGTCGGTGCGGTAGTGCGAACCGTCGAGACGGATACGGGCGATGGCCTCGTACGCACGGTCGCGCGCGGTGCGGAAGTCGGAGGCCACGGCCACCACGTTCAGCACTCGGCCGCCCGTCGCGATCAGCGATCCGCCGGGAGCATCCGGGCTCGCGGTCGCGGCGTGCACGAGGCGGACGCCCTCGACGGCCGCGGCATCCGCGAGGCCCTCGATCGGGCGTCCGGTCTGCGGTGCCTCGGGGTAGCCTTCGCTCGCCAGCACGACCGTGATCGCCACGTCGTCGCTGAACTCGGGCTCCGGCTGGTCCTCGAGGGTGCCGGATGCCGCGGCGAACAGCAGCTGCGACAGGGGAGTGACCAGTCGGGGCAGCACGATCTGCGTCTCGGGGTCGCCGAAGCGCGCATTGAACTCGATCACGCGCACACCCGCCGGGGTCAGGATGAGACCCGCGTAGAGAAGCCCGATGAAGGGCGTGCCCTCCGTGTCGAGCTGCCGCACCACGGGAAGGGCCACGTCGCGCGTGACCTCTTCGACGAAGGCCTGCTCGCTGCCGAACTGCTCGGCGAGCCACGGCAGCGGGGAGTACGCACCCATGCCGCCCGTGTTGGGTCCGGCGTCGCCGTCGAGTGCGCGCTTGAAGTCCTGCGCGGGGCTGAGCGCACGCACGGTGTCGCCGTCGCTCAGGAAGAACAGGGAGACCTCGGGGCCGGAGAGGAACTCCTCGATGAGCACCGGGCCTGCGGGGAGGTACTGCTGGGCGTGGGCGAGAGCCTCGGCGCGGTCGGACGTGACGATGACGCCCTTGCCGGCCGCGAGGCCGTCGGCCTTGACCACGTACGGAGCGCCGAGATCGTCGAATGCGGCCTCGACCTCGGTGGTGCTGGCGGCACGGACAGCGCGTCCGGTGGGCACTCCGGCAGCATCCATCACCCGCTTCGCGAACGACTTCGAGCCCTCGAGCTGGGCCGCAGCCTTGCCCGGTCCGAACACCGGGATCCCACGGACGCGCAGGGCGTCGGCGACTCCGGCGACGAGCGGGGCCTCCGGCCCGACGACGACCAGGTCGATCGCGTGCTCGTGGGCGAACGCGGTGACCGCTCCGCCGTCGAGAGGATCGACCGAGACGGGGGTCGCATCCTGCGCGATGCCGGCGTTGCCGGGAGCGACGAAGATCTCGTGCTCCGTCTGCTCGGCCCGCAGGGCGAGGATGATCGCGTGCTCACGGGCACCGGAACCGAGGACGAGAATCTTCACCCGTCCAGACTACCGAGGCTCGCGCGTCGGGTTTCGGTGTCACAGGTAGAACCCGGCTCCTCAGATGGCTCAGACCTCGACGGTCCGTTCGACAGAGGAGTCCCAGGGCACCGTCCAGCCGGTGGCGTCGAAGAGGGCGTCGAGCACCATCGCGGTGAAACCCCACACGATCGTCCCGTCGACGTCGAACGCCGGTCCGCGGAACGTGCGGCCCATTCGCGTGAGCGTCGAGGTGAATCGGGACGCAGGGTCGAGCAGCTGCGCGACGGGCACCCGGAACACCTCGACCGTCTCGGCATGGTCGACGGCCACGACCCTCGACGGCGACTGCCACCAGGCGAGCACCGGCGTGACGAGGTGATTGCTCGCAGCGAGGGGGATCACGGGCAGCGTGGCGAGGATCTCGACTCCGTCCGGATCGAGCCCGGTCTCCTCTTCGGCTTCACGCAGCGCGGTGGCGACCAGATCGGCGTCATCGGGCTCCACGCGGCCGCCGGGGAACGAGACCTGTCCGGGGTGGGAGGAAAGGGTGGGCGCCCGCCGCTGCAGCAGCACGTCGAGGTCGCGCGCGACGGCGGCGTCGGCCGTCGGCGCGGGCACACGGTCCAACACCCCGAACAGGATGAGCACTGCGGCGTCGTGCGCGTTGTGCGGGTCGGCGAGCGGCGGGATCCGCACGCCCCACGAGTGGTCGGCGACGGCGGCGAGCAGCTCGGCGCGGGCGCCCTGCGGATGCATGCTCATGCGTCCGAGCTTAGAACGCGTCCGGTGCCCGTGGCCCGCGTGTCCTGGCGCCGCGGAGCGTGCGCGAGCGATGCCGCCGAGCGGCGTGGTTCACGCCATCGTGAGCGACAGCGACGAAGCGGGGGCGGGTGGGGTCCGCGTCGCTGACGCGGACGCGCGCCGGAGGTAGGCTCGCGGGATGAGGCGATGGCGGGGACTCGCGCTGGGCGCGGTGCTGATGGCGGTGCTCACCGGGTGTTCCGCGACGCCCGAGGTCGACCCCGACGCCGTGCAGGACTGGATGGCGACGCAGGACTCCCGTGAGGTCGCCGGGTCTCTCGCGACGCTCGCCGGGTTGGCGTCCCCGCTCTCGGACGTCGTCGGCGAAGGCGGGGTCACGGCAGCGTTCGATGAGCCGACGGCGATCGTCTCGGTGCTGTTCGCGTGCTTCGGCCCCGAGACGATGAGTGCCGACATCGCGCTGAGCGGATCGGATGACGGCCGCTCCGTGACGTCGCAGACGATCCGCACCGACGATCTGCTCTGCGGCGGCGAGCCGCAGCGGATCGATATGGGCATGGACGCCGCGACCGAGGTCACGGCCAACGGGCTGGGTCGGGACGCGGTCGGCGCCTGGTCGGTCGTCGTCGTGGGGGAGAGCTGAGCGATGGCCAGGAAGATCGACATCATCGACGGACGTTCAGCACTGGATGCTGTTCGCGACGCGGATGCCGCCGGCGCGAAGCCGCAGCGGACCGACCTCGCCACCGCCGTGCGCTACCTCCTGCAGCTGCTCGACGAGAAGGCGCCGGGCAACAGCGTCGAGGTCCGAGTACCTCCGTTCGGCGCGGTGCAGGTGATCCAGGGCCCCCGCCACACGCGCGGCACACCGCCGAACGTCGTCGAGATGGATGCCGCGACCTGGATCGCCGTGGCCACCGGTGCCGAGGCGTGGGCGGATGCCGCAGCCGGCGGTCGCATCCATGCCTCCGGCACGCGCGCGGATCTCAGCGACGTGCTTCCGGTGCGTCCGTAGCGCGATGGCACGCAGAGGCGTCGCCGGCCATCCCCGCACCCGGAGGGGTACGGGTCATGCCCGGTCGTGGAGGGTGATCCGGTAGCCGTCGGGGTCGGAGAAGGTGAAGGTGCGACCGAAGGGGCCGTCGATCGGGTCGGCCACGATGGTGTGGCCGTCGGCGACGAGTCGATCGTGGATGGCTTGGACGTCGGTGGCGTGCAACCAGATCGCGGCGCCGATTCCCGGATGCGCGACGTCAGTCAGGTCGGTACCAGGCGCGATGTCCCGGAGCGCGAACGCGATCGGCGTCGTCTGGAACACGACGGCGTGCGGTGGGCCCGCGGGCGAGCGGACGAGTCCGAGGTAGTTCTCATAGAACGCCTGCGAGGCGGCGAGGTCGCGTGCCTGGAGGGAGAGGAAATCGGGGCCGGTGACGGGCATGAGGAGAGTCCTTCGTTTCATGTCAGTTTTCTGACATGAGTAAGCGTATGTCAGACTACTGACATGAGTCAAGATCGCGCCGGCATCGAGCTCGACACGTCGCTGGGCTACTTGCTGAAGGAGGCGTCCAGCGCTCTCCGCACCTCGATGGAGGAGGTGCTGCGCCCGCTCGGCATGACCATCACGCACTACTCCTGCCTCGAGCTGCTCTCCCAGCGCCCCGGCCTCTCGAACTCCGAGCTCGCGCGCGGCGCGTTCGTCACCCGCCAGTCGATGAACGTGCTGCTCCAGGCCCTCGAGCGGGACGGCTTCGTGACCAGGCCCGCCGAGCCGCCGGTCGGGAAGGCCCTCCCCGCCCGCCTCACCGACCGTGGCCGGCAGAGTCTCGCGAAGGCGACCGCGGCCGTTCGCTCGGTCGAAGTCCGGATGCTGTCGGGCATGACCGAGGCCGAGCAGGCGGGCGCGCGGAAGATCCTGCGGGGCATGATCCGCTCCCTGCGCGACGAGGAGTAGTCCGGCGCGCGTGGCCGGGACGCGACTCAGCGCCTCGCGACCACCAGCGGAACGCCGGTGGTCGGATGCGGGAACACGTCGACCGCCTGGCCGTAGACCTGCTCGATCCGCTCGGCGGTGAGCACCTCGGCCGCCGGGCCCGTCGCCGCGACCCGGCCGTCGGAGAGCAGCGTGACGCGGTCGGCGTGGGCGAGTGCGGCATTGAGGTCGTGCAGGACGATCGCCACGGCGATGCCGGCATCCGCCCGCCCACGGATCAGCCGCATGACGTCTTCATGATGCTTGAGGTCGAGGGCGGCGGTCGGCTCGTCGAGCAACAGGATGCCGGTGCTCTGAGCGATCACCCGGGCGAGAGCGACGCGGGCGCGCTCGCCGCCGGAGAGCGAGGGCACCGCGCGGGCCTTGAGCGCCGTCACCTCGGTCTGCGCCATGGCCGCAGCCACCAGCTCGTCGTCGTCGTCCGCGGCCGGCGTGCGCGCCCACGGCGTTCGACCCATGCGCACCACCTGCTCGGCGCTGAAGGGGAAGGTGACCGCGTTCTCCTGCAGCAGCACGGCGCGTTCGCGGGCGAGCAGGCGCGGCTTGATCTGCTCGATGGGCTGATCGTCGATCTCGACCGTTCCCGCCTGCGCGGTGACGTCACCCGCAAGAACCCCGAACAGGGTGGACTTGCCCGCCCCGTTGGGGCCGACCAGGGCGTGGATCTCGCCGCGGTGGATCTCGATGGAGGCGTCGTCCAGGATCGTCCGCCCCTCGCCGACACGCACCGTCAGCCCCGAGCCGCGGAGCCGCGCGGTCATGCCCATCCTCCCGAGCGACGGCGTGTGCGCACGAGCAGCCACAGGAAGAACGGGCCGCCCACGAGCGAGGTGATCATGCCGATCGGCAGGTCGGCGAGCGGCACGGCGGTGCGAGCGACGAGGTCGGCGACGGCGATGAGCAGTGCGCCGCCGAGGGCCGAGACGATCACGAGCGGCAGGTGGGCGGGGCCGATCAGCATGCGCATCAGGTGCGGTACGACGAGCCCGGCGAAGCCGATGATCCCGGCGAAGGCGACGGCCGCGCACACCAACAGGGCGACCGTCACGATGACCACGATCCGCAGCAGCTCGACGTTGACACCGAGGTGACGCGCGGTGCGCTCGCCGAGGGCGAAGAGATCGAGGCTGGGTGCCACGATCAGCGCGACGACAACGCCGATCAGCACGAGTGGGGCCACCAGCTGGATGTTCGGCCACAGGGCGCCGTTCAGCGAACCCAGCTGCCAGAACACGATCTGCTCGCGGGTCGAGGTGGTGCCGAGGAAGGTGAAGAACGCCATGCCGGCGCCCGCGATGGCGTTGATCGCGATGCCGGTGAGCAGCAGCGTCACGACCTCGGTCCGGCCGCCGGAGCGACTGATGAAGTACACCGAGAACACGGCGATCAGTCCGCCGAGGAACGCGAAGGCGGGCGTGGTCCACATGCCGAACGTCGCGAGTCCGAACGTGATGCTCGCCGCCGCTCCGAGCGCCGCGCCCGAGGAGACACCGACGACACCGGCATCCGCGAGCGGGTTGCCGAAGATCGCCTGCATGAGCACGCCCGAGACGGCCAGTGCGGCGCCGACGAGGAGCCCGAGCACGATGCGCGGCATCCGCAGGTTGAAGATCACGCCGTAGTCGGTGGATGCCGAGGGGGCCCAAGCGGTGTCGATGCCGATGCCGCGCAGCAGCACGCCGACCAGCGAGGTGGGGGACAGGTCGTACTGCCCGCTCGTGATCGAGACGACGCAGGTGATCGCGAGTGCGACGATCAGGCCGACCGTCACCAGGGCGAACCGGAGTCTCCGGTGCGTGGTCGGCGTCGGAGTGACGACCTCGCCGGTCACTTCGTGGGCTCGGGGGCGTACAGGGCGCGGGCCAGGGCGCCGATCACATCGGCGGTGCGCGGGCCGAAGCTGAGGATCTCGCTGTCGGCCATGTCGATCACGCGCCGGTTCGCTCCGGCCGGCGTCTCGGCGACGGCCGGGATCCGCTCGATCAAGCCGTCGATGCCGCCGACCGACTCGAGTCCGTCAGTCATCATCACCAGCACGTCGGGCTGCGCCGCCACGAGGGCCTCCGCGGTCATCGGCTTCATGCCCTCCCAGCCGATCTCGGCCGCGACATCGACCCCGCCGACCGCGTCGATCAGGGAGTCGGCGCCGGAGTCCTCGCCGAAGATGTAGTACACGTTCGCGCTGCCGCGCACGTAGAGGAAGAGCATGCGGGCGCGATCGGCCTCGTCGGCGGGCACGACCTCGGCGATCTCGGCGAGCGTCTCGTCGACCGAGGCGTCGAGCCGCGCGATGAGCGCCTCGCCCCGGCTGGGCACCCCGAGGGCTGTGGCGATCTCGGTGACCAGCTCGTCGGTGGTGTCCAGTCGCCGATCGCTGGAGATCACCACGACCGCGATGCCCGCGTCGCGCAGCTGTTGACGGACCTCCTTCGGACCGATCGTGGTGTCGGTGAGGACGACCGTCGGCGCGAGCTCGAGGATCGCCTCGGCGTTGAGCGTGTGTCCGGTCTTGGTGACGACCGGGAGGTCTTCCGTTCCGGCGAAGACGGTGGATGCGTCGCGGCCGACGACCTGATCGCCGAGTCCGAGGGCGAACACGGTCGACGCGATCGTGCCCGAGATGTCGATCGGGAGGATGCGGTCGACGTCGGTGATCTCGATCTCGCGGCCCTCGCTGTCGGTCACCGTGACCGGGAGCTTCGGCGCGGTGTCGTCGTCGACGGCCTCGATCGCGCGGCTGGAGAGGCACGCGGTGGAAGGGCCCTCATATCCGCGCACGTCGTCGATCACGTCGAGCGAGGAGAGCGGGACGGATGCCTGCGGGCAGGTGTCTTCGGCGGTGGCGGGTGGTGCGGCGGTCGCTCCGGGCTCGGCGCACGCGGTGAGACCCATGGCGAGAGCGGCGACGAGGAAGACGGCAAAGACGCGACGCATTAGGCAAGGCTATCCTAAAACTTGACGCGCGCTGATTCACACCTCTACGCTCAGGAACGGCGGCTTGCTTAGCCAAGCCTAACCAACATTCGATCCTTCGTCCCGACTGCATTGCGGCACCGCCGGCGCGCGCTCTTCTGCGTGCCCGGAGCCGTGGAGAACCGTGAACGCCACAGCCACCGCATCCTCAGGGAGCACCCGCATACGCGTGCTGCTCGCCGCTTTCGTCTCCTTCCTCCTCGTCGCGGCCGGTGCGGTGATCGTCCCGCCCGCGCATGCTGCCGGCGCCACGGTCACGGCGACGGTCGCCTCCGCGGCCACGTCCGGCGTGAGCGTGCAAGTGCAGGCGAGCGGCCTGCCCGAGGTCGAAGGCGCCTACGCGGCCCTCATCGTCAAGGGCACGGAATCCGGCCTCAGCGGCGCTGGCGGATACGCGGCGTTCGTGATGCCGACCGTCGCCGGAGGGGCGAGCACGTTCACGCTCGACGCTCCTGCCGGCTCGCTCGATCGGACGAAGTCCTACGAGGTGCTCGTGTGGCAGAAGCACTCGAACCCGAACGAGACGACGATCTACGGCCGCGGGGACGTCGCGATCTCCGCGGGGCAGTGGGACGCCGTGTTCGGTCCCGTGCCCACCGACCCCGGTACGGATCCGGGCACCGACCCGGGGACGGGCCCCGGCACCGATCCCGGTACCGACCCGGGCACCGATCCCGG
>NZ_JARE01000038.1:0-1072 GCF_000708325.1 Microbacterium sp. Cr-K20 | reverse complement strand
CTGCCGGAGGGGACGAACACGATCACGCCGACCGCGACCGATCCGGCGGGGAACGCGACCGCGGGTGATCCGATCGACGTGACCGTGGATACGGTGGCCCCGTCCGCTCCGGTCATCACTGGTCCGGCGGATGGTGCTGTGGTGACGGATGCGACGCCGACGTTCACGGGCACCGGTGACGATGGTGACACGATCACGGTGACGGATGGCGACGGCACGGTGCTGTGCACGACGACCGTCGTCGATGGCGCCTGGTCGTGCACTCCGACCGATCCGCTGCCGGAAGGCGTGAACACGATCACCCCGACCGCGACCGACCCCGCCGGCAACTCGACCGAGGGCGATCCCATCGACGTGATGGTGGACACGGTCGCCCGTCTGCCCCGGTGATCACCGGTCCCGAGGACGGCGATGTGGTGACGGATGCGACGCCGACGTTCACCGGAACGGGCGATGACGGCGACACGATCACCGTGACCGACGGAGACGGCGCCGTGCTCTGCACGACCACCGTCACGGATGGTGCCTGGTCGTGCACTCCGACCGATCCGCTGCCGGAAGGCGTGAACACGATGACACCCACGGCGACGGACTCGGCCGGGAACTCGACGGAGGGCGATCCGATCGATCTGACGGTCGACACGGTTGCCCCTGCAGCTCCCGTCATCACAGGTCCGGTTGATGGTGCCGTGGTGACGGATGCGACGCCGACTTTCTCGGGCACCGGTGACGATGGCGACACGATCACGGTGACCGATGGTGACGGCACGGTGCTGTGCACGACGACTGTCGTCGATGGCGTTTGGTCGTGCACGCCGACCGATCCGCTGCCGGAAGGGACCAACACAATCACACCGACGGCAACCGACCCCGCGGGTAACTCGACGGACGGTACTCCGATCGAGCTGGCCGTGGACACTGTGGTCCCCACGGCCCCGGTGATCACGGGTCCCGCCGACGGTGCTGTCGTCGACACAGCGACGCCGACGTTCTCGGGCAGCGGTGACGATGGCGACACGATCACCGTGACCGACGGTGACGGCACGGTGCTGTGCACGACGACCGTGGTCGA
>NZ_JARE01000037.1:0-32826 GCF_000708325.1 Microbacterium sp. Cr-K20 | reverse complement strand
CGGCGGCGCGCGTGGTCCCGGCGCAGCTCGGGATCGATGCGGCTCTCACCGGTGCCGCGCTCCTCGGCGCGCGCCTGGTCGAGCGCTCGGACTGAGATCGGGCGCGCCGCCCTCCCTCCTGAAACTCCCACCCCATCCTCAGGGTGAACGACATATCGTTGAGTATCGTTCACCCCATCAGGAGGTCATCATGAACAACGCATTCCCCTCCAACCCGTTCGGCGGCACCAGCGGCTCCGGGAACAACGGCGGCCCCGGCGGCCTCTTCGGCGGCGCCGGCTTCGGCACGGGCCCCGGCGGTCCGGCATCCGCGATCTTCGAGGCGATGGACCAGCTCCGCAAGTCGTTCGAGCCCCGCCCGTCCGGCGGCTCGCGCATGGCCCGCGGCGATGTCCGCACGGCCGTGCTCTCCCTGCTCGCCGAGAAGCCGATGCACGGCTACCAGATCATCAACGAGATCGCCGAGCGCAGCGGCGGCACCTGGAAGCCGAGTGCCGGCTCCGTGTACCCCACGCTGCAGCTGCTCGCCGATGAAGGACTCATCGAGGCCGAGGAGCAGAACGGCCGCAAGACCTACTCGCTCACCGAGGCCGGTCGCGCCGTCGCCGACGAGAGCTCCGAGACTCCGGCCCCGTGGGAGTCGTCCGGCAAGGACGGCCACCGTGACAGCGCCCGCTTCAGCGCGCTGCCCAAGGCGGGCGTCGACCTCGCCGCCGCCGCAGCCCAGGTCGGTCGCAGCGGTTCGCCCGAGCAGGTGCAGCAGACCATCGAGATCCTCGACGAAGCCCGCCGTAGGCTGTACTCGATCCTCGCGCAGGACTGACCGCGCAGTGCGGCATCGGGTGAGGGCCTGCGAGAGGACCACGCGATGACGGATGCCGCGGCACAGGGCGCCCACCGCGCCAGGTACCGCCGCATCGTGTCGTTCGCGGGCCGGGAGTTCCTGAAGATCTGGTGGTTCGAGCTGGTGCTCCCGCGGCTCGGCATGAGCCGGGTCGCCGAGCGCACACGAGGGCAGCGGATGCAGACGTTCGCGCGTCGCTTCCATGTGCTCGCGGTCGAACTCGGCGGTCTCATGATCAAGGTCGGACAGTTCATGTCGTCGCGCCTCGACGTGCTGCCGCCCGAGATCACGAAAGAGCTCGAGGGGCTGCAGGACGAGGTTCCGGCGGTGCCCACCGCGGCCATCCGCGCGCTCGCCGAGGCCGAACTCGGCATCCCGCTCGAGCGCGCCTACGCGTGGTTCGACGACACTCCGGTCGCGGCGGCATCCCTCGGTCAGGTGCACCGGGCCCGGCTCTCGGCACTCGACGCGGCCGACACCGGACTCGGCCACGTCGTCGTCAAGGTGCAGCGGCCGGGCATCGACGGCATCGTCGCGGTCGACCTCGCCGCGCTCCGCCGGGTCGCGCGCTGGTTGACCCGCGTGCGCCTCGTCGCCGACCGGGTCGATGCTCCCGCGTTGGTCGAGGAATTCGCCGCGACCAGCCTCGAGGAGATCGACTACCTGCACGAAGCCGCGAGCGCCGAGCGGTTCCGCGAGAACTTCGCCGACGACCCGCGCGTCGCCGCTCCCGAGATCGTGTGGGAGCGGTCGACCCGTCGCGTGCTCACGCTGTCCGACGTCACCGCGATCAAGATCAACGACACGGATGCGCTGCGTGCCGCCGGCATCGACCCGTCCGCGGTCGCCGCGGTGTTCGCCGAGGTCATGTTCGACCAGGTGTTCACGCACAGCTTCGTGCACGCCGACCCGCACCCCGGCAACATCTTCGTGACGCCGGTCCCCGCGGGCGCAGGCGAGTCGGGGCGGAACTTCCAGCTCACGTTCATCGACTTCGGGATGATGGCCGAGGTTCCCGACAGTCTCCGCGACGGGCTGCGCACGCTCCTCATCGCGGTCGCCGGGCGTGACAGCCGCGGCCTCGTCGCCGCCGCCCAGGAGATCGGCGTCCTGCTGCCGTCGGCCGACACCAACGAGCTCGAACGTGCTCTGAGCGCGCTGTTCGCCCGCTTCGGCGGCATGGGTTTCGCCGAACTCAGCAAGGTCGATCCCCGGGAGTTCCGCGACTTCGCGGAGGAGTTCGGCGACATGGTGCGCTCGCTCCCGCTGCAGCTGCCCGAGAACATGCTGCTGCTCATCCGCGCGGTCTCGCTGACCTCGGGCATGTGCAGCGGACTCGACCCGGCGTTCAACGTGTGGGATGCCGCCGAGCCCTACGCCGCACGCCTGCTGCGCGACGAGAGCGGCAACATCGTGCAGGCTTTCGCGGGCCAGGCGATGGACACGATGGCGACGACCTGGCAGCTGCCCGGCCGCATCGACCGGATCATCACCCGCATCGACGACGGCAACGTGTCGTTCGACACCTCGCGGCTCGAGCGTCGCCTCGATCGGCTCGAGGGCATCGCGCGTCGCATCGCCTCGGGAGTGCTGTTCGCGGCGCTGCTCGTGGGCGGTGCCCTGCTCGTCCCCTCGCTGCCTCCGCTGGGCATCACCCTGATCTGCGTCTCGGCCCTGCCGCTGCTGCACTCGGTGTTCGCCGGCGTCGGTCGCCGCGGCTCGCGGTAGGGCGCGGCCCGCGGTAGGCGGGGCACGCGACAGGTATATCGCGTGACAGGATGGTGTGCCATGGAGACCCCTGACGAGAAGCCGCCCGCACGCTCCGCAGGAAGCACCCCGCCGCGCCCCCGCACGGATGTCGTCGGCACGGGCGTGAACCGCCTCCCGGCCAAGGCCACCGAGGCCGCGAAGAAGATCGTCCGCGACATCGCGGCCGTCCCGCCGCGCAGCGTGCATCCGGCCCTCGTGCCCGGCGTCTCGGTCGAGGAGACCGGCCGCACCTACCGCACCGACGCACTCGTGTTCGGCGTCGCGGTGGCGCTCACGGTCGCCTTCATCGCGTGGGGCGTCTTCGCCGGCGACAACCTCTCGGGCACGACCTCGGCCGTGCTCGGCTGGGTGGTGGAGTACTTCGGGTTCTTCTTCACGACCATCGCCACGATCATCCTGGTGTTCATGCTGTTCGTCGGCTTCAGCCGCTACGGCCGCATCCCCCTCGGCCGCGACGACGAAGAGCCCGAGTACTCGATGTTCTCGTGGATCTCGATGCTGTTCGCCGCTGGCATGGGTATCGGTCTGGTGTTCTGGGGTGCGGCCGAGCCGCTCACCTTCTTTGAGAGCCCGCCGCCGGGCACGGTCGAGGCGAGCACCCTCGACGCCATGCACACGGCGCAGACGCAGGTGCTGTACCACTGGGGCCCGCAGGCGTGGGCGTTCTACGCGCTCGTCGGTGGTGCGATCGCCTACGGCGCCTACCGCCGCGGCCGCACCCCGCTGATCTCGTCGATCTTCGCCCCGCTGCTGGGCGAGGGCCGCACGGCCGGACCCCTCGGCCGCACGATCGACATCTTCTCGATCATCGTCACGCTCTTCGGAACCGCAGCATCCCTCGGCCTCGGCGCCCTGCAGATCGGGCACGGCGTCGAGATCGTCAGTGGCGCCGGCCCGCTCGGCAACGGCATCCTCATCGCGGTCATCGCCGTGCTCACCGCGTGCTTCATCGCCTCGGCAGTCTCGGGCGTCTCCAAGGGCATCCGGGCGCTGTCGAACATCAACGCCGTCGTCGCGCTGCTGCTGGCGTTCTTCGTGTTCTTCGTCGGACCGACGCTGCTCATCCTCAACGTGATCCCCTCGGTCGCCGTGCAGTTCATCGGCGACCTGCCGCAGATGATCGGCCGGTCGGCATCGCAGGGCGAGGCCGCGCAGACGTTCCTGTCGAGCTGGACCATCTTCTACTGGGCATGGTGGATCTCGTGGTCGCCGTTCGTCGGCATGTTCATCGCGAAGATCTCGCGCGGCCGGAGCCTGCGCCAGTTCGTGTCGGTCGTCATCGTGGTGCCCTCGGTCATCTCGCTCATCTGGTTCGCGATCTTCGGCACCACGGCCATCCAGCAGCAGATGGACGGCGCGAACCTCGCCGTCGACCCGCCGGAGGAAGTGCTGTTCGGCGTGCTCGAGAACCTGCCGTTCCCGCTGATCACGAGCATCGTGCTCATCCTGCTGATCGCGATCTTCTTCGTCACCGGCGCGGATTCCGCCTCGCTCGTGATGGGCACCCTCTCGCAGCAGGGGCGCCCCGAGCCGGCGCGCTGGGTCGCGGTCGTCTGGGGTGTCCTGGTCGGCGTGATCGCGGCCGTGCTACTCGTCACCGGCGAGGAGGGGAGCGGGCTGAAGTCGCTGCAGAATGTGACGATCATCGCGGCGCTGCCGTTCGCGATCATCATGGGCTTCATGATGATCGCGTTCATGAAGGATCTGCGGCGCGATCCGCTGATCCTGCGCGACCGCTACGCCCGCGCCGCCGTGCGCCACAGCGTGATGGCGGGGCTCGAAGAGTACGGCGACGACTTCGCGCTCGTGCCCGTCGAGTACGACCACTCGGAGGACGATCTCGCCTGGATCGACGAGTCCACCGTCGACGAGACGCTGGCCGAGGTCTACGAGGCAGCGACCGAGGCCATCGACATCATCCCGCCCGCCGAGGTGGATGCCGTGGTCGACGCGGCCCTCGACGATACAGCAGGGACGGATGCGGCGGCGGATGCAGCGCCGAGCGGGGAGCGACCGCGGGAGTCGTGATTCCCCGGCGCTAGGAGTTCTCGGCCGCAGCGGTGATCCGCGAGGCCATGCTGGCGAAGATCAGCCCGTGGAAGGGCAGCACCGCGAGCCAGTACAGCCGACCGCTGAGGCCGCGCGGGAAGAAGATCGCCCGCTGTTCGTAGCGGGCGCCCGCGGCGTCGGGGAGCGCACGCAGCTCGAGCCAGGCCTCGCCGGGCACTTTCATCTCGGCACGGAGCCGCAGCAGCCCACCGCTCGCCGCCGACGATTCGGTCGCCGCGCCCGGTTCCTCGACGGCTTCGACGCGCCAGAAGTCGATCGCGTCGCCCACGCGGGCGATCGTCTGGCTGCGGCGACCCCGGCGCAGCCCCACTCCGCCGACCACGCGGTCCATCAACCCGCGCACCGCCCAGAGGAACCGTGACGAGTACCAGCCGTTCGTTCCACCGATGCCCAGCACCACCGACCACAGCCGGTCGACGGAGGCCGACGTGACGAGCGTGCGGGCGTCGGTGAAGACGGTGCGGCCCGCCCAGTCCGGGTCGCTCGGCAGCGGGTCGCTGGGGGCGCCCGAGACCTCGGAATCCTGCCAGCTCGTCTCGATCGCGTCGGCGTCGACCCGCCCGAGCGCCAGGTCGACGGCTCGTCGGTACGGCGTCAGGCCGCCCTTCGGCTGCGGGATCAGCTCGTCGACCGCGTGGTCCTTCATGATGCACTCGTTCTGCAGCGACGCCACGAGCGGGCGGGCGATCGAGCGCGGCACCGGCGTCACGAGGTTGACCCAGTGTGAGGCGAGACCGGGAGTCAGCACGGGCAGCGCGGCGATCGCACGCTGCGGCAGACCCGCCTCGACCGCGTAGCCGTTCATCATCTGTCCGTAGCGCAGCACGTCGGGTCCGCCGATGTCGACCGCGCGGTTCACGTCGGCGTCGACTCGGGCGGCGCCGAGCAGATAGTGCAGCACGTCGCGTACGGCGATCGGCTGGATGCGGTTGCGCACCCACTTCGGCGCCGGCATGTACGGCAGTACGTCGGTGAGGTGACGGATCATCTCGAACGACGCCGACCCCGACCCGATCACGACCCCCGCCTGCAGCACGAGCGTCGGCACGCCGGACTGCAAGAAGATCTCGCCGACACGCACGCGGGAGCGCAGATGGGGTGACAGCTTCACGTCGTCCGGATGCAGTCCGCCGAGGTAGACGATGCGCCGCACACCCGCGCGGGCCGCGGCCTCGGCCACCGTCGTCGCCGCGCGCTCGTCGCTCTCCTCGAACCCCTTGCCGGCGGTCATCGAGTGGATCAGGTAGTACACGACGTCGACGTCGTCCATGGCTGCGGCGACAGCATCCGCGTCGTCGGCCGACCCTTCGACGATCTCGCAGTCGGGACCCCAGGGGAAGGATGCCGCGCGCGCGGCGTCGCGTGCCAGCACCCGCACGCGATATCCGGCGTTCAGCAGCCGCGGGGTGAGTCGCCCGCCGACGTATCCGGTCGCGCCCAGCACGAGCGCGCGCGGCGCCGACCCGTCGTCGCGGGGGAGCGCGCGCAGCGCCTCTTCGTCGCCGGTGGGCTGGGTGAGTGGGGCCATGGGTCGAGCGTACGACGGGCAGGGGGTGGCGGGTACGGGGTTGTGGCGATGAGCCGGTGCGGATAAGGAGCGCGCGCCCGACCGTTACGATCGTAGGCATGGCTTCAATCGAATCGATTCGACGAACGGCTCCGGACCGGGCGTCGCGGCGTGCGCGCATCGCCGTCTCCGCCCTGTTCCTGACCAACGGGGCGCTGTTCGCGAACATCCTGCCGCGCTACCCGGAGATCAAGGCCGGACTCGGACTCGACAACCTCGGCTACGGCTTCGCGATCGCCGCGTTCCCTGCGGGTGCCATCGCCGCGGGGCTCCTGGCCGCGGTGCTGATCCGCCGGTTCGGCTCGGCGCGCATCGCCGTGATCGGCACCGTGCTCACCAGCATCGGCCTGCTCTCCGCCGCCCTCGCCCCTTCGGGGGTGCTGTTCGCCGTCGCGCTGTTCCTCGGCGGAGCATCCGACGCCATCACGGATGTCGCGCAGAACGCCCACGGCCTCCGCGTGCAGCGGCGCTACGGACGCTCGATCATCAACGGATTCCACGCGATCTGGTCGATCGGCGCCGTGATCGGTGGGGCGATGGCCGCCGTCGCGATCGCCCTGCAGCTGCCGCTGGGTGTGCACCTCGGCATCTCGACCGCCGTTTTCGCGACCGTCGCCCTCGTGGCCCTGCGGTTCTGCCTCCCCGGCCGCGACGACGAGACCGAGACGGATGCCGTCGCCGCCCCGGCCGAGGTGACGGGGGCGCTGCGTCGCCACGTGACCCCGCGCACCGTGATCGCGATCATCGCGCTCACCCTCATCGCGATGGCCGGAGCCGTCGCCGAGGATGCCGGCAACTCCTGGGCGACCCTGTACCTCGCCGACTCGCTCGGGGCCGCGGCGGCGATCGCCCCGCTCGGCTTCATCGCCCTGGTCGGCGCGCAGTTCATCGGCCGGATGCTCGGCGACCCGCTCACCGACCGGTTCGGGCAGCGCTGGGTCGCGCGGGTGGGCGGCATCATCGCGGCGGTGGGCATGACGCTCGCGCTCGCCTTCCCGACCGTGCCGGGCACGATCCTCGGATTCGCCGCGGTCGGCTTCGGCATCGCGACCCTCATCCCCGCGGCGATGCACGCCGCCGACGAGCTGCCGGGGCTGCGGCCGGGCGTCGGCCTCACGGTCGTGTCATGGCTGCTGCGCCTCGGGTTCCTGCTGTCGCCCCCGTTCGTGGGGTACATCGCCGAGACCGAGAGCCTGCGCGCCGGGCTGCTCGTCGCCCCGGTCGCCGCCCTCGTCGCCGTGCTGCTCGCCGGCTTCCTGGAGAAGCGCCGCCCGCGGGGGTAGTGGGCATGCGGCATCCGGCATCCGGCATCCGCCCGGCATCCGGCATCCGCCCCGTCCGTCCCCGACTCCGGCGCAGATGTCGGACGAATGCACGGATGCAGGACGGATCCGCGGTGTTTCGTCCTGCATCCGTGAATCGGTCCTGCAAGTGACGCGGGACGGAGGTGGGTCGGAGCGCGGGAGCGGATGCCGTGACCGGAAAACTGCAACCGAGGGGTTGCGCAACCGGAACCAGTGTGCAACTCTGGGGTTGCAGTTGGTCGACCGGCCAGCGCGAGACTCCGAAAGGATCCATCATGGTGAACATGACCCACAACGAGGCATCCGTCGTCGATGAGGAGACCTTCTCCGTCCGGCGCAGCATCCAGATCGCGGCCCCCGTCGAGAAGGTGTGGCGAGCCGTCGCCGAACCCGAGCACATCTCCCGCTGGTTCGGGCGCACCGTGCTCGACGGCACCGGCGTCGGCGCGACCGGCACGATGACGTTCCCCGACTACGACGTGATCCCGCTGCGGGTCGACGAGTACGACGAGCCGCGGCGCATCACGTACCGCTGGAACAACGACGACGCACTCGGGAAGCTCCCCGACAGCATCGACGAGTCGACCTCGACCGTCTTCACCTTCACGCTCGAAGAGGCCGACGGCGGCACGCGCCTGACGGTCGTCGAGAGCGGCTTCGAGCGCACGTCCGATCCGCGCGGCAACCTCGAGTCGCACCTCACGGGCTGGGACCTGGAGCTCGACAAGATGGTCGCCCTGGTGGAAGGCGAAGCGTGACCACAGAGACGCTGCTGCCCATGTTCGCGGCGCTCGCGGACGAGACGCGCTGGAGCATCCTGACGGCTCTCGGCGAGGGGGATGCTTCGGCATCCGCCCTCGCCGGGCGCCTTCCGGTGTCGCGGCAGGCGATCGCGAAGCACCTCGCCGTCCTGCAGGAGGTCGGCCTGGTCGAACCCGTGCGCGTCGGACGGGAAGTGCGCTTCCGCGTCGTCGGCGCCGAGCTCTCCGCCACCGCGGCGAAGCTCGACGTGATCGGCCGTGAGTGGGACCGTCGCCTCGCCGCGATCAAGGAGATCGCGGAAGGCCTGTAGCCGTCACTCCGCTTCGGGCCCCGCCTGGTCGCGGATCACGTCGCGCAGCTCCTCGTCGAGGTCGGATGCCTCTTCGATCGCAGCCGTCATCCCGGCGAGGAACCGGGTGACGACGGCCCGCTCCTGGTCGGAGAGCTCGTCGACGAGCGTGAGCATGCGGTGGTGCATCGCCCCCAGCGTGGCGCGCACCTCTTCATCGCTGCTGACGGTCGGGACGACGACCCCTGCCCGGCGGTCGGTGGGGTGCGCCTCACGGCGGACATGACCGCCCTTCTCGAGGCGGTCGATGAGCGTCGTGGTCGATGCGGTCGAGATGTTGAGCATCCGGGCGATGTCGATCGCGCGCACGATCCTGCCGGCCCGCTGCTCCCGCAGGAGGAATCGCAGGGCCATGAGGTCGGTCTCGTTCATGCCCATGGAGATGCGGGTGCGCTCACGCATCGCGGTCTCCGCTGCGCGGTAGCGGCGCAGCATGTTCAGCACGTCGATGGTGCTCGTGCTCTCGCCGTCGGGGTACCAGTATCCGGAGCGGGCGTGGTCCTGAGGTTCGGCCATCACGCCACCCCCTCTCCGTCGTCGAGGGTGCGTGCCGTGCTGAGTTCGAGCATCTCGATCGCGCCGGTCGCCACCTCGGCGGGGACGACGAGGAGGAAGCCGCCGGTGATGGCGTCGTTCTCGGCCTCGATGATGCGCGCGATGCGATCCCGGGCGACGGTGGGGAACTGCGCGTGGAGGTGATCGAGCAGGTCGGCGAAGCCGATGTACCGCTCGTCCGTGAGGTCTATGAGCTCGACCATGACGTCCCTTCTCGTCGTGATTCCATCCTCTCATCGTCGGAAGCCCCTGATGATCGACCGATTTCGCTAGACGAACCGGTAATCAGGCGATCGAGGTAACATGGGCCGCCAGGGGAAGGCGAGGGTGTGATGGGGGCGAAGCTGGAGATCGCGACGCGGGAACTCGCGCGCGAAGTCGAGGCTCTGCGCCGCGTCGACGCCAGGCTCGGACGCCGTCTCGCGGCCGAGCGTCAGCCCAATGAGACCGACCGTGCTGCCATGGGCTTCATCGCGGATGCGCCCCTTGACCGGCCGGTCACGCCCGGCGATCTCGCCCAGCATCTGGGGGTGAGCACCGCAGCGGTCACCGCCTTGATCCGCCGGCTCACCGCACGCGGGCACATCGTCGTCTCCGTGCACCCGGATGACGCACGGTCGAAGATCCTCCGCCCGTCGTTGCGCGACCTGCACTCGCCCGCAGACGAGATCTCCCGGCGGGTCGCCGACATCGAGAGCGAATTCACGCCGGAGCAGCTCTCCGTGATCTCCCGGTTCCTCCGTCGCCTCACGGAGGAGATCTCCGAGCTCGCAGAGTCGTCCCGGAGCTAGCTTCGGCTCCTCGCCCCGCGCCGCCTCCGTCGGTGACGGTCTGTGGCGATCGATGACGGTCGGAGAGGCCCCCGATACGTCGGTTACCATTTAGCTAGTTAAACTAGTAATCTAATTGATGAAGATAGTTCTCGAGGGGGTGCCATGGGTCAGCTCAGCTACGCCGGTGATTCGCAGATCGTGGAGGTGGACGATCGGGTGCTCGCGCACCTGAGGCTCGTCACCGTCACCAAGCTGCGCCGCGGCGAGTCGTTTCCGCTCACGCTGCGCACGGCGGGTGCGGCCACCGAGACGCTGTGGATGCACGCGTCGATCCCGGTGCGCTTCACGCTCGATGAGGACGTCGAGCTCGAGCGGCCGATGCTGGTCAAGATGATGGCCGCGGCGAGCACGGCCGGGGGGCTGGACCTCACAGACATCGACTTCGCGCCGCTGTGGTCCGCGCTCCCGACCATGCACGCGGTCGCCTGACTGCAGACTCGCCTCCCTCGCCGGCGCATCCTGGGCAAAGCGGTGCGGCCCGCGGGCGGGAGGTGCACAGCGACGTTTCGGGGGGTACGTCGCTGTGGATGGCATCCGGTCACCGGGAATCGGGTCCCGGGACCGGATGCCATTCGATCAGAGCGCGGTGTATCCGCCGTCGACCAGGTGGTAGCTGCCGGTGACGAAGCTCGCGGCGTCGCTGGCGAGGAACACGATGAGGTTCGCGACCTCGTCGGCCTGGCCCAGGCGTCCGATCGGGTGCTTCGAGACGAGGAAGTCCTTCGCCTCGTCGCCCATGTTCGCCAGCAGCGGGGTGTCGATGAAGCCGGGGCCGACCGAGTTCACGCGCACGCCCTGCGCCGAGTACTCGAGCGCCGCCGACTTGGTCATGCCGACCACGCCGTGCTTGGCCGTGACGTAGGCGGGGGATCCGGCGAAGCCGACGCTGCCGAGGATCGAGGCGATGTTCACGACCGATCCGCCGCCGTTCGCGAGGATCGACGGGATCTGCGCCTTCATGTTGCGGAACACCGCGTTGAGGTTGATCGCGATGACCTTGTCCCAGGCCTCGTCCTCGTACTCCGCGGTGGGGGCGGATGCGCCGCCGATGCCGGCGTTGTTGACGCCGATGCGCAGCGGGGCGAGGGAGTTCGCGAGTTCGATCGAGGAGGCGATCCAGGCCGCATCCGTGGCATCGCCGACCGAGGCCTCCGCGATGCCGCCGGCGGCGCGGATCTCTTCGACGACCGCGTTCGCGTGCTCGGCGTTCAGGTCGTTGACCACGACCGATGCGCCGTTCTTCGCCAGCAGGAGAGCGGTCGAGCGTCCGATTCCGCTGCCTGCTCCCGTCACGATCGCCGAGCGGTTCGAGACGTCGTACTGAGCCACGAGTGACTCCACTTCCGGGCGGGCACGGGGCCGGGAGATCTTCTCGGACGGTCCGTCCTTCTCTCCAGCCTACGCCTGAATATCGGTGATGGATTCATGTGAATGAATCGGGGAGCGGGGTGCGAGGGCGCGGATCAGGATGCGGATCAGGTCACGGAACCGTCACGAAATCCGCGGATTTCTGGGCCCGGATGACAGAACATGTGACGGAAACGACCGATCGTGCGTTCCGCGCTCGCCCGATGAGCCGCCCGTAGAACGATCGATTCAGCACAACCGTCCCGACTGTGCGATCACCGGCATGCCCGGCGGCTTCTCAGTGCGACGGTCACGGCTATGGCCCCAGAGGCGGGGCCAGCATCCTCGCGCACGGCGCGTGCGGATGTCTGTCGATGACGAAAGGAACGGCCAATGAAGGCCATGCCAAAGAAGGGGATCGCGCTGGTCACGGGCTTCGGCCTCGCGCTGACCCTCGCCGGATGCACGTCCGGATCGGAAGAGCCAGCAGCGTACACGTCGCGCGATGCGACGGACGGCACCACGGACTTCGTGGTCATCGAGAACCCCCACGGCGGCGCCACGCTGTCGTACTCCGCAGACAGCTCGATCGAGATCCTCGAGGTGGAGGAGAACGGCTCGACCTACGCGTTCAAGGACCTGAACGACAATGACAAGCTGGACACGTTCGAGGACTGGCGCGTCACGCCGGCCGAGCGCGCCGCCGCCTACGCCGAGACGCTCACCGCCGAGCAGATCTCGGGCCTCATGCTCTTCAGCTCGCACGAGCGGTCGCCGGGCGACGGTCTGACCGACGCGCAGAAGACCTACCTCTCCGAGGACAACCTGCGCAACGTGCTCAACGCCGGTGGCTCGGATGTCGAGGAGAACGTGACCTGGGTCAACGCGATCCAGGCCCACGTCGAGAGCCTCGCCACCCCCGAGCTGCCCTACATCCCGGCGAACTTCTCGTCCGACCCCCGCTCTGAGGCGCAGTCCAACTCGACCTACACCGAGACCGGATCCGGCGTCTCGCTCTGGCCGTCGGTCCTGGGCCTCGCGTCGACCTTCTCGGCCGAGACCATGGAGGAGTTCGGCCGCGTGGTCTCCTCGGAGTACCGCGCGCTGGGCATCTCGAACGCCCTCAGCCCGCAGATCGACCTCGCCACCGAGCCGCGCTGGCTGCGCGTCTCCGGCACCCTCGGCGAGGACTCGGAGCTCGCGAAGGAGCTGGCCGCGGCCTACGTCACGGGCTTCCAGAGCACCTACGACGAGGACGGCGAGAACATCGGGTGGGGCACCGACTCCGTCCCGACCACCATCAAGCACGCGCCGGGTGACGGTGCGGGCGAGGGCGGCCGCGAGTCGCACACGGCCGTCGGCAAGTACGAGGTCTTCCCCGGCGACAACCTCGAAGAGCACGCCTCCGTGTTCGCCGCGGCATCGGACTCGCTCGGCATGATGACGAACTACTCGATCATGCTCGACGGCGAGGGCAACCCGCTGCTCGGCGACAAGGCCGTCGGCACGGCGTACAACGCCGAGGCGCTGAAGATGATCCGCGACGAGGTCGGCTTCACCGGGGCGATCGTCACCGACTGGGGCGTCATGACCGGCGCGAACGACCCGGAGGCGTTCATCGCCACCGCGTGGGGTGCCGAGGACATGGACCCGGTCGAGCGGTACTTCACGGTGCTCCAGAACGGCGTCGACATGTTCGGCGGCGTCAACGACGCGACCTTCCTCCTCCAGGCCTACGACCTCTGGAACGAGCGGTTCGAGGCCGGCGAGGTCGACCAGGACGCCGACGCCCGCTGGGCGGAGTCCGGTGCCCGCATCCTCACCGCCTACTTCGCGCCCGGACTGTTCGACAGCCCGTTCGTCGACCTCGAGAAGTCCGAGAAGACGGTCGGCAGCAAGGCCAACGTCGAGGCCGGCTTCGACGCCCAGCTCGACTCGGTCGTGATGCTGAAGAACGACGGCACCGTCGCGGAGGACGCCGACTGGTCGGACAAGACCGTGTACATCCCGCACACGTTCGACGTGGGCAGCCCCGGTCTCTTCGGGCCGCCGGAGTACTCCGAAGGCGCGACGCTGAGCATCGAAGCGGCCGAGGGCATCTTCGGCAAGGTCGTCACCGACACGGTCGAGCTCGACGCCGACGGCAAGGTCGTCTCGATGACCGCGCCCGACCTCAGCGATGTGGATGCCGTGTTCGTGGGCCTGCGCTCGCCGAACAACGGCAACAACTTCTCGGCCGCCGGTCACGACGCCGAGTCGGGCGAGTGGTACCCGTTCTCGCTGCAGTGGGCGCCGTACACGGCCGACGGCGACAACGTGCGCAAGACCTCGATCAGCGGCGACGTGCTCGCCGACGGATCGAAGGAGAACCGTTCGTACTTCGGCAACACCTCGCGCATCTCGAACGCCGCCGACATCGACGCGTTCAACCGTGCGGTCGCCGCGGTCGAGGCGAGCGGTGCCGACATCCCCGTCGTCACCGTCGTCAAGGCCAACAACCCCGTCGTCCCGGCGGAGTTCGAGGAGAAGTCGAACGTCGTCCTCGTCGGATTCGGCGTGAGCGACGAGGCGACCCTGACGGTCGCGGCCGGTGCGCACGAGCCCCAGGGCCGTCTGCCGATCGGCTTCCCGCTCGACATGGATGCGGTCGAAGGCCAGCTCGAAGACGTGCCGGAGGACATGGACACCTATGTCGATGCCGAGGGCAACGACTGGAAGTTCGGCTTCGGCTTGAACTACTCGGGCGTGATCAAGAAGTAGGCGGAGATCGCCACAGGCATGGCCGGCGCCTGATCACGCCGGCCATGCCGTCGATGCAGAACCCGACGGGGCGCCCCGTCGGACAGGAAAGGGAGCAGAAATGAACAGCACCAAGCTGCGCGCGGGAGTCCTCGCGGCGGTCATCCTCGCCACCGGCACCTTCGGTCTGGCCGGGTGCGCGGGCGACGCGGGCACCACGACGAACAGCTCGAACAGCTCGAACAGCGAGAGCAGCGAGAGCGGCTCGGAGTCCGAGACCGCCGATGTCGCGACCGACCTCGAGACCGCCCGTCAGGCGATCGTCGACGCGCTCGCCGAGAACCCGGACTGGAAGCAGGTCATGCTCGCCGGTGACGTCAAGCAGCCGACGCAGAAGTACGGCCTCCTGGTGATGCCGTTCGTCAAGAGCGAGGCGGCGAAGCGCGTGACCGGCACGGTCGACATCGCCGACGGCAAGTACGTCATCGAGGCGGAGTCCGCCGAGACCGGTGAGACTTGGCAGATCGACCAGGACGGCAACATCACTCAGGCCTCGGAGTGACGGAGCGGCCGCCGACCCGCACGCCTCCGGGCGTCACCGGCGTCGGCGGCCCTCCCTCCGCAACCCGTAATCGCAGTACCGAAGGAGAACCGAAGTGAACGCCCGAACGGCCAAGGACAAGGCGAGCGCGATGCCGATGTCCAACAAGAAGTACCTGTGGATCTGGGTACCCCTGCTCGCGCTCGTGACCGTCGTGGTCGTGGTCGCCAACGTCGCCATGAACGTGGCGACCGGATGGATCGCCTCGCAGCTCGGTTCGGGCACCTACACGTTCACGAACTCCGAAGAGTCCGAAGACTGGGACACCGAGTACTACGAGGCCGACTACCCCGACCTCGAAGCGGTGGATGCCGCAGCCCTCGGGCTCGTCGAAGAGATCGGTGCCGGCGGCATCGTCCTCGCGAAGAACGACGGCGCAGCCCTCCCGCTCGCCTCCGGCGCGCAGCTCACCATGCTGGGTCGTGCCGCTGCCGACCCCGTCTACGGCGGTTCCGGTTCCGGCTCGGTCGACACCAACTCCGCCGTCACGGCGCGCATGGGTCTCGAGAACGCCGGCTTCGCCGTCAACGACCCCGCCTACGCGGCCATCGAGGCCTACGCGGCCGAGAACCCGCGCGGCTACATCGAGATGGACCGTCCCGACATCTCCACCTACAACATCGGCGAGATGCCGATCGCCGGATACCAGGAGCAGGCCTCGACGTTCGCGCAGTTCGGCGACGCGGCCGTCGTCTTCATCGGGCGCCCCGGCGGCGAGGGCGGCGACCTCACGCAGGACATGACCGACTGGGACGACAACGCCCAGCCCGGCCAGCACCAGCTCGAGCTGAACAAGGACGAGCGCGACCTGCTCGACCTCGCCAAGCAGAGCTTCGAGAAGGTCGTCGTCGTCATCAACGCCTCGACCACGCTCGAGCTCGGCGACCTGCAGAACGACCAGGGCGTCGACGCGATCCTCCTCGCGGGCTCGCCCGGATCGACCGCGTTCAACGCGCTCGGACGCATCCTGAACGGCGAGGTCAACCCCTCCGGTCGCACGGTCGACCTGTGGGCGGCCGACTTCACCGCTGACCCGACCTTCGTCAACTTCGGCAACTTCCTCTACGACAACGTCGCACCGAACTACCCGGTGCCGGTCACCGAGAGCGCGACGTCGAACGCGACCGTCACCGACGATGCGCCGTTCGTCAACTACGCCGAGGGCATCTACGTCGGCTACCGCTACTACGAGACCGCGGCGGTCGAAGGGTTCATCGACTACGACGCCGCCGTCGTCTACCCCTTCGGCCACGGGCTCAGCTACACGGACTTCTCCTGGGCGGTGTCGAACACCGAGCTCGGTGACGTCGACGGCACCATCGCGGTGACGGTCGACGTGACCAACACGGGTGCGGTCGCGGGCCGTGATGTGGTGCAGCTGTACTACTCCGCCCCGTACACGCCCGGCGGCGTCGAGAAGTCGGCCGTCGTGCTCGGCGGCTTCGCCAAGACCGGCGACATCGCGCCCGGCGCGACCGAGTCGGTGACGATCGAGCTCGCCGTCGAGGACATGGCGTCGTACGACTACCTCGACGAGAAGGCCTACGTCCTGGATGCGGGCGACTACGTCCTCAGCGTCCGCGAGGACTCGCACACGGTCGCCGCCGGCACCCAGCCGATCGCGTACACCGTGAGCGAAGACGTCGTCTACACCGGCGACGACCACCGCGCATCCGACCTCGAGGCCGTCACGAACCAGTTCGATGACGTGTCGGCACAGTTCACCACCACCGGTGAGGCGGGCAAGATCCCGGTGATGTCCCGCGCGGACTTCGCCGGCACGTTCCCGACGGCTCCGACCGGCGACATGCTGGTCGCCGACGACGCGGTCGCCGACGGCTTCGCCGTGTGGGACCACGAGGGTGCGGCCGAGGCCTTCGAGGGCGACATGCCCACGACCGGCGCGGGCAGCGACCTCTCGTTGATCGACATGCGCGGCCTCGCCAAGGACGACCCGAAGTGGGACGAGCTGCTCGACTCGCTGAGCGTGAACGACATGACGGCGATGCTCCTCAACGGCGCGTACCAGACCGCCGCGATCGGCTCGATCGGCAAGCCGCAGACGCTGGAGCCGGACGGACCCGCCGGGTTCTCGTCGTTCATCAACTCGGCCATCAACGGCACCGCCTACCCGTCGGAGGTGCTCATCGCACAGACGTGGGATGTCGACCTCGGCACGGCCATGGGGGTCATGCTCGGCAACGAGGCGCTGTTCAAGGACATCAACGGCTGGTACGCACCGGCGGTCAACCTGCACCGCTCGCCGTTCGCGGGCCGCAACTTCGAGTACTACTCGGAGGACCCGCTGCTGTCCGGTCAGATGCTCACCGCCGTCGCGAACGGCGTCGGCACCAAGGGCGTCTACACGACGATCAAGCACTACGCGATGAACGAGCAGGAGACGAACCGCGTCAACAACGGCATCGCGACCTGGGCCACCGAGCAGGCGATCCGTGAGGTCTACCTCAAGCCGTTCGAGATCGGGATCAAGAACATCTCGATGGACGTGAAGTACCTCTCGGATGACGAGGGCACGGTGTCGGAGACCACGATCGGTGCAGCCGGCATCATGAGCTCGTTCAACCGCATCGGCGCCACGTGGGCCGGCGGCTCGGTCGCGCTCATGGACACGGTGCTGCGCGGCGAGTGGGGGTTCGAGGGCTTCGCCATCACGGACTTCAACCTGTACCCGTACATGAACCCCAACGAGGGCATCCATGCCGGGTCCGACCTGATGCTGACCTTCCAGCCGTCGAAGTCGTTCAACGACGACAGCTCCGCCAAGGCGGTCGCCGACATCCGTGACTCGACGCACAACATCCTGTTCACCGTCGCGAACTCCAACGCGATGGACGGACTGGCGCCGGGCGCGACGGTCGCCTACACCCCGCCCGCGTGGGTGGTGTGGCAGATCGTCATCTCGTCGGTGCTCGGATTGCTGATCCTCGCCGGTGTGGTGATGGTGATCCTCCGCGTGCGGCGGCACAACGCGCGCACCACGGTCACCGTTCGCTAGACCGTGATCGCCGGGGCGGGCGTGTGCTCGCCCGCCCCGGCGATGCCCTGATCGACACAGAAAGACCCATCGTGAAAGAAACCACCGCACTCGTCGCGAGCCTGAGCCTTCTCGAGAAGGCCGCGCTGCTCAGCGGGGCGAACACCTGGCAGACGCGTGCCATCGAACGCGCCGGCATCCCCGCCGTCTGGATGGCCGACGGCCCCCACGGCGTGCGCCGGCAGGTCGGTTCGGCCGACCACCTCGGCATCAACGGCTCCGAACCCGCGACCTGCTTCCCCACCGCCGCGACCGTGGCCGGCAGCTGGGACGACGCGCTGGCCGAGGAGATCGGCACTGCTCTGGGCCGCGAGGCCTCGTCCCAGGGCGTCGGCGTGCTGCTCGGCCCCGGGCTCAACATCAAGCGCAGCCCCCTCGGTGGTCGCAGCTTCGAGTACTTCTCCGAGGATCCCGAGCTGTCGGGTCGCCTCGCGGCGGCCTACGTGCGCGGCATCCAGTCCGAGGGTGTGGCGGCCACGCCCAAGCACTTCGCGGTGAACAGCCAGGAGCTGCGCCGCATGGTCAGCGACTCCGTCATCGACGAGCGCGCGCTGCGCGAGATCTACCTGACCGCGTTCGAGATCGTCGTGCGCGAGGCCTCCCCGTGGGGCATCATGTCGTCGTACAACCTGGTCAACGGGGCCTACGCGCACGAGAACGCGCACCTGCTGATCGACATCCTCCGGCAGGAGTGGGGCTTCTCCGGCGCGGTCGTCTCCGACTGGGGCGGCAGCAACGATGCGGTGGCGGCTGCCGCGGCCGGCGGCACGATCGAGATGCCGTCGCCCGGGTTCGACTCGGTGCGGCAGATCGTCGCGGCCGTCGAGTCCGGCGAGCTGTCGGAGGCCGATGTGGATGCCCGCGCAGCCGAGGTCATCGACCTCGTGCGCCGGGTCACCGCGCACCCGCGCGCCTCGGTCGACCTCGACGCCCACCACGCACTCGCCCGCCGGGCCGCGGCCGAGTCGGCCGTCCTGCTGCGCAACGATGACGCATTGCTGCCCCTCGCGGGTGGCACGTCGGTCGGGCTGATCGGCGCCTTCGCGACGGCGCCCCGCTACCAGGGGGCTGGCTCCTCGCTCGTCAACGCGACCCGGGTCCCGACACTCGTCGACGCGGTCGGCGCATCGACGCTGAAGCTGGAGGGCGTCGCCGAGGGCTTCCGCCGCGACGGCATCCGCGACGACGAGCTCCACCGCGAGGCCGTCGCGCTCGCCTGCCGCGCAGAGGTGGTGGTCCTCGCGCTCGGCCTGCCCGAGATCGCCGAGTCCGAGGGGCTCGACCGCTCCACCCTGCAGCTGCCGGCCGAGCAGGTGCGCCTCCTCCGTGAGGTGCGGGCGGCGAACCCGCGCACGGTCGTCGTGCTCAGCGCCGGTGGTGTCGTGGAGACGCCGTGGGCCGAGGATGCGGCCGCTCTGCTGCACGCCTACCTCGGCGGACAGGCGGGCGCCGAGGCCATCGCCGACGTGCTCACCGGCGCCGTGGAACCGGGCGGACGCCTCGCCGAGACGATGCCGCTCCGCCTCGCCGACACCCCGACCGCCGGGGTGTTCCCGAGTGCGGGGCGCACGGCCGAGTACCGCGAGGGGCCATTCGTCGGCTACCGCTACTACGAGACCGCAGAGGTTCCCGTGGCCTTCCCATTCGGCTTCGGCCTGGGGTACACGACCTTCTCGTACTCCGAGCTCGTGGCGGATGCCGAGGGCGTCGAGGTCACGGTCACCAACACCGGCGACCGCGACGGCAGCGACGTCGCCCAGCTCTACGTGGCGCGGCTCGGCGCCTCCGGGGTGACCCGGCCCGTGCGCGAGCTCAAGGGCTACGCGAAGGTGCGCCTCGCGGCCGGGGAGTCGCGGCGCATCCGCATCCCCTTCGGCCCCCGCACCTTCCGGTACTTCGATGCCGTCGCGAACGCGTGGCAGGTCGAGGCGGGCGAGTACGAGGTCGCCGTGGGTTTCCACGTGCGCGATCTGCCCGTGCGGGCGACGATCACGCGCGAAGGCGTGATCGCCTCTGAGTCGGCCACGCTGCCCGCTGCGCTGCCGACCGCGCGTGTCGACGACAACACGTTCGCCGCGATGCTCGGCCGCGCGCTCCCGGATTCCGCCTGGGGCAACGGTCCGCTGGCCGAGAACGATCCGATGGACCGACTCGCGACGGCGAAGAGCCCGCTGGCCCGCGCCGGCTTCCGCCTCCTCGACAGTCGCCGCCGCAAGGCGGAGGCGGCGGGCAAACCCGACCTGAACATCCTGTTCCTGCTGAACGGGCCGTTCCGGGTCATCTCGAAGATGAGCGGGGGGCTGGCGACGCGCCGTCTCACCGCCGCCGTCCTCACGCTGGTGAACGGGCAGACGATCCGGGGGTTGGGGCGCGTGATCGCGGCCTACTTCGGCGGACGCCGCGACGAGAAGGCCACGAAGAAGGCGTTCGACGCCGCAGCCACGAAGAGGAGTATCTGATGTTCACCGCGATCAAGAACTGGTGGACCGGTTTTCAGGACGGCCGCCCCGAGCTGTCGAAGTTCCTGATGTTCCTCGTGCTCTCCAACGGCGTCACCGTCCTGCAGCTCGCGCTCATGCCGATCTTCCGCTGGGGCTTCGCGACCTTCACGGGTCTCACGGATGTGGGCTTCCAGGCTCTGCCCGTCGGCTCCAATGTCGACGGCAGCCAGTACTACATGTTCGACTACGCGGCGGGTGCCCTGCCCGGCGGAGGCGGCGGGCTCGCCTACTTCCTCGCCGTGCAGATCACCCTGCTCATCGCCCAGGTGATCAACTTCTTCCTGCAGCGCAACATCACGTTCAAGTCGAACACCTCGGTGTGGGTGGCGGCCGGCTGGTACACGCTCGCGTACATCGTCATCACCTTCGTCGCGGCCGCCGCGCAGGGGTTCTACAAGGCGCCGATCTACGACTTCTTCATGGTCACGCTCGGCTGGGGCTCCACCGGCTCGGTCGTCGCCGACGTGCTCACGATGATCATCAACTCGGCGATCAGCTTCTGGGTCTTCTACCCGATCTTCCGGGTGATCTTCCGCCAGGTGCCGGTCGAGGACCAGGCCGAGGTCGCGGCCGCCGAGGCGACGGCGGACGGTGCCGTGAAGTGATGGTTCCATCCGCGAGAATAGACCGTGTGCCGCTGCTGTCCGTGATCGTCCCTGCCTACAACGCGGCGGCCTATCTCGGGCGCGCGCTCGACGGGCTGGGGGCGGTGCGCGGCATCGAGGTCATCGTCGTGGACGACGGCTCCACCGACGGCACGCGCGAGGTCGCCGAAGCGTGGGCGGCGCGCAGCCCCGAGAGCATCCGCGTGGTGAGCCAGGAGAACCGTGGCCACGGCGGGGCCATCAACACCGGGCTGGCCTCCGCCCGCGGCGACTACTTCAAGGTGCTCGACGCCGACGACTGGCTCGACATCCGGTCGCTGCGACTGCTCGTCGCTCACCTCGACGTGCTGCGCGAGACGGGCACCGAGGTCGACGCCGTCTTCACGGACTTCGTCCACGAGCGCCTGGGCAAGTCGCCGAAGGCGGCGCGCTTCGACTCGGTCTTCCCCGAGGGCCGCGTGTTCGAGTGGTCCGACACCGAGCGTTTCGGGCGACGCCAAGTGCTGATGATGCACGCCATCGTGTACCGCACGCAGCTGCTGCGCGATGTCGGGCTGTCGCTGCCCGAGCACACCTTCTACGTCGACAACCTCTTCGTGCTGCAGCCGTTCGCCCGGCTCCGGCGCATGAGCTACCTGCCGGTGCCGCTGTACCGCTACTTCATCGGGCGCGAGGGGCAGTCGGTGGCGCCCGAGGTGATGGTGCGCCGCGTCGACCAGCAACTGCGCGTGAACCGGCTCGCGCTCGCCACTCTCCCGTCCCACGCCGACCTCGCCGCTGGCGGGGTGCCGCGTCAGCTGCATCGGGCGATGCTCCATCACCTCGAGGGCGTCTGCGCGGTGACCAGCGCGACCCTCGCCCGCGGTGGCACGGCCGCGCACCTGCAGCAGCGGGATCTGTTCTGGCATGAGGTCAGGGCGGAGAACCCGTGGCTGTATACGCGAATGCGCCGGAGCCTGCTCGGGGCGACCAGCAATCTGCCGGGGCAGGCGGGACGACGGGCGACGAACCTCGCCTACCATGTGGCACGGCGAGTCGTCGGCTTCAGCTGATCGGAGAACGGAGGCGGAATGATCCGCATCGGAATCGTCGAGGACGACGGTGCCGCCATCGAGCGACTGCTCTCGCACCTGGACCGCTTCCAGCGCGACCAGGGCGAGCGGTTCCATATCGCCGCCTTCCACGACGGGGCGGACGTCCTCGCCGACTACCGTCCCGACTGGGACGTGCTGTTCCTCGACGTGCAGATGCCCCGGGTCGACGGCATGGCGGCCGCCCGCCGCATCCGCGAGGTCGACTCCGAGGTCATCATCGTCTTCATCACGAGCTCGCCGCACTATGCGGTGGGCGGGTACGAGGTCGACGCCCTCAGCTATCTCCTGAAGCCGGTGGCCTATGCGTCGTTCGAGCAGGAGATGTCGCGGATCCTCACGCGGCTGCAGCGGCGGTCGCGGCGGGAGCTGCTCTTCACCGCGACCGACGGTGTGCACCACCGCGTCGCCGTGGACGACATCCGCTACATCGAATCGATCCGCCACCGTGTCGAGCTGTACACGCTCGACGGCACGTTCAGCATCGCGACGACGTTGAAGGCGATGGAGGCGCAGCTGGCCGACAAGGGGTTCCTGCGCTGCCACAGCGGCCTGCTCGTGAACCTGCGACACGTGACCGGCATCGACGGCAACGACTGCCGCATCCGCGGGGGCGGCAGCCTCCCCATCAGCCGACCTCGGAAACGGGAGTTCTACGCCGCCCTCGCCGAGTACGTCGGTTCGCGCGGAATCTCGGCGTGAACGGGGTCGAGGGGCCGGTCCTCGCCGAGATTCCGCGGTACCTCACGGCGATCGCGGAATGGGGCGCCTGCCTCGTCTACATCTTCGTGGCCCGACGACGGTTCGGGTGGCTGGCGACGATCGGGCTCTGCGTCCTCGCGCTGGGGATGCTGCTGGCGGTGCAGCTGTGGGCGGGCACGCTGCCGATCGCGTGGTGGATCCCGGGGATGCTGCTCGCCGCGGCGACCATGTTCGGCTTCATGTACCTCGGGCTGGACACCTCGGCGCGCGGCGCGGGCTTCGTGCTCGCGCGCACCTTCGTGCTCGCGGAGCTCGTGGCCTCCGCCTTCTGGCAGCTCGACCGGTTCTACGGCGGTCTCGGCGATCCGCTCGCCCAGCTGTCGGGCGCGGCGCTCGTGTATGCCGCAGGTCTCGGGGCCGTCGGCTATGCGGAGCGCCGCCAGTTCAGTCGGGCGGAGCGCTTCGACGTCGGGGGCACGCAACTGGTCGGGGCGATGGCGATCGCGGTCGCGACGTTCGCGATCTCCAACCTCAGCTTCGTGACGACCGACACGCCTTTCAGCGGCCGCTTCGGCACCGAGATCCTCTACATCCGCACCCTGGTCGACCTCAGTGGCTTCATCGCCCTGCACGTCCAGCTGCGCATCCATCGAGAGTCCGCCGCGCGGCGGGATGCCGAGGCGATGGCGCAGCTGCTGCGCAGCCAGCACGACCAGTACGAGATCACCCGACGGTCGATCGACGAAGTGAACCGCAAGCACCACGACATGAAGCACCACCTCGACGCGATCCGGTCGGAGCAGGACGCCACGACCCGGGCCCGGATGCTCGACGGCCTCGAGGAGTCGATCCGACGCTACGGCGCCGTGGTGCGCACCGGGAACCACGTGCTCGACGCGATCGTGACGGCGAAGCTCGCCCGCGCCGGTGAGCGGGGGATCGAGGTGTCGGTGGTGGCCGACGGTGCACTGCTGTCGTTCATGCGCCCGCTGGAGCTCACCTCACTCGTCGGCAACGCGCTCGACAACGCCATCGAGGGTGCCGCGCGGGTGTCCGCGGAGGATCTGCGGGTGATCCGGTTCGCGGTTTTCGCGCAGGACGACTTCGCGATGGTGCGCATCGAGAACACCTTCGACGGGGTGGTCCTGCGCGACGGGGATCGCATCGTGACCCGCCAGCGCGGCAAGGGCCACGGCTACGGGCTGCGCAACATCGAGACCGCCGCGGCGGCATACGGCGGTGCGGTCGCCATCACGGCCGACGACCGGTGGTTCTCGCTGCGGGTCCTGTTCCCCGCGCATGGCGGCACCGACGGCGCGGATGACGGCGAGGGCGACGCCGTCTGACAGGGCGCCCTGCCCGCACCGCTACCGTTCATGCGCCGGAACCGACCGATCGTGTCCGCGGCGACCGGCGCGCGGCATCCGATTGGTGTACTGAATGGCGTGAGTGACGCCGTCAGAACCCGCAACCCGCTGTCCGCCGCCTGGGCGGCCTTCGCCGAGGCGAAGCCGACGCTCGCCGAACTCATCGTGTTCAGTGCGCTCAACGTGGCACTCACGGTGCTGCAACTCGTGATCATGCCGGTGTTCAAGCTGATGTTCAGCGGCACCTCGCTCGTCGACGTCGACTTCCAGGCCGTGCCGGTGGGCGGCGGCTTCGTCTTCGACTACACGGCCGGCGCGCTGCCGGAGGGTGGGGGCGGGCTCGCGTACTTCCTCGCCGTGCAGATCACGCTGCTGATCGCGACCGTGATCAACTTCTTCCTGCAGCGCAACGTCACCTTCAAGTCCAACACCAACGTGTGGCGGGCGGCCGCCTGGTACACCGTGGCCTACGTCGTGCTCACCTTCGGTGCTGCGGCCCTGCAGACGCTCTACAAGACGCCGATCTACGAGCTGCTGATGGTCACCTGGGGGATGGGCGCGGCCGGCGAGACGGTCGCCGACGTCGTCACGATGCTCATCAACGCGCTCATCTCGTGCGCCGTATTCTTCCCGATCTTCAAGATCATCTTCCGCCGCGAGGCCGAGGTCGTCGTGGTGGAGGCGGGGCCGCGCGCGTACGCCCGCGACCCCGAGACCGCTACCGCCGAGATCTGACCCGGTCTCACGAAACGGTGGCTGCGGCTCCGAGGGGATCCGCTTCGAGCACCACGGTCGCCGGGGCGATTCCGTCGCCGGCAGAGACCGTGACCGTCACCGCGCCGGGGCCCGTGCGGCGGACGACGGCCAGGGCCAGCCCGTCGAACGTCTGATGCGCAGGCCCGTCGTAGGTGTCCGTCGGAGCGGGGTCCCCGCTGCCCACGGCCGCGAGCACGCCGTCGCCGTCCACGCGCACGTCGATGAGTCGGTCCGCTCCGGTGTCGACCCGACCGTCGGCGTCGGTGACCGCGATCTCGATGAAGGCCAGCTCTCCTGACGGGCCGTTCTCCACTCTCGTGACGAGCTGGGTGGCGTCGCCGGCGCTGGACAGGGAGAAGGATTCGGTGCGTGCGCCCTGTCGAATCGCCGTGGCGGTCAGCTCGCCCGGGCGGTAGGCGACGGTGAACTCGGCCCTGTAGCTGTTCTCGGCGCCCGCGGCGGCCGTGCCGATCACCTCTCCATCGAGGGCGAGCTCGACTTCCTCCGCGTCGCTGTAGACCTCGACCGCGAGCGGTGCGCCCTCGTGGCCTGCCCAGGTCCAGCTGCCGATGCTGTCGCTCCAGGTCCAGGGTCCCGCATAGAAGGTCTTGTCCTCGTTGCCGGGGCGCGACACGGCGATGTAGGGCGTCGTGCGGAGCCCGAAGACGATCTCCCGATAGAACGAGGCGGGGCGCCGGGATCCGATCAGATCCAGGTCGCCGCACCAGGCGGCGATCCAGGGATACGGGCCGCTGAGACTGGGTGTCTCTCCTTCGGCGAGGTGATGGGCGCGTCCGATTCCCGCCTCTCCCAGGTAGTCGAAGCCGGTCCAGGTGAAGTCGCCGATGACGTGCGCGTTCTCGGTGACGAGGGCCCAGTTGTGGTCGATGCGCGTGGGGAACGTCTCGGTGCCGACGATCACGCGGTTCGGGAACAGCTCCTTGTCCATCTCGTAGCGGCCGTCGAGGTAGTTCATGCCGGCGATGTCGAGCACGCCGAAGGACTCGGCGGTCTTCTCCGTGACCATCGGGGAGGTGCCGATCTGGTTCATGAACTCTCCCGGCCCGGCCATGAGGGTGTTGATCCCCGCGGCGTCGCCGTCGCCCTGTCCGCGCTGCGCGGCGAGTCTCTTGATGTCGTCCATGACGGCGAGCATCCCGTTGACCGCGTTGGTGACGTACCGCGTCGGGTCGAGTTCGCGCACCTTCTCGGCGAGTGCGCGGCCCGTGAGGCCTCCGGCCGGCGAGCCGGTCTCGGGGATCTCGTTGCCGATGGAGTACATGATCACGGACGGGTGATTGAAGTCCTTCGTCACCATCGATTCGACGTCGCGCTCCCACCACTCGGTGAAGTGGAGCGAGTAGTCGTGGGGCATCTTGTTCGAGGTCCACATGTCGAAGGTCTCGTCCATGACGTAGACGCCCAACCGGTCGCACGCCTCGATCATGGCGACGCTCATCGGGTTGTGCGAGGAGCGGATCGCATTGAAGCCGGCCTCCTTGAGCAGTCGCACCCGGCGTTCCTCGGCATCGGCGAACGTCGCCGCCCCGAGGATCCCGTTGTCGTGGTGGACGCAGGCGCCTCGGAGCTTCACGACCTCTCCGTTGACGCGCAGTCCGTGCACGGGGTCGACCTGGAGCTTTCGGATGCCGAAGGCCGCCGAGGCGTCGTCGATGGCCGCGCCGTCGACGACCAGTTCCACGGCGGCGGAGTAGAGGGCGGGGTTCTCGGCGCTCCACAGCTGCGGGGTGCGGACGTAGAGGCGCTGCCGGCTGCGGGACCGTCCGTTCGCCTCCATGGTCACCGGGACGGTTCCCCGTGCGACGGTGGTCCCTGCCGGATCGGCGAGGGTGACGGCGACGTCGACCGTCTCGCGACGGTTGCTCGTGCTCGCCACGACCACGTCGACTTCCACGACGGCGCCATCCGGTTCGATGTCGGATGCGCTGACCCGGACTCCGTCGACCGGGATGTGGACGGCCGATCCGACGTGGAGCCAGACGTCGCGGTAGATGCCCGCGCCGGTGTACCACCGGGAGTCTCCGCCGTGCCGTGATTCGACCTCGATGAGATTCTCTTCGCCGGGACGCAGGAACCGGTCGGCGTCGATGGTGAACCCGGAGTAGCCGTACGGACGCTGCCCCGCGAAAGCGCCGTTGATGTGCACGGTCGCGTCGCGGTAGACGCCCTCGAACTCGAGGACGATCCGCTGGCCGGCGAGGTCGGCCGCGGGGGTGAACGTCGTGCGGTACTGGTACGCGCCGGCGGGGAAGTAGGCGACGGCGCCGTCTCCGTCGGGATCACGCTGTTCGTGGATCAGCGCATCGTGCGGGAGAGTGACGTCGGTGTACGGCGTGCTGACTCCGCCGAGTTCGGCGAACGGGTTCTGCTTCGGTCGGAACTGCCAGCCATCGTTGAATGCCGTGCGCTTCATCGGGTCTCCTTCGGTCGTGCGGTGGGGCTGCTCAGGGAATCGCGGACGGCATCGAGCACCTCGAGGGTGGCGATGCTGTCCGCGAGGGGGTGGGTGGGGTGCTCGGTCCGGTGCTCGGCGATCGCGAGGGTGACCGCCTCGAGCATCGGGACGTACCCGTTGCCTCGGCGTTCGTGCTGCGTGCGGTGCGGCTCGCTCAGGGCGCGGGTGATCGGACCCGCGTGGGTCGTGAACTCATCCGCGGCCCAGAACGGTGCGGGGGCCGTCATCCACCCGTCGGTGCCGCTGACGGATGCCGTCGGCTCGATGTGCTCGACCATCGACGCGCTCAGCTGCGCGAATCGTCCGTCGTCGTACTCGAAGGTGGTGTGGGTGGTGAGGTCGACACCGTCGTCCCGGAGGCGACCGGTCGCGTGGATCCGCGAGGGCCGTCCGAGCACATCGAGGGCGAGGGTGATCGGATAGATCCCCTGGTCGAGCAGCGTGCTGCTGGCGCGCTCAGCGGTCCAACGGGGGGAGTCGGCCGGAGCGAACGGCAGCCCGAACGAGGCACGCACGCTCCGGACCTCGCCGATCGCCCCGGCCCGCGCCGCCGCGACCAGGTCGCGGTACGCGGGGTTGAACCGCATCCACATCGCCTCCATCGCGAAGCATCCGCTCGCCGCTGCGGCGCTCGCGATCTGCCGGCCCTGGTCGGCGTTCACGGCCATCGGCTTCTCGATGAGGACGTGCTTGCCGGACTCGAGAGCGGCGATCGCGATCGCCGCATGGGTGGCATGCGGGGTGGCGATGTAGACCGCATCGACCGTCGGGTCGTCGAGCAGGGCGGACACGCTCCCGTGGGCGACGGCGAACCCCTGGTCCGCCGCGAACCTGCGGGCCCGTTCCGGATCCCGGGAGCACACCGCATGGCGGCGTGCTCCCGGGGTGAGGCGGAGGTCGTCCGACATGGACCGGGAGATGAAGCCGGTGCCGATGACCGCCCAGTTCACCTCGGCGCCGTGCGTGCTCATGCCAGCGCTCAGGAGTTCGAGGCGGAATCCACCGCGGCCCGTCGGGCGGCGAGGTCGCGCTGGATCTGGGAGAGGTGCCTGTCGATGTTCAGGAACCAGATGATGATGCCCATGAGCACGGCGACGATGAGCGGAAGCCACAGGTAGAGGAAGATCTCCATGCTGACCGCGCTCGCCGGCTGCGAGGCCGCCTGGCCGTCGTAGTCGCCCGCGGCCAGCAGCCAGCCGACGAGGGCAACGCCGAGGCCGGCACCGAAGTTCTGGCCCGCGGTCGCGGCGGCATACGTCATGCCGTCGAGTCGGTAGCCGCTCTTCCACTCGCCGTAGTCGACCACGTCGGCGACGAGCGCGAAGAGTCCGGCCGCGGCGGGGATGCCGCCGATGGAGCGGACGAGTCCGCCGGCGATCACGAGGGTGATGTTGCTCGGGTCGATGAGCGAGATGAGGATGCCGATGACCGTGACGATGACGCCGACCAGGATGAGCTTGCGCTTGCCGAAGCGGGCGATGAGCGCGGGCATGAACCAGAGACCGATGATCAGGGGGAGGAGCTGAACGAGGCCGAGGAAGCTGTAGATGTTCGGGTCTCCGAGCACGTCCTTGGCGAAGTAGATGCCCACGCCGGCCGTGCCCGTGAGCAGGTAGTTGAGCAGGAAGAACCCGAACGCGAGGAAGAAGTACGGGTTGCCGACGAGGATGCGGAGGGACTTGCCGAGCGGGAGCTTGACCCCGTCGTCCTGCTTGATCGTCGACTTCACGCGCTCCTTCGTGCCGAAGAACACGATGAGGAACGTGACGGCGGCGATGATGCCGTAGACCACCGAGATCATCGTCCAGCCGGCCTGGCCTCCGCCGTTCGCGGTGACGACCGGGATCGTGACGAAGTTCACGACCAGCGTGGTCACCAGGGCGAAGAACGTGCGGATGACGGTGAGGGAGACGCGCATCTTCGAGTTGCTCGTGATCACCGAGAGCAGCGTGTGGTACGCCAGGTTCGACCCGACGAAGCCGACGCCGAGGCAGAGGAAGTACATGGCGAAGGCGTAGAACTCCTTGACCCCGGCGCCGAGCCCGGCGGGCACGTTGAAGAGCAGGATGAACGAGATGACCACGACCGGGGTCGAGAACAGGATCCAGGGGCGCGCCTTCCCCCAGCGGGTGGAGGTGCGGTCGATGAACGTGCCGAGGATGAGGTCCATGGTCCCGTCGAGCACGCGGCCGAAGAGAAGCAGGGTGCCCGCGATCGCTGCGCCGATGCCGACGGTGTCTGTGAAGTAGAAGAGCAGGAACGCGGAGATCGGCGCGAAGATCAGGTTGCCGCCGATATCGCCGACACCGTACGCGAGCCGTTCGCGAACCTTCAGTTTCTGACCGCTCGGGTCGCCGATCGTCTCGCCGACCGCGACGGCGGCCAGTGACGCCGTCACCGATTCCTCTGCGCTCACGGCTACGGCGGCGCGTTGCTGTTCCGCCGAGGTCCGGGTCGAATCCTTCGCCATGGCTGACTCCTTCGTCATGAATGGGACCGGTCACAGTGACCGCTGGTGTCACGTGGCAGTGACACGCGACACCACGGTAGATGGCGGAAGTGTCACGTGTCAATAGCGATGTGCGAGACTGGGGCCATGACGGTGGATGTGCAGCCGGCTCGACGAGCCACGAGCAAAGACGTGGCCGCGAGCGCGGGAGTGTCCCGGTCGACCGTGAGTCAGATCCTCAACGGCGACGAGCGGTTTCCCGAAGAGACCCGCGCGCGCGTGCGGGCTGCTGCCGACGCTCTGAACTATCGCCCGTCGCGGGCAGGGCGAGCGCTGGTCACCGGTCTCAGCGACATCGTCGTGGTCGTCGTCCCCCACGCGACCTTCGGCCCTCACCTGCAGGACTCGGTCGATCGGATCACGGGAGCCAGCGCGACCGCCGGCATGAGTGTCGTCGTACGGTTCGCGAGGATGCAGGACGAGACGACTCTCACCTCCGTGCTCGATCTGCGGCCGGCTGCCGTCGTCGACTTCGGAGTCTTCACCGCGCCGCAGCGCGAGCGGATCCAGGCATCCGGCACGTTCGTCGTTCCCCGGCGGGCGTACGTCGCCGACGGCGCCGACCCCGACCCGATCGACATCGAGATCGGGCGGATCCAGGTCCGCGAATTGTTGCGGAACGGCCCCCGGCGGCTCGTCTACGCGGCGCTCGAGGACAAGCGCCTTGATCCGTTCGGGCCACCGCGCCTCGAGGGGATCCGGCGAGAGGCGCGCGACCGCGGCCTCGACGCGCCGCTCACCCCGCGCATCCCGCTCGACGTCGAGGGCGCCACGAGGGCGCTGAAGGGGGCACGCGACGAGGCGGCTCCTGCTCCTCTCGGCATCTGCGCCTACAACGACGACGTCGCGATCGCGGTGGTCGCCGCCAGTCGCGCGCTCGGCCTGCAGATCCCCGAGGATGTCGCCGTCATCGGCGTCGACAAGACGGCCGTCGGCCAACTCGTCAGCCCGCGGCTCAGCACGGTGGCCATCGACCAGCCTCTCCTGATGGACGCGTTCGTGCAGGACCTGGCCTCCTTGGCAGCGCGCCGCGCGGACGCGGATCCGGAGCGATACGAGTTCGACCTCGACCGTGTGCTCGAGCTGGTGCGCGGGGAGACGACGTAGCGCGTCCCGGCATTCGGGTCGGTGTCGCGACGCAGCGGATCTTCCGCCGACCCTCAGACCAGTTCGCTCACCAGCTGCTCGATGCGCGCGCGGATCTCGTCGCGGATCGGCCGGACCGCGTCGATGCCCTGGCCGGCCGGGTCGTCGAGCTTCCAGTCCTCGTAGCGCTTGCCGGGGAAGAACGGGCACGCGTCGCCGCAGCCCATGGTGATGACGACGTCGGAGGCCTGTACGGCCTCGGTGGTCAGCACCTTGGGCTGTTCGGCGGTGATGTCGATGCCGAGCTCGCCCATCGCCGCGACGGCGGTCGGGTTGATCTGATCGGCGGGCATCGAGCCGGCGGAGCGGACTTCGATGCGGTCGCCGGCGATGTCGCGGAGGAAACCTGCGGCCATCTGCGAGCGTCCGGCGTTGTGCACGCAGACGAAGAGGACGGAGGGCTTGGTGTTCGTGTCGGTCATGACTGCTCCTTCGGAGAGGTGTGGTCGGGGAGAAGGTCGTCGACGAGCGCGCGTACGCGCCCGGCGATGTCGTCGCGGATGGCCTCGACGCCTTCGCGTGAGGCGAGGGCGGGGTCGCCGACCGCCCAGTCGTCGTAGCGGACGCCGGGGATGACGGGACAGACGTCGCCGCAGCCCATCGTGATGACGACGTCGGCGGCGCGGACGGCGTCGTCGGTGAGCGGCTTCGGGAAGCGCTCGGCGGCCGCGTCGCCCTCGATCTCGGCGAGCAGCGAGCGGACGTGCGGGTGGATGACGTCGCCGGGTGCGGACCCCGCCGAGCGTGCGACGACCCTGCCTGCGGCGAGCTTGTTGACGAGCGCGGCGGCGAGCTGCGAACGCCCGGCGTTGGCGACGCAGACGAACAGCACCTGCGGCACGGACGCATCGCGGTCGCGGGTCAGGTCGGCGAGGCGCTGGCGGGCGAAGCGCTCGGTGAGCGGCACGAGCGATGACGTCACCCGGGCACTCCGCGCGAGTGCGGTGTACGACTCGCGGACGGTCGTGAGCACGACGTCGGGATCCAACTCGGGAACCTCTGCCGCGAGTTCCTCGGCGAGACGGGTCACCCGGGCGTCGAAGTCGGGCCGGCGCTGATCGTCGTCGGCGGAGGCGCTCCATGGTGCGACCGAGGCGGGTGCGAATGAGTCGAGCAGCGCGGTGACGGCGCTGCGCCGCGTCGGGTTGATCCGATACCAGACCCAGGTTCCCCGGCGCTCCGAGGTGAGGACGTCGACGTCTTTCAGCACCTTGAGATGGTGGGAGACCGTGGGCTGGGAGACGTCGGCGAGCTCGGCCAGGTCGCAGACGCACGACTCGCCGCGCGGGTCGGAGGCGATGGCGGACAGCATCCGCAGTCGCAGCGGATCCGACAGCGCCTTCAGTGTTGCTGCCACCGTCGAGGCTGCCTCCAACCCGATGGCGTGGGTGGCGACGGGGCTGCAGGTGTCAGTTGCGGTCGTCAGCGTGACGTTCATGACGGCATCCTCTCGGCGGTGAATGGATCGGTGTGGAACCAGCGGCGGGCTGCCCAGAGCGAGACGTAGACGAGTCCGACGAGAACGGGCACCTCGATCAGCGGACCGACGACCCCCGCGAGAGCCTGGCCGGATGTCGCGCCGAACGTGCCGATGGCGACGGCGATGGCGAGTTCGAAGTTGTTGCCGGCGGCGGTGAAGGCCAACGTCGTCGAGCGGGCGTAACCGAGCCCCAGCGCCTTGCCGGTGAAGAGTCCGATGAACCACATGATCGCGAAGTACGCCAGCAGTGGCAGTGCGATCCGCGCGACGTCCCACGGGCGGCTCGTGACCTGTTCGCCCTGCAGCGCGAACAGCAGCACGATGGTGAAGAGGAGGCCGTAGAGGGCCCAGGGGCCGACCTTCGGGAGGAAGCGGTCTTCGTACCAGTCGCGTCCCT
>NZ_JARE01000036.1:0-764 GCF_000708325.1 Microbacterium sp. Cr-K20 | reverse complement strand
GCCCCGCAACCGCGACACCGACGTCGCGAGCGTGAACGGGACGCCGGTCATGCCGGGCAGCATCGCCCAAGGCACCCCGCCGAGCGCTCCGGGCACCGTGATCGCCAGACGGCGTGCCGACGGCGCCGCCGAGAGCAGCGGTGCGAGCAGCTCGGCATCCAGCAACGCCAACCGCGCGGAGAGGGCGCGCGCGGTCACGGCGCCCATCAGCCCGCCGCGGGTCATCGCGGCCATGTCGAGGTCGGCGCGCAGACCGTCGAGCGCGGATCGCACACGGGACCAGGACAGGTCGACGACCGTGGCCCCTGACGACGTCACCGCGATGGCGTGCAGCGCGGAGCCCGTGAAGATGTACGACAGGACGGCGGTGTCGGGATCGAGCAGCGCCGTCGCCTCGGTGAGGCCCAGCCGCTCGCGGGTGCCGCCCGCCCCTGTCGCGGCCCACTGCCGCTCCCGCACCCGGTCGCGAAGGACGCGCACGCGAGCGTCCGTGGTCCAGTCGGCGCCGGCGAGCTCGGCGCGCAGCATCCGCAGTTCCGCCAGATCCACGGCCAGCGAGTCGTCGCGCGGAGGCCGCACCGGAGCGACCTGCTGGCTGAGGTGACGGGCGCGCTCCGACCACTCGAACATCGTCGCAGGATCGTGCAGGCGCGCGGCGGCGGAGAGGCCGGCATACATCAGGTCGGCGCCGTGCATGGCGACCGAGGCCTGCAGGTCGAGGGCGCCGAACGACTGCTGCCAGGTGGTGAGCAGGTCGAGGCCGT
>NZ_JARE01000035.1:0-216 GCF_000708325.1 Microbacterium sp. Cr-K20 | reverse complement strand
TCGGCCGCGGCGAGGGGGCGGACGCCGCCCAGCGCGTGGTGGGCACGGCCGTCCCCGGCGCAGGGATCTCGTCTTCACACTCGGGTGATCTCGTGTGCGTCACGGCAACCTTCGAGGCCTCGATCGGCGCGCTGGTGCGGCTGCCCCTCCGGGCGTCGAGCTGCGCGCTCGACGGAGGCCGCTGATGGCGGGCACGGCGGTGGCCGCGGGGGTCCT
>NZ_JARE01000034.1:0-1487 GCF_000708325.1 Microbacterium sp. Cr-K20 | reverse complement strand
GGCGCCCCGTGCGCCTCGACCCGATCCGCACGGGGAACGACAGGAGCCCGCGCCCGCGCCCGCAGCCTGACCACCGCCGCCCGGGTGTCCACCGCCGGGAGTAATGTCGGCCTGTGGCCTCCTCCTTCGCCCCGCTCCAGCGGCTCGTCATCTCGATCGCCGTGCTCGCCTCGTTCGTGACGTTCCTCGACGGCACCGTCGTGAACGTCGCCCTGCCCGCGATCAGCCGCGAACTCGGCGGCGGCATCACCACCCAGCAGTGGGTGGTCGACGCATACCTGATCACGCTGAGCGCGCTGATCCTGCTCGCCGGATCGGTGTCCGACGCCTACGGCCGCGTGCTGGTGATGCGCATCGGTCTGATCGCGTTCGGAATCGCCTCCATCGCGGTGGCCGCGGCCTTCGATCCGCTCATGCTGATCATCGCCCGGGCCGCGCAGGGTGCGGCCGGCGCGCTGCTGGTGCCGAGTTCGCTCGCGCTCATCACCGCGACCATGCGCGCCGACGTGCAGTCCCGGGCGATCGGTGTGTGGACCGCCTTCACGACCGGAGCCCAGCTCGTCGGCCCGCTGCTCGGCGGCCTGTTCGTCGACTACCTGTCCTGGCGCTTCGTCTTCCTCATCAACGTGATCCCCATCGGCATCACCCTGCTGCTGCTCGCCCGCCTGAAGCTTCCGGAGCACCCGCGCGGCATCAAGGTCGACTGGTGGAGCGGTGCGCTGTGCGCCCTCGGCCTCGGCGCCGTGGTGTTCGCCCTGATCGAGCAGCCCAACATGGGGTGGCAGTCGCCGGCGATCTGGATCCCCGCTGTCGTGGGCGCTGCCCTGTTCGCCCTGTTCCTGTGGCGCCAGCAGCACTCGGCCTCGCCGCTCATGCCGCTGTGGCTGTTCCGGGTGCGCGACTTCGGCTGGGGCAACCTCGCCACCCTCTTCGTGTACGCGGCACTGTCGCTCAACGGCTTCGTCGTCGGTGTCTACCTGCAGCAGGGCGCGGGTCTCAGCGCCACGGCGGCCGGGCTCGCGAGCCTCCCGATGACGATCCTGATGATCCTGATCTCTTCCCGCGCGGGACAGTGGGCCGGCCGGTGGGGGCCGCGCATCTTCATGACCATCGGTCCGCTGATCATGGCGGTCGGCGCGCTCATGCTGCTGCTCGTCGCAGACGACTTCGACTACTGGTGGCAGGTGCTGCCCGCGATGATCGTGATGGGTCTCGGCCTCTCGCTCACCGTCGCGCCGCTGACCGCCGCGATCCTCGGGGCGATCGACGAGAACCACTCCGGCATCGCCTCGGCGGTGAACAACGCGATCTCCCGCGTCGCCGGTCTGCTCGTCGTCGCGATGCTCTCGACGATCGTCGGCGGCACGCTCGACCTCGACGGCTTCCACAATGCGGCCTGGGTCACGGCGGCGCTGCTCGTCGTGGGCGGCGTGGTGTCGTGGATCGGCATCCGCCGCAACCCGGCCGAACCGGCGCCGGCCGACGTC
>NZ_JARE01000033.1:0-19398 GCF_000708325.1 Microbacterium sp. Cr-K20 | reverse complement strand
GGCTCTCGCTCCGGCGCCGGCATCCGCGGCCACGGGGTCGGACTACCTCACCGTGCGCTCCGACCTCGCCGGTGCCGGTGTGCAGGCGCTCGACCCGCTGGTCCCGCTGCGCTGGCACCTCGATGTGGATGCGTCCAGGGCACCCGCCGACGGCGACCTGGCCATCGCCATCTCGTCGGCGGGCGACTCGGAGTTCGGACTGCGGGCCGAGGTTCGCGCCTGCGCGCAGCCCTGGGGCCCCGACGGTACCTGTCCTTCGGGCGAACGGCTGCGGCGTCCGGAGGGTCCGCTGCCGGCGGACGGCGGCTGGCAGGAGCTGCTCTCCACGGCGACACCCGCCGTCGTGTACGTACAGGTGGCTCTCACGGCACAGCCGCAGTCTCCCGAGGCCGGCGCGGCGGGCGCCTCGGTCACGGTGCGGGCCACCGCGGCGGGCGACACCGTCGACACGGGGATCGACGGCGAATCGGAGCTGCCTCCGACCGGTGGCTCCGGTCTGGCGCTGCTCGCAGCACCCGCCGCGGTGCTGGTCGGCATCGGCATCGCGCTGCTCGCCCGACGGCGCCCGAGCCCGAGGGGGCGGGGATGAGAGCGCTCCGCAGGTTCCTCGTCCTGGTCACGGCCGCCTGCCTCGCCGCGATGACCTTCACAGCGTCGCCCGCCGGTGTGCGGGGTGATGCGCTGCTCGGCATCACGGAAGCGGCATGGGTCGACGCGCAGTACGCGCGCGGTCCCGTCGCGGCGGGAACCTTGGACGTCCCCACCATCACCGCCTGCACGACGGAGAACGAGGGAACGAACGGCGCCATGAGCGGCGTCACGCTGACGTGGACGTCGGTGCTCGACGACCCGGCACGGATGCTGCTCGCCTTCTCGGTGACCGCGGGAACCGTCTTCGAAGCGCCGACCGATCGCATCGTGGTGACCGGGCCGGCCGCCGGCCTCTACACGTTCACCTTCACGGCGACGGCGTCGGAACTCGACGCCGCGCTGGGGCCGCTCGCCGGTGCGAGCGTGGGGGCGGCCGTGTCCACGCGTGCGGGGACGGAATGGCGATCGGATGCAGCCGCCCGCACGGTGTCGGTCGGGACCCTGAGCGGCGGACTCGGTTCGGCGACCTGCGACCTCGGCCACACGATCACCCTGACCGGGCTGACCGCGGCGACGCTGCCGATCTCCCGTGTCATCCCCGTCGGCACCTCGGCCACGTCGTCACTGCCGCCGGCGCTGCAGGACCGCCGACGCACGCCGGTGTACACGGCGACCCTCCGTGACATCACCACGAATGCGGTCGTCCCGAACTCCGAGGTGACGATCGTGCTCCCGCCCGGCCTCGCGTTCGAATCGGGGCCGTTCGCCGATCTCAGCCAAGGGACCTTCACCACCAGCGCCACCGGAACTGTCGACTTCCGCGTCGTCGCCGACCGCTCCGAGCCCGCGCAGGGGCCGGTGCGGGTCGAGTCCCCTCGCGCTTTCACGATCCTCTCCGGCCAACCCGTCACTTCGGTGCCGCTCGTGGCATGGGGATATTCGGCGCAGGGGCAGACCGGCTCGGACAACCTCACCGGCGCCCGCACCAGCGCGGTACCCCTCTGGGACAATCTCGCGATCACAGGTGCCACGGCCGTCGGCTCCAGCTATTCCACGCTGCTCTACGCCGATCAGAACGGCACCCTGTGGGGGCGGGGCTACAACGCGTCCGGCATCATCGGCGACGGCACCACCACGAGCCGCACGAGTGTCGTCGCGGCCCTCACCGGGCCCGGGGCCCCGCTCGGGGACATCATCCACATCGGGACGGGCACCGAGCAGCTCTCCTCCGTCGCGGTGGATTCCGTGGGAGGGGTGTGGGCGACCGGCGACAACGAACTGAGCGGCTTCGGGACGGCCTACACGAACACCCGCTACTGGCAACGCGTGAGCGACAACTACACGATGCCGGCCGGGGCGCTCACGGCCGAGGTCAACCCCTTCGGTGCGGTCTTCATGGTGCTGAGCAACGGGCAGGCGATGGTCGCGGGTGCCGACAGCTACGGGTACTCCGCGCAGGGCGCCGCCGTCGGTGCGGCGGCCGGATCCGCAGGGCTGCTCATGCTCACCGGTCCGGGTGCGCCCATCACGGGCGTCGCCTCCGGTGGCATCGGCTGGCAGTCGTCCGCCGTCGTCACCGACGACGGTCGGCTGTTCACGGCGGGAACGGCGGCCTACGGCGGCAGCGGCACCTTCTATCTCACGCAGAAGACACTTCCGGCGGGGAAGACCGCCGCGAAGGTCGTGGTCGGCCAGTACCGGATGCTGGTGATCATGACCGACGGCACGGTCTACGCACTCGGCGCCAACACCAGCAGTGCCCAGGGCACCGGCAGCTCGGCCGCGCCGGGCGCGACGCTCACCCCGGTCGCACTGCCGGCGGGTACCGTCGCCACCGATGTCGCGATGGGCAACGACTCGACGGTATTCCTGCTCGAGTCGGGCGAGGTCTACTTCGCCGGGCTGAACGACACCGGCGGGGCGGGGGCGGGTACCACCACCGGCACCTTCAGCACGCCGGTGCGCGTGCCCCTCGCCCACACGGCCACGAAGGTCATGGCGTCCTGGTATGACAGCTTCCTCGCCGTGCTCGGGTGACGGTCGGGCGGGCCAGTAGCCGCCGTCTCAGGGGACGATCGAGTCGATGTAGCCGCCGTCGACCCGCACCGCGGCGCCGGTCGTCGCGGAGGCGAGTGGGGAGGCCAGGTAGACGACCATGTTGGCGATCTCCTCGGGCTCGATGAGTCGCTGCAGCAACGACTGCGGGCGGTGCAGGCGCATGAACTCGCGCTGCGCCTCGTCCCACGGGAGCTTCGGGTCGACGAGCTCGTACACGAAGTCCTCGACGCCGCCGGTGTGGGTCGGGCCCGCGAGGACCGAGTTGACGGTCACCCCCGTGCCCGCGGCCTCCTTCGCGAACCCGCGCGACACCGCGAGAAGGGCCGTCTTCGACATGCCGTAGTGGATCATCTCGGCGGGGATCACCACGGCCGAGTCGCTGGCGATGTCGAGCACCCGACCCCAGCCGCGCGCGGTCATGCCGGGGAGCGTCGCGCGGATGAGGCGGACCGCAGCCAGCACGTTCACGTCGAAGTAGCGGCGCCATTCGTCGTCGGTGATGTCGAGTGCGGGCGTCGCGCCGAAGATCCCCAGGTTGTTGACGAGGATGTCGACGTCGCCGGTCGCGGCCAGCACCTCATCCGCTCCGGCCTGATCGGTGACATCGCCCGCGGCGGCGACGAGATCGCGATCCGGGTTCTCGGCCTGCATCTCGGCGATGACGGAGGCGACCGTGTCGGGCCTGCGGCCGTTGATCGCCACGCGGGCGCCCGCGTCGGCCAGTGCTGCGGCGATCGCCCGCCCGATGCCCTGCGTGGAGCCGGTGACGAGCGCGGTCCTGCCCGTGAGATCGATGCGCATGGTGATTCCCTCCGTGACGGATGCTGCCTGCTGATGCAACGGTAGTCGCGACGATTCCATGCCCGTGGGGTCGAATGTGTGACGTTCCGAGGGTCTGCGGACACTATGGAGTATGGGATCAGTGGATGATCGGAGCGCCTGGCATCGAGTGCTCTCGGGCGACAGCGATGCGTTCGGGGTCGTGTGGGATCGGCATCGCGACCGCGTCTTCCGTCGACTGCTCAGCGCGGGGAACACCTCCGCCGACGCCGAGGATCTGACCGCGGCTGTGTTCCTGGAGCTCTGGCGCAAGCGGGCCACGGTCCGGTTCGTCGACGGATCGTTGTTGCCCTGGCTCCTGGTGACCGCGCAGAACGTGCACCTGAACGCCAGCCGCGCCCGGCGCCGCCACCGCAAGTTCCTCGAGCGCATTCCTCGCCCCGAAGCCGCACCCGACCCCGCGGACCTGGTAGCCGAGCGGGACTCCGCCCGTAGCCGGCGCGTGCGGGAGGTGCTCGGCCGAGCCCGCGAGCAGGACCGCCATCTGGCCGTTCTGACAGCGCTCGAAGGGTTCACCGTCCGCGAGGCCGCCGAGGCCATCGGCATCAGTGAACCGGCGGCGAAGATGCGGTTGTCCCGGCTCCGGGCCCGTCTCTCGGCCTCCACGCCCGATCTGACATCGACGGAAGGAAGCGCATCATGACTCCCTCGTTCTCCCCCGAGCGTTCCGAGGCTATTCGTGCGGAGTTGATCACGACGGTGGCGCGCACGCGACCGGGCAGGAGCCGGGGTCTCTGGGCTGCCGTCCTCGTGCTCGCCGGCACTCTCGCGGGTGCCGGCATCTCTACAGCTGCCTTCGCGGCCACCGGGTCGTTCTCCCCGACGCCGACCCCCGTAAATCAGCCTGCTGTCGACTCTGGAGAGGGCATCATCGCCCCGCCAGGGACCGAGCCGGGGAGCCCGGTGATCTCGCTGCTCGGCACCCCGCAGAGTCTTGTCGTGGAAGACGACGTCGATGTCGCCCTCGACCGACCGCCCCGTGAGGCCACGCACGTGCGGGTGACGGTCACTATGACATCTCCGGGCACCGTGACGTGGGGCCCGGATCCTGAGGGGAACAACCCTTCGTCGCACGCCTCGACCGCGGACATCGGGGTCACGACCGCCGTTGCGTGGTACGACTTCCCCCTCGACGGCACCGCGATGCGGCTGTACTTCCAGGCGGCGGCCGGTGCGTCGGCGACCGCCGTTCTGCAATACCTGAACCAGGTGCCGACACGTCTGGGGGTGAACGAACACGGAGACACCTTCGGCGTCGAGGGCGGGCCGGACGGAACGCCTGATCTCGTGCGGGTCACCGGCGTCGCGGACGACGGACGCGAGGTCGAGGGGTATGCCTGGGCCTCGAAGCTCTCTGCCTTCTCGCCGGAACACGATGCTCAGCCGTCCACCCCGAAAGAGGCCGTCGAGTGGCAGGAGGAGCGCGACGAGAAGTACCCATCCGGTTGGGACATCCGCGTCTTCGAGAGTGATGGGCGAACGGGCATCGGCACCTTCCACGTCGGTTAGCGGGCGGAGGGCTGAGCAAGCGCTCCCACGTCGGCCGAGCGAAACCTGGACAAAGGTAAAACGTTAGCTGGTCGAATGTCATATAGGGTGGAGTCATCGTCGTTCGAGCACGGCCCTGGGGAAAGGCTGGATCGAACGAGACGCGGATCTCGATCCACTCGAGACTCCGCGACGGACCGCGGCGAAAGCCGCTTGTTCTCGGTGCGCCTCCCCCTCCCGCACCGGGCTGCGCCCCCCGACGTGGGCCTGTGAGGGTTCACGCCGGGGGGACGTGCGAACGCGGGGGCACCGCCCCCGCGTTCGCCTCGTCTCGTCTCGTTGAGCCTCGACGGACCAACGTGTAACATTTCACAGGGCGGGGATGGGTGCGGCAATGGATTGCGGGGGCTTCATGGACGACGATGCGGATCGGACAGAGCGACTGCGGGCCCGCCTGCGATGGCTCGCCGGATGCTCCGCGGTCGCGATCATGCTGATCGTCGGGTGGTTCGCCTATGGCGCCATCGTTCGGTCGCCCGTGATGATGACGGCCGCAGCCGGAGGATTCGCGGCCGTCGTGACCGGATGGAGCAGCCTGCACGCGTCCCTCACGACACAACTCGACCTGATCGCCGCACAGGCTGACCTCGTCATCGACGCACCCGGCCTGTTCTCCGGGCCGCGCACCGACAGACGTACCGACATCCAGAACTTCCCCATCGGCTGACCGTCGCGCATCGGGTGTGCGCGCGGCGTCAGGTGAGCATGACGGCGGCGTTGCCGGACGCGATCGCCCGCATCGCCCGTCCAGGAAGCGCGGAGGCTGCGAGCTGCAGCGCCGTGGCCTCCGGTGCCTGCACGGGGAAGCCGCTGCCGAACACCCAGCGCTCCGGATCGGCGCCGAGACCGTCGGCGACACCGGTGGGGCCGTTCACGTGCCAGAGGTCGAGCCGCAGCCACTCGGGCGCGGCGTCGCCGAGATGCCGCTTCAGCTCGATCCCATCCGCGCGGTTGAGGCCGCTCAGCAGCAGCGGAGCAGCCGGACTCTCGCGCACGAGGTCGGCGATCCGGTGCACCTCGAGGTCGACGGCGGGGGAGAACGGATGCCGCACCCTGGCGTCGTCGAGCCGGGCGATCAGCTGCACGGGGAGCCCGCGGTCGGCGCACGCGTCGAGGACCGGGCGCACGGCGGAGACCTCGTACCGATGGAAGCCCGGGGCGACACGCACTCCACGCGCGCCGGCGGACACGGCATCGTCGAGCTCCTCGCGCCAGGTCGGGTCGCGCGGATCGATCGTCGCGAACACGCGGAAGAGCGGGTCATCCGCACATGCGGCGAGCGCGGCCTCGTTGCCGGTTCGCGTGTCGAAGCCGAACAGGGATGCCAGGTGCGAGACCCAGACCGAGCGCAGGCCGAGGCGTTCGGCGTGAGCGCGCAGAGCATCGGCATCCGCGGCGGCGGAGAGCCGGTACGGCCACTGCCCGAGGAAGCACGTGGTGTCGGTCGCACCGAGGTCGGCGAACGCGTGGAGCATCCGTCGCGCCTGCACGGTCATGGCGCGACCTCCGCGAGCCAGCGGGCGACCGTGCCGCCGAAGACCCGCTCTTCCGTCTCGGGGTCGAGCCCTGCGCCGAGCACCTTGCCGACGTTGGCCGCGAGGTCGATGTGGGGCAGGTCGGATCCGAACACCACCCGGTCGGGGCCGAGGCGCTCCACGGCGAGTGCCACTTCTCCGGCGCCGATGATCGTGCCCGAGGTGTCGACGGCGATGTTCGGCACGGAACCGACCGCGTTCACGGCCGACTCGGGCTGGCCGCCGAGGTGCGCCATCAGGAAGCGCACGTCGGGATGACGGCGGGCTGCTGCGGCGATGTGGTCGGCCGTCGACTCGTAGGGGAACTGCCCGACGGTTTTGCGCCACGCATGCGCGAGCACGATCAACCGGTGCTCGGCGGCGTACTCGAGGATCGGATCGCTCAGTGGATCGTCGGCAAGAGTCGCGATCCAGAGCTTGATGCCGATCATCCCGCGGTCCTCGACGTTGCGGCGCAGGTCGTCGAGACTGTCACGGCCGAAGCGCGGATTGACGTAGCAGTAGCCGCGGAGTCGGTCGGGGTATCGGCGCAGCTCGCCGGCCAGCACCTCGTTCATCTCCCGCACCTCGTCGAGACTCGGGTGCGCCTGGAAGCTTCCGAGATTGCTGCACAGGTACAGCTCGATGCCCAGGCGGTCGCCGGCCTCGAAGACCGCGGGGTCGAAGCGCCCCTCGTCGAGGTGTGTGTGCGCGTCGATGCCGGTCATGCCGTCGCCTCACGCACGGCGACCGCAGCGCGGCGCAGAGTCTCGTCGATGTCGGCTTCGGTGTGCGCGGCGTTGACGTAGACGACCCGATAGAAGGAGAGTCCGTGGCGGAACGCCGCCCGCAGGAAGGTCTGGATCTCGGCATCGGCGCCGACGAACTGCGGGCACGCCGGGTGCCCCACGAGCCGGATGCCGGAGCCGGCCTCGGCGAACACCGCGTTCAGGCCGCTCTGCAGTCGGGTGCCGGAAGCGAGCAGTCGCGCGATCACGTCACGGTCGCGGACGGCGGTCATCGTCGCGGTGGCGGCTGCGAGCGACAGCGTCTCACCGCCGTAGGTCGACGTGACGACCACCTCGCCGCGGTCGAGCACGCCGAGCACCTCCCGGCGCCCGCAGTAGACCGCGAGGGGCATGCCGTTCGCGATCCCCTTGCCGAAGACCGACAGGTCGGGGAGCACGCCGGTCGCCTCGGCCATCCCGCCGATCGCCACCCGGAAGCCGGTGACCATCTCGTCGTAGGCCAGCAGCGCGCCGTGCCGGTCGGCGAGGTCGCGCAGGTAGCGGTAGAAGCCGGCCGCCTCGGGAATGGCCGGGTAGTCGGCGGCGATGAGGATGAGCGCGATCTCCGAACCGCGGGTCAGGAACAGCCGGTCGAGGCTCGCGCGGTCTTCCCAGTCGACCGCGTGGTGCAGCGCGGCGAGGGCTGCCGGAACGCCGGGCACGGCATCCGTCGTCGCCCCGGGCAGCACCCGCGCGCCCGCCGCGAGCGAGTTGAGCCAGCCGTTGTAGCCGATCTGCACGACCCGGTCGCGACCGGTGTGTGCGCGGGCGATACGGATCACGGCCGCCAGCGCCTCGCCGCCGGTCTTCAGGAAGCGCGCGGCCTCGGCACCGGGCACGAGGGAGCAGAACAGCTCGGCCGTGGTCGTCTCGAGCGGATGCGGGTGGCCGAACAGGATGCCGTCGTCGAGCTGGGCGCGGATCGCGGCGTCGACGGTCGGATCCGCATAGCCCAGGGTCACGGGGCCGAGCGCGCAGCGGTAGTCGATGAACTCACGGCCCCGGTCGTCCCACACCCGGCATCCGTGCCCGCGGACGATGACCTCGGGCTCTTCCGGCAGCAGCGTCGGCGCCTTGGAGTTGGTGCTCGACCCGACCGGCATCACGGCCAGCGCGCGCTGTCGCCATCCGGTGGTGCTGTGCGCGGTGTGCATGCCTGGCCTCTCTGCCGTGCGGATCCTGCGGTGCGATGTCTAGCCGAGGGTGATGACCTCGCCGGCCCGGGCGGCGGAGAGCTGGGCGGCCTTCGCGATCTCGACCGTGCGGATGCCGACGCCGCCATCGGGCTGCGGCTGCCGGCCCTCGCGCACGGCGCGGACGAACTCCTCGAGGAGTAGGGCGTCGAGGTCGGCACCGACGGGGCTCCACGTCTCGCCGCGTGCATCGTGCCCGGCCACGCCCTTCGCGAAGGGGCTGACCGTGACGGTGCCGCGCTCGGCCACCACCTGCAGCGTCAGTCCGCCCCAGGTGGCCGAGCTCATCGGCCAGCTCCACGAGCAGTCGATTGTGGCGATCACCCCGCTCGGGTACTGGATGGTGACGAGTCCGCCGGTCTCGACCGCGAGCTCGCGCTGCGCGTGCAGGATGCTGTTCGACACCGCGCGGACCGACTGCGCCCGCTCACCCAGCAGCTCGTCGAGCAGGTCGGCGCAGTGCACGACGTGGTCGACGAGGGCGCCGCCGCCCGCCAGCTCGGGATCGGTGAACCAGGCGCGATCCTCCGGGAGCTTGCCGTTGTTGATGCCGGTGACCCCGAGGACCTTGCCGAGACGGCCGCTGCGCAGCTCGGCGATCGCGTCGCGCACGCTCGGCGCGAAACGCACCGGGTAGGCGACCATCAGGATCACTCCGGCCTGTTCGCACGCCTCGCGCATCGCGATCGCGTCGTCGACGGTCGTGGCCAGCGGCTTCTCGCACAGCACGTGCACCCCGGCGGCGGCCGCGCGCTCGACGAGGGCACGGTGCCGGGAGTTCTCGGCGGCGATCACGACGGCATCCGGCTTCCAGGCGAACGCCTCGTCGTAGGTGTCGACGTACGCGACACCCAGCTCCGCAGCCAGTGCGGCGCCGCGGGGGGCGTCGTCCGGAGCCGTGGCGCCGTCGGGGTCGGCGGCGATCAGCTCGACGCCCGGCATGTCCTTCAGCGCGTGCACGTAGCTCAGGGCGTGCGTGTGCGCGAACGACAGCACGGCGATCCGCAGCGGGGTGGGGGCGGTCATCGGACGGCCTCCTCGGCCTCGGTGCGGTCGGGGGTGGGGAGCGCGACGGGGGCGCCGGCGGCGATCGAGGCATAGGCGGCCTCGGCGACCGCGACGGCTTCGATGCCATCCGCCGGGGTCACCCTGGCGTCGCGGCCTTCGCGCAGCGCGGCCACGAAGTCGACGATCTCGGCGTAGTAGGGGCTCTCTTCGGGCGACATCGGCGGCAGGTAGTCGGTGGCTCCGGCATCCAGCACGGCATCCGTGCGCAGCGAGGCGTCTTCGGCGCTGTCGTATCGCAGCCGGCCCTCGGAGCCCGCGACCTCGACGCTCGTGCGGAACGGCATGCCCGGGGCGACCCAGCTGGCGTGCAGGTGGCTGATCACGCCGCTGCGGTGCGTCAGCACGACGTGCGCGGTGACGGGTGCGGGAACGCGGTCGTCGACGGTCGGCGGATTCTGCACCGCGAAGACCGTGGCGACGGGGCCGGCGAACCAGACCGCCTGGTCGATGTCGTGGATCATCAGATCGCGGATGACGCCGCCGCCGGTGCTCTCCGAGAAGAACCAGGGCGTCTGCGGCGCGGAGCCGGCGCGGCTGAACCGCTGCACCGCGAGGGTGCCGATGCGCCCGGCGTCGATGCCGGCCTTGATCTGCGCGTACTCGCCCATGTACCGGACGACGTGGGCGGGGAAGAGTCGCACGCCCGCCTCATCGGCCGCGCGGGCGACGGTGGTGGCGGCCTCGGCGGTCGCCGCCAGCGGCTTCTCGCAGATGACGTCGCGCCCGCGCTCGATGGCCCGCAGGGCGAAGTCGGCGTGGGTGCTGCTGGGGGTCACGATGTCGACGATGTCGACCAGCCCGATGAGTGTGTCGACGTCGGAGACGAGCTCGAAGCCGTACTCCTCGGCGATCTCCTCGGCACCGGCCAGAGAGGTGACGTACCCCTCGGCGCCCAGTGCCCGCCAGGCGTCGGCGTGCACGCGCGAGATGCCGCCGGCTCCGATGAGTCCGACCTTCAACGTGCTCACTGCTTCTCCTCGGTGTTCTCGGCGGTCGTGTTCTCAGCGGTGGTGTCGTCCGCTCCGGCCGAATCGACCGGCAGCGGGGTGATGGGCGGGGCCGGCATGTCGTCGATGCCGTAGATCTCGGCGGCGTGCCGCTGGAACGCGTGCACGACCGCACCGTGCGCCGCGGCCTCCGCGCCCAGGCGGGCCTCGGCGAGCGGCACCTGGAACGGCAGGCCGAGGTGTCCGGGGAGCGCTGCCCGCAGCGGGTCGAGCAGCTGCTCGTGTGCGGCGGAGAGTCCGCCGCCGATCACGATCATCGCGGGGTCGACCGTCATCGTCAGGGTCGCGATCCCGTGGGCGAGTTCGTCGATGAAGCCGTCGAGCTCCTGCTGCGCTGCGGCGTCTCCGCCACGTGCCTTCGCGAAGACCTCGGCGGCGGTCGGGGCGGTGCGCCACGAGATCTGTCCGGTCTCGGTGTTCAGCCCGCGGAAGGCGAGGCGGCCGATGTCGCCGGCGGCGTTGTGGATGCCGCGCCGCGGGCGACCGCCGAGGATGAGGCCCATCGCGATGCGGTTGCCGACCGAGAGGTAGATGACGTCGTCGACGAGCTGTGCGACACCCAGGTGGTGTTCCGCCACGGCGGCGAGGCGCACGCCGTTGTCGACCGCGACAGGGCAGCCGAACGCCTGCCGCAGCTGGGAGCCGATGTCGATGCCCGACCACTCGGGGATGACGACCGAGGTGGTCACGCGCCCGGCGTCATCGACGATGCCGGGGAGGGAGACGCCGACCGCGCGCAGCTTCGACGCGGGGATCCCGGCGTCGGACAGGGTGCGGCGCACGTCGTCGATGACGGCGGCGAGTTTGGAGGCGCCGTCGGGCTGCTCGGCGACGCCGGGGTAGCTGCGCTGCACGATCACCTCTCCGGCGAGGTCGGCCAGCACGACGCGCACGCTGGCGACGCCGATGTCGACGCCGACCACAGTGCCGGCGGCCGCGTGGAACGAGTAGCGGCGGGCGGGTCGACCGGCCCCGCCGCCGTTCTGCGCCGGGGCGTCGACGATCAGTCCGGAGTCGGCAAGGACGGTCACGGCGTTCTCGACCGACGTGCGCGAGATCTCGAGCGAACGGGAGAGGTCGTTGACGGTCGCGGGGCCTGCGTCACGCAGCTGCAGAGCCGATCGAGCGACGATCGAACGCGGACTGTTCACGGCCATGTGCTGCCCCCTCTTCTTCTCCGTCGTCGGGTGCGATCAAATTAGCACACCGAATTCTCAGATCAAGCTTTGTTGTTCTCGAACGGGAAACACGCCTGAAACAACCGTCTGGGAACTTGTACTTGACGAATTATCCCATCCCAGTGTCATAATGAACCGTACTCAGCACGGTTCAAGCAAAGGAGCACCATGCGCGTCAGCAAGTTCATCGGCGTCGCCGCGGGAGTCGCGGCCGCCACCCTGTTGGCCGGATGTTCGGCCGGCGGAGGCAACACCGCAGAGGGTGAGCAGGACATCACGGTCTGGCTCTACCCGGTCATCGCCGACGAGGCGGTGCACAAGGACTTCTGGGACTCGACGATCGCCGACTTCGAGAAGAAGAACGAGAACATCAACGTCAAGTACGAGATCTTCCCGTGGGCCAACCGCGACGAGGCCCTCCAGACGGCGATCGCGGCCGGCAAGGGTCCGGATGTCGTCTACCTCATCCCCGACCAGCTCGCGGCGTACCAGAAGTCGATCGCGCCGCTCAACGACCTGCTGAGCGAGCAGCGTCAGGGCGACCTGCTGCCGAACGTGAAGAAGTCGGTCACGCTCGACGGCGACATCCTCGGGGCTCCGCTGCTCACCAGCGCGCAGCCTCTCCTCTGCAACGCGGCCGCGTTCGAGGCCGCCGGCGTCACCGAGTACCCCGAGACGTGGGACGACATCGCCGAGATGGCGCCGAAGTTCACGGAGAAGGGGATGTACGCCCTCAACTACCCGGCATCCGCCGAGAACACCCTGAACCTCACCTACTACCCGCTGCTGTGGCAGGCCGGTGGCGAGGTCTACACGAAGGACGGCGACATCGGCTTCGACAGCAAGGAAGGCGAGAAGGCGCTCACCTTCCTCACCGACCTGGCCGATGCCGGAGCACTCGACCCCGAGGCCCTCACCACCAACGTCCCGCTCGAGCAGACGGCCGTCGCTCAGGGCAAGGTCGCCTGCACGTGGAACAACGCGGTCCCCGAGGTCCTGCCCTTCTGGGGCGAGGAGAACGTCAAGGTCCTCGCTCCGCTGACCGAGAAGGAGACCGTCGCCTACGGCACGGTCGGCTCGCTCTCGGTGCTCAAGGGCTCCAAGGCGCAGGATGCCGCGGCGAAGTTCGCGGAGTACGCGACCGGCGCCGACGTCATCGAGCCGTACCTCAAGGCCGCCGGCTTCTTCTCGGCGCTCAGCACCACCGAGCCGCTGTACGCGGATGACCCGCTGCTCGGCGAGGTCGAGAAGTACGTGCCCGACACCACGGTCGGCGAGCTCAACGCCTCGTCGCGTGCGCTGATGGGTGTGCTCGCTCCCGAGATCCAGGCGGCATTGCTCGGGGACAAGTCCCCGGAGGATGCTCTGAAGGATGCCGCGACCGCTGCGGCACCGCTCATCAAGAAGTAAGCAGCACCGGGGGCGTGCGGAGCCCGAACTCCGCACGCCCCCGTTCCCTTCACTCCCCCACGTGAGGAATCACTGATGACGACGGCAACCACGGCCAAGAGGCCCGCAGGGCGGGTCGCACGGGTGCTCGCACGGCGAGAGGCACGCATCGCGTTCCTGTTCGTGCTCCCCGCGTTCCTCCTCTTCATCGCCTTCCGCTTCGGCCCCAGCATCGTCGGCGTCGCCCTGAGCTTCTTCGACTACGACATCACCGGCGAGATCTCGTGGCGCGGGCTCGACCACTTCCAGCGCATGATCGCCGATCCGCTGTTCTGGCGGGCGATGGGCACCACGTTGATCTACACGGTGTTCGCGGTGCCGATCGCCCTCGTGCTCTCCACCGTGATGGCGCTCGGCGTGCGCCGCGCCTTCCGGGGCGCGCGGTTCTTCCGCTCGATCTTCTTCCTCCCCGTCATCACCTCGCTGGTGCTGGCCGGCTCGATCTTCGTCTGGATCTTCTCCGCCAACGGTCCCTGGTCGGCGCTGATGACCCCGCTGGGTCTCGGCGGCTCCTGGCTGGGCAGCACCGTGCTCGTCATCCCGGCCATCGTCGTCGTCGGCGTCTGGTCGCGATTCGGCTACGGGATGATGATCCTCATCGCCGCGCTGCAGGACGTACCGCGCGAGCTCGAAGAGGCCGCCCTCGTCGACGGCGCCAACGCCTGGCAGCGATTCCGCTACATCATCATGCCGGTGCTGCGCCCGACCTTCTTCTTCCTCGCGGTGATCGAGACGACCGCCGCGTTCCAGGTCTTCGACGTCATCTACGTGATGACCCAGGGTGGTCCGGCGAACGCCAGCTACTCACTCGTCTACATGCTCTACGACCAGGGCTTCCGCTACTTCGACTACGGCTACGCGGCCGCCATCGGTGTGGCCCTGTTCATCATGACCCTCGTCGTCGCGCTCATCCAGCGCCTGGTGATCGGAAAGCAGAAATGACCGCTCTGTTGCAGCCTCCGACACAGCCGCCGACGCAGTCGCCGGTGATGCCGCCGAAGATGTCGACCAAGCAGCGCCGCGCCTACCGCGCGCTCCAGCCCACCGGGTGGGGGATCGTCGGGCGATGGATCTGGCTGAGCCTGGCCGGCATCCTCAGCTTCTTCCCCTTCTACGCGATGGTCGTGCTGAGCCTGAAGCCGGGCATGGTCGTCGAGCTCCCCGGCTCGCTGCTGCCCTTCCAGGACATCTCGTTCGAGGCCTACGAGCAGGTGCTCGCCGGGCAGAACATCCTCGGCTGGCTCGGCAACACGCTCATCTACTCGCTCGTCTCGGTCGTCGCCGTCCTGTTCCTCTCGGCGCTCGCCGGCTACGCCTTCGCCAAGAAGCGCTTCCGCGGCAAGGAGGTGATGTTCTGGTCGTTCCTCGCGATGGTGATGGTCCCGTTCCACGTCACCCTCATCCCGACGTTCATCCTCATGGCGAACCTCGGCGGCGTCGACACGTACTGGGGCCTGATCCTGCCCTCGCTCGCGAACGCCCAGGCCGTGTTCCTGATGCGGCAGTTCATCTCGGGCCTCCCGGACGAGCTGTTCGAGGCCGCCCGCATCGACGGCGCGGGTGAGTTCCGCATCTTCCTGCGGATCGTGCTGCCGCTGTGCAAGCCGATCCTGGCGACCCTCGGCATCTTCGTCTTCCTGTGGCACTGGAACGACTTCCTGTGGCCGCTCATCATCGCGAAGTCCAACGCGATGTTCACACTCACCGTCGGCATCTCGTCGCTGCAGCAGCAGAACGTCCCGCTGAGCACCATGCTCGCAGGTTCCGTCGTGGCACTGCTGCCCATCTTCCTCGCGTACCTCATCGCTCAGCGGTACGTGCAGGAGGGCGTGGCCGGTACGGGCATCAAGGGCTGAGAAGAAGGGAAAGCACCACATGACTCAGCACAGTTTCACTTCAGAGGCCGATCTCGAGGAGGCGCTCGCCACACCGAGCGCCGGCTTGATCGACGACCTCGCGCGCGGGGCGGGCGACCTCGTGATCCTCGGCGCGGGCGGCAAGATGGGCCCGACCCTGGCGATGCTCGCGCGCCGTGGAATGGATGCCGCCGGGCGCCAGGACGACGCGGTGTATGCCGTCTCGCGCTTCGGCGATGCCGCGATCCGCGAGCGCCTCGAGGCCGCGGGCGTGAAGGTCGTCCCGTTCGACCTGATCGAGAACGACGACTTCGCAGCCCTCCCGGATGCTCCCAACGTGGTGTTCATGGTCGGCGCGAAGTTCGGTGCCGCGACCAACGCCTCGTGGGCGTGGGAGGTCAACGCCGCCCTGCCCGACCGCGTCGCCCGCCGCTACCGCGACAGCGCCATCTCGGTGCTCTCCACCGGCAACGTCTACCCCTTCCTGCCCGCCTCCTCGGGCGGAGCATCCGAAGAGGTGCAGCCCGCACCCATCGGCGAGTACGCGCAGTCGTGCCTCGGTCGCGAGCGCGTGTTCGAGTTCGGTGCGCAGGAGCGCGGCACCAAGGTCGCGATCATCCGCCTCAACTACGCGGTCGACCTGCGCTACGGCGTGCTCGCCGACATCGGCAGCGCCGTGCACGCGGGACAGCCTGTGTCGGTCGCGACCGCCAACGTCAACGTGATCTGGCAGGGCTACGCGAACGAGGTCGTGCTCCGCAGCCTCGTGCACGCCTCGACCGCCCCGTTCACGATCAACCTCACCGGGCCCGAGCTGCTGAGCGTCGACTCGATCGCCCGGCGCTTCGGCACCCTGTTCGACCGCGAGGTCGAGATCGTCGACGAACCGCAGCCGACCGCCCTGCTCAGCGACGCCCGCCGGTGTATGGCGCTGTTCGGCTATCCGGCCGTCTCGGCCGAGACCCTGATCGGCCTGCAGGCCGACTGGATCGAGAAGAGCCTCCCGATGATCGCCAAGCCCACCAAGTGGGCAGTCCGCGACGGGAAGTTCTGATGACCGTTCCCACCCTGCGACCGGAAGCCGCGGCCACCCTCGCCCGCGGTGCCGTGATCCCGGCGCATCCGCTCGCGCTCACCGCCGAGCGACGCATCGACGAGCGCCGCCAACGGGCCCTCACGCGCTACTACCTCGACGCGGGTGCCGGCGGCATCGCCGTCGGGGTGCACACGACCCAGTTCGAGATCCGCGACCCCGAGCACGCCCTGTTCGAACCCGTCCTCGCGCTCGCCGCGGAGGAGCTGGACGCACGGGCGAGTGCCGACGTGGTGCGGATCGCCGGCGTCGCCGGTGGCACCGCCCAGGCGGTCGCCGAGGCCGAGCTCGCCCGCGGGCTGGGCTACGACGCCGTGCTGGTGAGCCCTCGCGTGGCCGGCGCCGATGAGCGGGCCCTGCTCGAACGCGCCCGGGCCGTGGGCGAGGTGCTGCCGGTGGTCGGCTTCTACCTGCAGACCGCGATCGGCGGCCCCGTGCTCGACCGGGAGTTCTGGCGCGAGTTCGCCTCGATCCCGGCCGTCGTCGCCGTCAAGGCCGCGCCCTTCGACCGATACCGCACGCTGGAGCTGGTGCGCGGGGTGGCTGCCTCGGGCCGCGCCGATGAGATCGCGCTCTACACCGGCAACGACGACGCGATCGTCGCCGACCTGCTCTCCGAGTTCCACGTGGAGTCGCCGTCCGGCCCGCGCACGCTGCGCTTCGTCGGCGGACTGCTCGGCCAATGGGCGGTCGGCACGCGTGCCGCGGTCGCGCTGCTCGAACGCGCGCAGCGCGCGATGGCCGGAGACGCGGGGGCGTATCGCGACCTGGGGCTCGTCGCCTCCGACATGGTCGACGTCAACCAGGCCGTGTTCGACCCGGGCAACGACTTCCACGGGGTGATCGCCGGCGTGCACGAGATGCTCCGCCAGCAGGGGCTGCTCGACGGCACCTGGTGCCTCGACCCCGCAGAGGGGCTCTCGCCCGGCCAGGCGGAGGAGATCGCGCGGGTGCGCCACGCGTACCCCGATCTGAACGACGACGCCTTCATCGCCGAGAACCTCGAGGCATGGTTGCGATGAACGTTGCGATGAGCGCGGCGGCGAGCGGGGGAACGGTGGCGCCGACCGTGGTCGCGGTCGTCTCCGAGGAGCTCTTCGCGGAGTTCTTCTCGGGTGAGGATGCGGAGCGGCTGCAGGCGGTCGCCGCCGGTCTGGGCGGGTCGTTCGTCCGGGTGGATCGGCTGTCCGATGCGGAGCTCGCCGAGGCGCGCATCGTGATCACGAGCTGGGGCGTCGGCCCCTTCGACGCTGCCGTGCTCGCGTCGCTGCCGAAGCTCGAGCTCATCGCGCACACCGGCGCCACGATCAAGCCCTTCGCGACGGATGCGCTGTTCGATCGCGGCATCCTCGTGACCCAGGCCGGTGCGGGCATGGCGCGGCCCGTCGCCGAGGTGTCGTTGACGTTCACGCTCGCGCTGCTGCACCGGGTGCCCGAGATGCACAACGCCCTGCGCGTCGGCGACGGCTGGTACGACGCGGATGCCGTGGGCGTGCAGCGCGAGATCCTCGGCACCCCCATCGCGGTGATCGGTGCCTCCCGCACCGGACGGGCGTATCTCGAGCTGATCCGTGCGCTCGGGGCCGAACCGCTGCTGGTCGACCCGACTCTCGATACAGCCGTCGCCGCGGGGCTCGGGGCCGAGCTGGTCACCCTCGACGAGGCGCTGCAGCGTGCGCAGATCGTCGCCGTGCACGCGCCGACCCTGCCCGAGACGCATCACCTGATCGGCCGCCGCGAGCTGGCGCTCCTGCGCGACGGCGCGGGGCTCGTGAACACGGCACGGTCGTGGCTGGTCGACGAGGCCGCGCTGATCGACGAAGTGCAGCGCGGTCGGCTGAGCGCCGCGATCGACGTGTTCGACGAGGAGCCGTTCGCCGCGGACAGTCCGTTCCGATCGCTGCCCGGCGTGCTGGTCACCCCGCACCGGGCGGCCGGCACGAGCCAGGGACGTCTGCGTCAGGGGCGGATCGTCGTCGACGAGGTCGAAGCCTTCGCCGAGGGGCGCACCCTCACGCACACCATCTCCCGCGACCAGCTGTCTTCGATGGCATGACCGGGCCGGCGGGATGCGCGGCCGCCGCGCGGGCATCGTGAGCGCGGCGACGATCCGTGCCGCCCGCGCCACGGACCAGCAGGCGCTCGGGGCGCTGTGGGCGACGGCGTTCACGCCCCCGCTCGCTCCCGACCAGTGGCTCGTCGACGACGAACGGCTCGCGCACACGCGGGTGGCCGAAGACGACGATGGCCTCTGCGGGTCGATCTACGGACTGCCCAAGCGGCTCCGCGAATCCGACGGAGGCATCGCCGCGGTGCACGCCATCGGCAGCGTCGCGGTGGCCGAGCGGGCGCGGGGGCAGGGACTCGCACGCCGGCTGGTCGCCGCGACCCTGCAGGCGGCGGGCGACGCCGACTGGGCCCTGCTGTTCACCGGCACCCCCGAGGTGTACCGCTCCAGCGGGTTCGAGACGTTCTCGATGGCGCGGACCGTGGCCGGGCCCTGGCGCGCTGCGGAGCCTGTCGCCGTCGGGACCGAGGGTCGCGTCGTGCGCGAATCCCTCGGGCTCGGGAGCCTCCGCCCGGTGCGCGAGGTCTACGAACGTTCACGGTCCGATCTGGTCCTGGCGCCGGTGCGCGGTGATCGGGACTGGGCGATGGCGGAGGTGCGGCTGCGAGGCGCCATTCTGTACCGCCGGATCGAAGGAGCGACCGTGGTCGGCTACGCGGTGGCCGAGCGTCGCGGCGGGGTCGGCGTGCTCCTCGAGAGCGCCGTGCTTCCGGGTGCCGACGGTGCGCGGGATGACCTGCTCGCCGCCATCGCGGTGGACTGGGCATCCGCCGGGGTGACGTCGTGCGAGCTCGCCGTGCCCGCCCTGCCGGAGGAAGACCGCGCGCTGCGTGCGTTCGCGCCCGAGGCCGTGCGGCAGGACGACCGCACCGGGATGATCCGTCCGCTGCGGCGCGCGGCGCGACTGCACGGCATCCGCCACTTCACGGCGGGCGACTACTTCTGAGCACGCGCTCGGAGAACGGCACTGGGGACTGGGGATCGATCGGATGATGCGGCTCGGCCGGACGGCCGGACGCCTGACCGCGGTGATGACGCCGCACGGAAGGATGAGCATGACCCCGCAGGAGATGACCCAGACCGAGACGGCCGCGCTGCGCAGTCGGCGCATGCTGCTCGCCGGATTCGGCGCCGCCGCGATCGGTGG
>NZ_JARE01000032.1:0-9900 GCF_000708325.1 Microbacterium sp. Cr-K20 | reverse complement strand
GGGGCCGCCACGGCCGGTGCGGGATGCAGCAGCGATGCCGCGTCGCGGTCGACGTGCACCTCGCAGCGCGAATGCCGCCGCAGCACGGTGCACGGCCAGTGCGAGCTGATCGGCTCTTCGACCAGGGCCCGCACGGCCTCGGCCTTGCGGGCATCGGGCACGGCGCACACGAGGTGGGCGCCGTTCATCAGCGCCGGGATGGTCAGCGTCAGTGCGTGGGTGGGCACGGCCTCGAGCGTATCGAAGCAGTCGTCGTCGACCTGCTGCACGCGGCTGGCGAGGTCGAGCTGCACCACGCGCACGGGGCACGGGTCGCCGAGGTCGGCGTCGGGCGGATCGTTGAACGCGATGTGGCCGTTCACGCCGATGCCGAGGCACACCAGGTCGATGGGCCCTTCGGCGAGCAGGGCCGCGTACTCCTCGGTCGCCGCCTCCGCGCCGAGCTCGGTGCGCATGGGGTGGAATGCGGCGGGCTGCACCGCATCGACGAGGTGGGTGCGCAGCCAGTTGCCGAAGCGCTGGGGGGCCGCGGGGTCGAGATCGAGGTATTCGTCCATGTGCAGGATCGTGATGCGGTCCCACGGCACGTCGGGCTCGGCGGTGAGGGCTCGGTACACGTCGAGCTGGCTGGGGGCGGCGGCGGCGATCATCCGAGCGGTGCCGCGAGCGGCCACGGCTTCGCGCAGCGTGCGCGCCGCCGATCGCGCGGCGGCAGCGCCCATCGCGGCGCGGTCGGGGTGGGCATGCAGGGCGAACGTCGTCGTGCTCATGATTCGCAAGATTAATGCAACCGCTTGCAAAGTCAAGCCCCCGCGTGCGATCCGTTTCGCGTTCTCGCCGCCCCCACGAGGAGATTCCCGAGGGTTCGCACGCGCGCAGCCACGGTGCACGGGCTTAGTGTGTGTGACGTGACAGGCAACAGGAAGACGGCATCGACGTCGGTGACGATCGGCGACATCGCCCGCGTGGCCGGTGTCTCGCGGTCGACGGTTTCCCGCGCGTTCAGCCGCCCCGAGCTGCTGAACCCCGAGACGGTGCGACGCGTCAAGGCCGCGGCCGACGAGCTCGGCTACGTCATGAACCACGCCGCGCGCGCGCTCTCCACCGGTCGCTTCGGCAACGTCGCCGTGGTCGTCCCCGACATCGCCAACCCGTTCTTCCCGCCGCTCGTGCGGCGCGTGCAGACGCTGGCCGACGCCGCCGGCTACGCGGTGTTCCTCGGCGACTCCGACGAGATCGCCGACCGCGAGGCCAACCTCACCTCGCGCCTCAGCGCCCAGGTCGAGGGCTTCGTCCTGGCCTCCCCGCGCCTCGACGAGGACCGCATCCGCGAGCTCGACGCGTCGCGCCCCGTGGTGCTCGTGAACCGCGACATCGAGGGTCTGGCGCGGGTGCTGATCGATCCGAGCGGAGGGCTCGACGAGGCTGTCGCGCACCTGCATCGCCTCGGCCACACCCGCGTGGTCTACCTGTCGGGACCGCGCGAGTCGTGGTCGGACCAGCAGCGTCGGGCCGCTCTCGCCCGGGCCGCCGAGCGCGCGGGACTCGAGGTCATCGTGCAGGAGTTGGGGCGCCCGAGCTCGGCCGGCGGACGCGACGCGGTCGGCGGCATCCTCGCCTCCGAGGCGACAGCCGTGATCGCCTTCGACGACGTGGTCGCCCAGGGCGTGATGGCGGGGCTCGCGCTGCGCGGCATCGACGTCCCCCGCGACATCAGCGTGATCGGATGCGACGACACCCTCGCCTCCGGCACGCATCCGGCCCTCACCACGATCTCGGCCGCGTCGGCGGCGGCGGGTGATGCGGCGGCCGAGCTGCTGCTCGGCGTGCTCGCCAGCGGGGAGCGCTCGGATGCCCGCGTGACGATCGCCACGCACCTCGTCGTCCGCGCCACCACGGAGGCTGCGCGCACGATCGGCGGTTGACCGTGCAACCGGTCGCATGATTTACTGTCGCCCATGCCTCGGATCGCGATCATCGGTGCCGCCCATCCGCACGTGGACTACGTGCTCGACGAGCTGACCCGCGCCGACCGCGCCGCGTTCGAGCTCGTCGGTATACAGGACTCCGACCCTGCTGTCGCAGAGCACCACGCCGCCCGCTTCGGCGTTCCCGCCTTCGACCGCGCCGAGGATCTGCTCGCCGAGGGCGTCGACGTCGCCGTGATCGCCGGTGTCTACGGAGCGCGTGGCGCCGATGCCGTCGCCGCGCTCCGTGCCGGTGCCCATGTGCTCGCCGACAAGCCGCTGTGCACCTCGCTCGCCGAGCTCGACGAGATCGAGGCCGTGGCCGCCGAGGTCGACCGCACCGTGAACCTGCTGCTCGAGAAGCGCGGTTACCCCGAGACCCTCGCCGCACTCGACGTCGTGCGCGCCGGAGAGCTGGGCGAAATCGTCGGCGTCACCTCATCGGGCCCCCACAAGCTCAACCGCGCCCAGCGCCCGGGCTGGTTCTTCGACCCGGCGCAGTACGGCGGCATCCTGACCGACCTGTCGGTGCACGACCTCGACGCCGCGCTCCTGTTCGCGCCGGCCGACGAGGGCGTGATCCGGGGAGCCGTATCGGCCCCGCTCGACGGCGCCCAGGGATTCACGCGCTACGGCTCGGCCACCCTCACGACGCCGAACACCGTCGTCTCCGCCGAGGTGAGCTGGCTCACCCCGCAGGCCTCCGACGTGCACGGCGACTACCGGCTGCGCCTGGTCGGCACCCGCGGGACCGCGGAGATCTTCTGGGCCCGCGGCCGCGTCGAGGTCACCACCGACGATCAGCCGACCCGCGCGCTCGATCTGCCGCCGGGACGACGTCCGGCCGAAGAGGCACTCGACGCCTTCGCCGACGGGCGCACCCCCGAGGTCGGAACGCGGGATTCGCTCGCCCCGACCCGACTCGCCCTCCTCGCCCAGGCATCCGCCGACCAGGGCGGCACCGCGCTGGCCTGGTCGCGCCCGGCCGACTGAGACTCGCTGACCGAGCCCCGCCGACTGCGCCGACACCTCCGGCATCCACCCCCACGACAGGAGACATCATGACCGAACCGCTGCGCATCGCGATCGTCGGCGCCGGGGTGATCGGCGCCGTCCACGCGCGTCTCGTCGCGGCTCTCGGCGACGCCGGCGTGCTCGCCGCGATCGTCGACCTCGACGAGGCGCGCGGGCGTGCGCTCGCCGAGCAGTACGGCGTGCCGTTCCACGCGTCGGCCGCCGAGGCCTATCGCGCCGAGAGCGTCGACCTCGCCGCGATCTGCCTGCCCAGCGCCTTCCACGCCGATGCGGTGGCCGCCGCCCTCGACGCGGGGGTGGACGTGATCGTCGAGAAGCCGATCGACGTCACGCTCGAATCCGCCGATCGGGTGCGGGCCGCCGAACGCACCTCCGGACGCACGGTCTCCGTCATCAGTCAGCGCCGCTTCCAGCCGGTGGCCTCCTTCATCCGCCGCTCCATCGACGAGGGCGCGCTCGGACGCGTGACATCGGGTGTCGTGGAGTCGGCGTTCTTCCGCCCGCAGGAGTACTACGAGTCCGGAGACTGGCGCGGCACCGCGGCGATCGACGGCGGCGGTGCACTCATGAACCAGGGGATCCACGCACTGGACCTGCTCCTGTGGATGCTCGGCACCCCGGTGTCGGTGAGCGCGAAGACCGGCCGTCTCGCGCACGAGGGCATCGAGGTGGAGGATGTCGCGGGCGCCACGATCGAGTTCGAGAGCGGCGCCATCGGGCTGCTGCTCGCCAGCACCGCGGCGTACCCGGGGCTTCCGGTGCGCCTCGCCGTGCACGGCTCGCAGGGCACCGCGGTGATGGAGAACGACGGGCTCGCCTTCTTCGCCTCGGCCACCGCGCCGCAGCCCGATGCCGACTCGCTCGTCGAGCACGATGTGCCGGAGGGGTGGAGCGACGTCGACATGGCGCATCGCCGGCAGTACCTCGACGTCGTGCGGGCGATCCGCAGCGGCGGTCGCCCCGCCATCACCACCGACGACGGCCGCCGGGCGCTGCAGGTGGTGCTCGCCGTGTACGAGTCCGCCCGCACCGGTCGTCCCGTCGACCTCCACGAGTGAAAGAGGATGAGAGACATGGAAACGAAGAACGTCGCGATCGTCGGCATCGAGAACAGCCACGCCGAGGAGATCATCCGCTACCTCAACGTCGAGCGGCCGGATGACGTGCCGGTGCGGGTGGTCGCGCTCGTCGCGGGTGAGGATGACCGCACGCGCGAGCTCGCGGAACTCGGCGGCATCGAGCAGATCGTCGCGGAGTCGGGCGACCTGCTCGGCAGCATCGACGCGCTCATCGTCACCTCGCGCGACGGGGCGCTGCACCGGGCGCACGCCGTGCCGTTCCTCGAGGCGGGAACGCCGGTCTGGGTCGACAAGCCGCTCGCGGCGAGCATCGCCGATGCGCACGAGATCGTCGCCGCGGCCGAGCGTGGCGGCACGGTGCTCACCTCGTCGTCGGCGCTGCGCTGGGTGGCCGACACCGACGCGATCGCCGAGGGCCTCGGATCGATCGGCGAGCTGCAGGCGGTCACCGTGACCGGACCCGCGGATGCGGCCAGCCCGTACAGCGGCATCTTCTTCTACGGCATCCACATCGCCGACGTGGCGCAGCGTCTCGTGCCGGGGCAGCCCGAGGACATCGACGTGCAGCGCCTGCCGGGAGGGGTCGTCGCCCGCTACCGGGTCGGCGGCGTGCTCGTCACGCTCGAGTTCATCCGCCCCGACGGCGATGGCCAGGTGCCGTTCCGCGCGACGGCCGTCGGCGGCCACGGGGTCATCAGCCGCGACATCGTGCTGGGTGCCGACTACGTGCAGCCCGGCGTGGACGCGTTCGCCGGCATGCTCGCGACGGGGGCAGCCCCGATCCCCACGGCGCAGCTTCTCGCACCGATCTCGGTGCTGGAGACCGTCACCCGCGCCACGGCGGCCATCGCCGTCTGACCTTGTGCAACGCGGTGCAGGGATCACACCCCCGAAGGTCGTGATCGCTGCACCGCGCTCCCCGCAACCACTGACTTATCCCTGGTAATCAAACAGAAACACAACCGTTACACCCTCTTCAACGAAGAAGCTATTGTAATGCAACCGTTTGCACGTTAGCGTGAGAAACGGTTGAACCACCCGTTCATCGGGCGCCTTTCGGGCCCGTCGAGGAAGACCATGGAGGAACGAGAATGGCAAGACGCACCTTGATCGCGGCGGCCGCTTCACTGGCCGCGGTGCTGGCCGTCACCGGCTGCAGCTCAGGCACCGGGAACGACGGAGGCGACGCCGACAGCGGAGACCTCCGCGTGTGGCTCATGCAGGACTCCGTGTCCGAGGATGCGGTCGCGTGGCTCGAAGACGAGTTCGCCGCCCAGAACCCCGGCTCCACACTGACTGTGGAGATGCAGCCCTGGGATGACATCGTCTCCCGGCTCCAGACCTCGCTCGCGAGCGAGTCCGAGACCCCCGACATCGTCGAGATCGGCAACACCAAGACCGCGACGTTCGCGAACGTCGGGGCGCTCGCCGACATCTCCGACCTGTACGACGAGGTCGACGGCGACGACCTGATCCCCAGCTTCGTCGACCAGGCGACGCTCGACGGCAAGACCTACGCCTACCCGCTCTACGCGGGCACCAGCGTCGTCTTCTACCGCACCGATCTGCTCGAGAAGGCGGGCATCGCCGCTCCCGAGACGCTCGACGACCTGGTCGCCGCAGCCGCCACGGTGCAGCAGGCGAACCCCGACGGTGTCGAGGGCTTCAAGGGCATCTACTTCCCCGTCGTCGACGTGCACGGGCTCGAGGGCTGGCTGTTCTCGCACGGCGCGAACTACGCCGAGGAGAAGGACGGCGCCTGGGTCAGCGGACTCGACACCCCCGAGGCCAAGGCCGCGCTCGAGCAGATGCAGACCATCTGGCAGGGCTCGGCCCTCGGCGCGCTCGACGCGAAGGAGACCGCGGGCAACCCCTGGGTTCCGTACAACAACGGCGAGGTCGCGATGTTCTCCTACCGCGTGTTCGCGCAGGACAGCATCTCTCCCGAGCTCGCCGACGTCACCGGTGTGATGGCGCTTCCTCCGGTCGAGGCCGGCGGCGAGAGCCACCAGTTCCTCGGCGGCTCCAATGTCGGCATCGCCGCGAAGTCGTCGCAGCAGGAGCTCGCGAAGAAGGCCATGAAGCTGATCCTCAGCGAGGACTTCATGACCCAGCTCGCCGAGGATTCCGGCTGGGTCCCCGGCAACACCACCTTCGCGTCGGCCATCCCCGACGGCATCGTCGACGCCGAGCTGCAGCAGCAGATCGCCGAGACGAGCGCCCTCACCCCGGCGGCACCGAACTGGGCGATCGTGGAGGGCAACAACATCCCGGTCGACCTCTACTCGGCGATCGCCAAGGGTGAGGACATCGACGAGGTGGTCACGCGCATCGGCGCGAAGATCGAAGCGACCCTCAACGGCGACTGATGATGACCACTCCCGTGATCGATGTCGAGGTCGCCCCCGAGGCGTCCCCGCAGCAGCCCGCTCCCCGCACGCGGCCGCGCCGCGCGCGGGGAGCGCTGCTCCCGTACCTGCTGATCGCGCCGCTCCTCGCGGCGGTGCTGATCGCCCTCGGCTGGCCGCTGCTGCAGCAGTTTGTGATGTCGCTGCAGAAGTTCGGGCTGGCGCAGCAGTTCGGCCAGGAGCCCGAATGGGTGGGCCTGGCGAACTACGGCAGGATCCTGACCGACCCCAACATGTGGGTCGTGTTCTTCCGCTCCGTGCTCTTCTGCGCCGTGTGCGCGTCGCTGTCGATGGTGATCGGCATGCTGATCGCGCTGCTGCTGACGAAGGTGAGCAGCTGGGCCCGCATCGCCCTGCAGGTGACGCTGCTGCTCGTGTGGGCGACGCCGGCGCTGGTGACCATGGTCATCTGGCAGTGGCTGTTCGACGCCCGCTACGGCCTGGTGAACTGGGTGCTCGCGCGCATCGGATTCCCCGACATGGCCGGCTTCCCGTGGACTTCCACTCCGATGGGCGTGTTCACGATCGCCGCGATCACCGTCATCTGGGGCAGCCTGCCCCTGATCGTGTTCATGATCTACTCCGCCCTCACCCAGGTGCCCACCGAGGTGCTCGAGGCGGCGGAGCTCGATGGCGCGGGACCCTGGACGCGCTTCCGGCACGTCACGATGCCGCTCATCACCCCGGCGGTCATGATCGTCGGACTCCTGCAGATCGTGTGGGATCTGCGCGTGTTCACGCAGATCTACGTGCTGCAGCAGGCGGGCGTCTCGATCGAGGAGACCAACCTCCTCGGCACCTACATCTACCGGATCGGCATCGGCCAGGGCGAGTACGGCGACGCGTCGGCTCTCGCGACGATCGTGCTCATCCTCACGCTGCTGCTCACCTGGAAGTACATCGCGAAGATGTTCGCCCAGCAGAAGGAGGTCTCGGAATGAGTGCCCCGACCATGACCAGGACCACCGACATCGCCGCCGTCGTGCCGCCGCGCTCGCGCCGGACCATCGGCAATCGCAACGACGCCCGCCGGCGCACCTGGAACGGCGTCGCCGTGGCCGCCGCGCTGCTCCTCGTCTTCCCGATCTACTGGATGGTGAACACCGCCCTCTCGGACAACGAGGAGCTGTTCTCGCGCACACCGCGGTTCTTCCCGTTCCCGCTGAGCTTCGACAGCTTCGCCGGCATCCTCGCCGACAGCGGCTTCTGGTCGGCGCTCGGCATGAGCGCGGGCGTGACCGTTATCGTGGTCGTGGTCGCCGTGCTGTTCGGGTTCTTCGCCGCCATCGCGGTGAGCCGCTTCCGCTTCAAGGGCGGCGGGCTCATCATCCTGCTCGTGCTCATCGTGCAGATGATCCCGACCGAGGCGCTGTTCATCTCGCAGTTCCGCATGCTCGACGGCTGGCACCTGCTGAACACGGTCGGCGGCCTGTCACTGCTCTACATCGGCACGGTCGTCCCGTTCACGGTGTGGCTGCTGCGCGGGTTCATCCACGGCATCCCGGCCGAGCTCGAAGAGGCGGCGATGGTCGACGGCTGCAGCCGGTTCGGGGCGTTCATGCGGGTCACGCTGCCGCTGCTCGGACCGGGCATCGTCACGGCATCCGTCTTCGCGTTCCTGCAGGCGTGGAACGAGTACACCCTGGCCCTCGTCGTGATGACGAAGCCGGGCAACGCCACCCTGCCGCTGTGGCTGCAGACGTTCAGCAGCGAGCTGTCGGCCACCGACTGGGCCGGCATCATGGCGGGCGCCACGCTGATCTCGGTGCCCGTGGTCATCCTGTTCCTCTTCGTCCAGGGTCGCCTGGGCGCGGGCATGATGGCCGGTGCCGTCAAGGGCTGATGCACCGCAGACGCCGAAGAGCGCCGGTCCTTGGGAATCGGCGCTCTTCGTGTGCGTGGGGGCCAGCGGGGGGTGGATCAGCGGGCGTGGTCGGTGAGCACCCCGAGCACGGCGGATGCTTGCGGGGCAGGTGCTGCGAGGATCAGCTCGTCTGCGATTCCGTGTGTCGACTCACCAGCGGCGAGGTGCTCGAGGTGCAACCGAATACATTCCGCGAACCTCGGACAGCCTGCTTCCTGCAGCTTGACGTCGAGGCGTTTCGCGTTCTCACGCCCCGCGTAGTACTTCAGCTGCCGAATGATCACGCTATCCACTGCTGAGGGCATATTCGCTGCGGCCAACATGAAGAACGTATCCGCAGTGTGGACTTCGTAGGGGAGAAGATCGGTGTCGATTTTCTGGAAGCCGGTGTCATCGGCGATGAGGTATGCGGAGTTGACGAACGTGGCGGCGGCGTGAATGTGCTGGTCGTGTTCGTCGTCGCCGGGGAATTCGATGGCGGGAAACGCGTCGATGACATCGTCGAAGTACTCGCGGATGCGTTTCTGGATCTCCCCGGTGAACTCACCGGGCGCTGCAGGCTCACTCTTTCGCAGATGATAGAGCGCTTCGGTGAGACTGTCCTCGGAGGTGCACAGTGCGAACATCCCCCCACCGGTTTCGATGCGCAGGAGCATCAACCAGTCACGCAACGTCTTGGAGTACAAGACATTGGCGTCGACGAATGCAACGGGTACGCGCACCCCGCCAGGCTATCCGTCTTCTATTCGTCTTCGTTGTCGCCTAGCGCGAGCAGATCGTCGGCCATTGCGCGTCGCGCAAGCTCGCGCTTCTCGCGGAGTGCGCTGATGTCGGCCGAGCGAACTCTGTGATGGGATCCGGCCATGACTGCCTCAAGTTCACCGCTCCGGATGAACTTCATCAGCGTCGGTCTCGAGACTCCGAGCATTTCGGCCGCGGTGATGGTCGACAGCAGTTCTGGGACGGTGTGTACGGTGAGCTCTCCGCCTAGCGCGACACGCGTCAGCATGTGGCTGAACAGGTCGATGATTGCGGGGTCCATGGTGACCGTGCGACCCGTGCTGGTGGTGAACGTCAGCTCAACGATCTGCTCGTCACGTGCCGCTTGCACAGCTTCGACGGCGCGGTCCTTGAGCGCGTCATCAACCAGAAGTGTCCCTCGCGTGAGGAGCGTGGAAGACATGACATCCTTCTTTCGATCGGTGAAGCCGTCGATATCCGCAACAACAGTTTCACTTACAACTGAAACCCTACGCATTCGTTGATGCTCTGTCCAACGCGATTTCTGAAGCTGTGCACAGCTGTCCCGATGAGAGTTGATTGCTACACCCTCCGATGACGTGCGCGTCAACGCCACATGCGAGGTCAGCCGATGTGGCGCGGGAGTATCGCGACGACGGCCGGGTCCGCGGCGAGATCGGGTGCGAGCAGGTCGAGCAGAGCGCGATGCGGATCGACGGCGGATGCTCGTGCGGCCAGCTCCTCCGCGGCGACGTCGTCGAGCGCACGTCCCGCGTGCACCTCGGCGATGACGAACCGGGCCCAGG
>NZ_JARE01000031.1:0-6504 GCF_000708325.1 Microbacterium sp. Cr-K20 | reverse complement strand
GATCGCGGCGCGAGCCCGGTCGTCGCACAGGTGCTGCTCTACCCGTTCCTCGACCCGACGATGTCCTCCGAGAGCCATCGCGCGAGGGCGACCGGCTACTTCGTCACATCCGAGCTCCTGGCGCACTACTGGCGCACCTTCCTCGGCGAGCGGCCGGGCCGCTTCGACGCCGACGTCACCCCGCTCGCGGTCGACGACCTCGCAGGACTCCCGCCCGCGATCGTCGTCACCGCCGGCCTCGACCCCCTGTGCGACGAGGGCGCCGACTACGCCCGGCGGCTCCGTTCCGCCGGCGTCCCGGTGACACTCCGCCACCACCCCGATCAGTTCCACGGCTTCCTGACCATCCCCGGCTACGGCCCCGGCTTCAGCGCCGCCGAGATCCTGTGGAGCGACCTCCGCTCCCTGACCAGCCCCGACCCGAAGGACCGCAGATGATCCCCGAACACGACGTCATCATCGTCGGCGCCGGCTTCGCCGGCCTATACTCCACGATCCACGCCGAGCGGGCGGGACTCGACATCCTCGGCCTCGAGGCCGGTGACGACGTGGGCGGCACCTGGTACTGGAACCGCTACCCGGGCGCCCGCTGCGACGTCGAGAGCATCGACTACTCGTTCTCGTTCGACGACGCCCTGCAGCGCGAGTGGCGCTGGAGCGAGCGCTACGCGACGCAGCCCGAGATCCTGCGCTACCTGAACCACGTCGCCGATCGGTTCGACGTCCGCCGTCACTACCGCTTCGGCGAGCGTCTCGCCGCCGCGTCCTGGGACGAGCGGGCGCAGCGCTGGGACGTGCGCACGGAGTCCGGATTCCAGGCCTCGGCACGCTGGCTGGTGATGGCGACGGGCGGGCTCTCGAAGCCGCAGCTGCCCGACCTTCCCGGTCGCGACGACTTCGCGGGTGAGGTCCTGCAGACCTCGGCCTGGCCGGAGGATCCGGTCGACCTGCGTGGCAAGCGGGTCGCCGTGATCGGCACCGGCTCCTCGGGGGTGCAGGCGATCCCGCTGATCGCACAGGATGCCGCGGAGCTCACGGTGTACCAGCGCAGCGCGAACTACAGCGTGCCCGCGTTCAACCGGACTCTCGACGATGGCGAGTGGCAGCGACAGCAGGACGACCTGGCGCGTCGGCGCGAACTCTCCTGGAACGGCGCCGCGGGGTCTCCGTGGACGAGCCACCCCGTCCCTTTCGCCGACGCCGACGAGCACGAGCGCCGCGCGGTGTTCGAGGAGAGCTGGACACGCGGCGGCGTGCTCTTCGCCAAGGCGTTCCAGGGGCTCACCGTCGACCCGGTGATCAACGACGCCGCCCGGGTCTTCTTCGAGCAGAAGCTCGCCGAGAGGGTGCCGGATCCCGAGACGCGCGAAACCCTCACACCGCGCGACCACCCGGTCGGCACCAAGCGCATCTGCACCGACACCGGCTACTACGAGACGTTCAACGAGCCGCACGTCGCGCTGGTGGACCTGCGCCGGGAACCCCTCGCCGCAGTGACCGCGACCGGCATCCGCACGACAGACGAGCACCGCGAGCACGACGTGATCGTGTACGCCACGGGCTTCGACGCCATGACCGGCGCGCTCACCGCGATCGACATCCGCGGACGCGACGGCCGATCGCTGCGCGAGGAGTGGACGGGCTTCCCCTCGACCTATCTCGGCATCGCCCTGCCCGGGTTCCCGAACCTGCTGGTGCTGAACGGCCCCGGCAGCCCCAGCGTGCTGTCGAACATGGCACTCACCTCGGAGCAGCAGGGCGACTACGCGCTGCGGATCATCGCGCACTGCCGACAGCAGGGGCACACGTCGATCGAGGCGCGGTCCGACGCGGCGGCCGCCTGGACGGCGCACTCCCTCGAGCTCGCCGACCGCACCCTCTTCGGATCGGCGCCGTCGTGGTACACCGGCTCGAACATCGCCGGCAAGGCACGGGGGTTCCTTCCGTACATCGGCGGCTTCAAGAACTACATCGATCGGTGCGAGGAGGTCGCGGCAGCCGACTACCGCGGTTTCGTGCTCTCCTCGCGGTGACGGCGCCCCGGTGATCGGGGCTGGCCTTCGACCTTCCGCAGCGCTAGAGTCAAACAAGCAAATGCTTGGGCAAAGGAGCATGGTATGGGTGCAGTCGACCTCGGATTCACAGCAGGAGACGCGGTGCTCATCACCGGCGCCGGGAGCGGCATCGGGCGGGCCACCGCCGTGCATGCGGCAGAACTCGGTCTCGCCGTCAGCCTCTGGGACCTGAATCCGATGGGCCTCGAGGAGACCGCCGAGCAGGTGCGCGCGACAGCCCCCGCCGTGCACACCTGGGTGGCAGACGTGTCGGACGACGCGGCCGTGGATGCCGGGTTCACCGATGCGGTGCGCGCGCTCGGGCCGATCCGCTACCTCCACAACAACGCCGGGCCGGCGTCCGCGTCAGAGATCCCCTTCGACCGGGCACTGGAGATCTGCGTGGGGAGCGTGCGCCGCATGACCGACACGTGGGCGGCCACCGGCCCCGGCGAGGGAGCCGCGATGGTCGCCACCACCTCGGTCGCCGGCAACCTCGTCGGCACCGACAACGCCTGGTACTCAGCATCCAAGGCCGCGATCATGGGCTACGTCCGCCACCTCGCCGCCCACCGCTCGGCGGAGTTCCGCTCCAACGGCGTGGCACCGGGCATGACCGACACCCCGCGGCTGGCGGGCTTCGCGGGAAGCGAGACCGGGCAGCGCGTGCTCACCCGCATCCCCCTTCAGCGCATGGCCACACCCGACGACATCGCGTGGGCCGCACTGTTCCTGTTCTCCCCGCTCGCCGGCTACATCAACGGCGTCTTCCTCCCGGTCGACGGCGGCTGGACGGTGACGCAGTGATCGAGGTCGACCCGCGACCGATCATCCACTCGCACAGGGTGCGCCTCAGCTATGCCGACACCGACCCGGCCGGCATCCTGTACTACGCCGCGTGGTTCCCCAAGATGGAGGGCCTGCAGTCGGAGTTCCTGTTCCTGCAGGGGCTGCGTCAGGACACCCTCATCGAGCGCTTCGGGTGGTGGACGGTGTCGCGGGCCACGACCTGCGAGTACCTGGCCGCCGCACGTCTGTTCGACGAGATCCGGATCGACCTGCGGATGGGTCGGATCGGGAGCACCTCGTTCCGGTTCGCGTTCGAGATGACCAGGATCGAGGACGACGCGATCGTCGCTCGTGCCGAGAACACCGTCGTCGCGGTCTCCCCCGAACAGGATCCGGTTCCCATCCCCGCCGACCTGCGCGCGCACCTGCGGCGCTGGGCCGGGGAGGCGCCGTGAACGTCGACCTGCAGGCCATCGGCGATCGGCAGGAGATCGCGATGCTCCTCGCGCGCATCGCCCAACTGGCGGATGCCGGCGACCCCGAGCAGTACATCGACTGCTTCACCCCGGATGCCGTCTGGGACCTCACCGATGCCACGGACCTCCCGATGGATGTGCAGACCATCTCCGGTCGTGCCGCCCTCCTCGCCGGCGTGCAGGAGCGCCGCGCCGCGGGCATCCAGGGGCCGGGCTCGCACACTCGGCACGACGTCTCGAGCATCACGGTCGAGGTCGCCGGCGATCGGGCGACCGCGCGTTCGTACTTCCGCTACTACCGGGGCACCGACGGCATCCCGACGCTGGCCGCCATGGGCGTCTATGCCGACGTGTTCGTGCGGGGCGAGTCCGGCTGGCGACTGCACCGCCGCGAGATCAGCCGCGGCTGAGCCACGCTGCCGCACGCCCGCTGCGGACCAGACCGAGGTGCATCTCGGTCTGACGCAACGCCGAGTGCAGCCAGAACCCGTCGAGCCCCTGCCAGCCCGAGGTCCAGGTGAGCCTGCTCGCGTAGGCCCACACCGATCGGTCACCGAGTTCCGCGGCGAGCGCCGCCACCTCTCCGGCGCGACGCAGGTGGTGGGCGGCTATCCGTGCGCGGCGTGCCGCGAGCCCCGTGAAGCGGAACTCGTGTCCGGGCAGCACCGTGAAGTCGTCGAACTCGGCGAGGCGGTCGAGCGACGCCAGCAGGTCGCCCATCGGCTCGTCCCCCGCGAGCACACCGATGCCGACACCGGAGTAGATGCGCGGCAGCACGTGATCGCCGGTGAAGAGCAGGCGGGCGTCACGGTCGGCGAGACAGATGTGCCCGCCCGTGTGACCCGGGGTCGCGATGACCTCGAGCCGCCTGCCAGCGAGCTCCAGCACGTCGCCGTCACCCACGAGCAGGTCGGGCTCGACGTCGCCCGTGAGCGACGGCCGTGTGAACGAGGCCAGCAGTTCGTCATGACGCTCGTCCGGCACGCCCCATCGCGCCAGAGTGGCCCGATACGACTCGGGGTCCCGCGCCGCAGGATCGACGGCCGCGGCGAGCACCCGTCGCTCGGCGGCGGACATCACGATCCGCGCACCGGTGAGCGTCCGCACGCGTTCGGCGAGACCGAGATGATCGGGGTGGTGGTGGGTGACGACGACCGTCGCGATGTCGGGCAGCGACCGTCCGGCCGCCCTCATCGCCCGCTCGATGCGCCCGAGGTTCTCCGCGGTGTCCCACCCGGGGTCGACCAGATGCACCCCATCGTCGCCGACGAGCGCGTAGGCGAGCGTGCCGGGGAGAGTCCCTTCCGGGATCGCCACGGGGATGCCCCAGAGACCGTCGCCGAGGTCGGCCGCGTCGCGCAGGAGACCGGCTTCCCAGGCGTCACGCTCGGCCTCATCGACGGGGACGACGTCATCCGCTCGGCTACTCATCCCGCCACCCTAGCAATCGCTTGTTCATTTGACGAGATCCGGATAGCCTGACGACAGGGACGGCGCTCCTGCGAGTGGAACGGTGACGGTGAAGTCGGAACGAGAACGGCACGAGCGCGTGGTGGTGGCCCTGCTCGCCGCCTGCGGAATGCTGACGTCGCTGCAGTTCACGCTCATCGTCCCTCTCCTCCCGCTGGTCCCCGAGCTGCTCGACACCACGGCGGCCGACGCCTCCTGGCTGATCACGGTCACCCTCCTCGCCGGGGTGGTCGGCACCCCGGTCGTCACCCGGCTCGCTGACATGCACGGCCGCCGCCTCCTCCTGCTGGTGTCGATGGGGCTGCTCGTCATCGGCTCCGTGATCGCCGCCGTGATCTCCGGGTTCACGGCCGTGCTGATCGGCCGCGCACTCCAGGGTTTCGGCACCGCGGTGGTCCCGATCGGCATCGGCCTTCTGAGCGCCCTCGTCTCGCGTCGGCGGGCCGTCCTCGGCATCGCCCTCATGAGCGGCACGCTCGGCATGGGCTCCGCACTCGGGCTGGTCCTCGCGGGGCCGCTGCTCGAGTGGGGAGGTCTGCCGACCGTCTTCTGGTGCTCGGCGGTCGTCGGCGCCCTGTTCTGCGTCCTGATCCGGGTGCGCATCCCCGAGGCGCCCACCGGCCCGAGTCGCGCCTTCGACCTCATCGGCGCGGTGCTGCTCACCCTCGGTCTCACCGCGCTGCTGCTGGCGATCTCCCGGGGACAGTATTGGGGGTGGGCGAGCCCGCTCACCCTGGGGTTCGGACTGCTCGCGGTCGCGACTCTCGTGCTCTGGATGCTGTGGGAGCGGCGACATCCGGCCCCTCTGATCGACGTGCGCACCGCCATGCGCGCCCCGATCCTGCCCATCAACATCGCCTCGTTCTTCGCCACGTTCGGGATGTACGCCAACCACCTGCTCACGACGCAGGAGGCCCTCGCGCCGACATCCACGGGCTATGGACTCGATGTCGCCACGGCCGCGGCCGGGCTGTTCCTCCTGCCGTCCGCTCTGACGATGATCGCGCTCGCCCCTCTCGCAGCGCGCGTCATCACGCGCTTCGGCGGTCAACGCGCACTCCTGCTCGGATCGGCGATGATGGCGTTCGCCTTCCTGTTACGAGTGCTCTTCCACGGCGGCGCCCTGCCCGTCCTCATCGGGTCCGCCCTGGTGGGCGCGGGTGTCGCCTTCGCGTTCGCCGCGATGCCGTCGCTGATCACCGCCTCGGTGCCCTCCGACGAGGTGGCTACGGCGAACGGTGTCAACTCCGTCATCCGCACCCTCTCCGGCGCCGTCGCCGCCGCGCTCTTCGCGTTCGTGATCGCCGCGCTCCCGTCGACCGCCGATCCCGCCTTCCTCTCCGAGCGGGCGCTGCAGCTGTCGCTCGGCTTCGCCGCAGCGTGCGGCGTGGTCACCGCGGTGCTCGCCGCCTTCCTCCGCCTGCCCCATTCCAAGGAACCCGCATGAGCCTCTTCTCTCCGCTGACCCTGCGCGATGTGACCCTGCCGAACCGCGTGGGCATCTCACCGATGTGCATGTACGCCTCGCGTGACGGACTGGTCGCCGACTTCCACGTCGCGCACCTCGGCCGCTTCGCTCTCGGCGGTGCAGGGCTCGTCATCGCCGAGGCGACGGCCGTGCACCCGCACGGCCGCATCTCGCCGTTCGACACCGGGCTGTGGAGCGACGAGCAGATCCCCGGATGGCGACGGGTCACCGCGCTCGTGGCCGCGTC
>NZ_JARE01000030.1:0-35826 GCF_000708325.1 Microbacterium sp. Cr-K20 | reverse complement strand
TCGCCAACGGCGGCACCGCGACCGAGCTCGCGAAGCGCAAGGGCAAGGACGGCGACCTCGTGCGCACGACCGGGTACGCGGCGGCCGGTGACGGCGGCGACGGGCTGTACCGCTTCGTGAAGAAGGATGCTCCGGCGGCGAACGGCGGCACCGTGCTCGCCGGTCCGAAGGGCGGTGCATGGCTGCTCCTGCACGACGGCGTCGTCGACTTCCGCATGTTCGGTGTGATGAACGCGAAGGTGAATGCCGACGACGCGCTCGACGCGATGGTGAACGATGCGAGCATCCACCGCATCGAGGCCCACAGCGACCTGAACTTCGTGCGTCGCCACAAATTCTCACGGTCGCGCATCGCGTTCGACTTCGGCGGCCACCTCATGACGACGGTCGGCATCGAGAACGCCGGCAAGGACGACCCCTTCGCCGCGGTCATGTTCTTCCGCGGCGAGGTGACGGATGCCGTGCACGAGGCGCGACTGAACGAGGTGGTCCCCGACCTCGGCGACGTCTTCCCGGTCGCCGACTCCTCCTTCTTCGCGGTCGGTGACTGGTACGCCGCCGAGGTGAACGCGCTGTCGGGGCGGTGGGAGCGCGAGCTGCAGCGGCTCGTGCAGGTCACGCAGATCGTCGACGGCACGCACATCCGCATCAACTACAAGAACGGCTGGCCGCTCGGCAAGGACCGCACGATGACCTGGCGCCGGGTGGTGCCGGTGCAGGACGTCACCGTGTCGAACCTGAAGTTCCTCGGCACCGGGAAGGACGAGTACACGGGCTCGCACCCGCTCGCCTTCGAATACGCGGTGCGCTGCGACGTCGACCACATCGACGGCACGGGAACCTTCTGGCCGCTCATCCAGCGCCGCTGGAACACGTACTACTCGACCGTGAGCTGCACGCTCAAGAACCCCACCTCGGTCACCTGGGGCGGCGCCGGCTACCTGACGCAGCAGATCTACTGCCTGTACGGATACGTCGCCAATTGCCACACCGCCAACTCGCGGCACCTGAACGACTTCACCGCGAGCGCCTACTGCCTCGTCGAGAACTGCCACGGCGACGGCGACGACCAGGGTCCGTTCGTCACGCACGGCCAGTACGAGCACGACCTCACCTACACCGGCAACTCCGGGCTCATGACGTTCGCGAACTCCGGTGCGGCCTGGGGCTCGGCGGCCAAGCGCATCACGGTGCGCAAGCACGTGTGCTCGTGGTTCGTGGCGCGCGTGCGCATCACCGACCTCACGCTGGAAGACGTGCAGGTGATCGGCAAGCCCTCGCTCGCCGGCTCCGGAATGCTGTGGATCAATGCCGACGGCGCCCAGCTGCGGGGGTGCACGGCATCCGACACGCTCGTGATCACGCAGGCGTCGGACAACTCCGGGCGCCCGACGGTGATCGCCGACTCGCACTTCACGTTCGTCGCTCCCGGCGAGCTCACCAATGCCACCGTGAAGACCCCGGTCACGTTCGTCGACACCGTGCTCGACCGCGTCGGCGGCATGAAGATCGCGGGCTCGGGTGCGGTCACGTTCCGCGGCTCGACCCTGAACGCGGCGGATGACGCGGCGCCGATCGTGTCGTCGTCGGCGCAGCTGCGATTCGAGGGGTCGACGCTGCGCAACGCCCGCATCGAGGCGGCGCGGGGTGAGCGCCAGGTCGTCGAGGTCGCGGGTTCGGATGTGTCGATCAAGGGCGGAACCGGTGTCTCCCGGACCGGCGACGGCGAGCTGCACCTGACACTGTCCGACAGCAGCTTCCGCGCCGAGGGATCATCCACCCACGTCGCGGTCACGAAGGGGGCGACCCACTACCGCGCGGTCGGCAACCGCTTCGAGGGCGGCGCGCTGGAGCTGGCGGATGCCGCGTTCGGCGGCTCGTCGACCCTGCTGCACACCGGAAACGTGGAGTCGGGCGTCACCCGCACGGCCTTCCCCGCCGAGGGCGACCGCGTCGTCGACACCGCCAACCTCCTGGTCTGACCCGTCGCGCGCACCCGTCCCGGTCGCCGAGTGCACGGGCTACTCGCGAGTGCACGGCTTCTCGACGTGAAGAAGCCGTGCACTCGGCGGGAGGTCGTGCACTCGGCGGCCGCGCAGCGCCCATAATTCGCGCCCGCACACCGCGGCCGCATCGCATGAAGGAGAACTCCCGTTATCAAGGAGGATCCGCTGATCCTGGTCCTTCATAACGGGAGTTCTCCTTCATAGCGGGCTGCGGGCTGCGGGCTGCGGGCCGCGGGCTGCGGCGACGAGCGCCGGCGGACGAGGCGACAGGGCGTCAGCGGCGGCGGCGGGGGCTATCGGGGTTCATCAGCGAGTGGCGGCGGCCGTAGGCGAAGTAGACGACGAGTCCGATCACGAGCCAGACGCCGAAGCGCAGCCAGGTCTCCCAGTGCAGCTGCGAGATGAGGAACAGTGAGAAGCCGACGCCGACGATCGGCACCACCGGCATGAACGGCAGCCGGAAGGTGCGCGGGGCGTCCGGCTTGGTGTACCGGAACACGACGACGGCGATGCACACGACGACGAACGCCGCCAGGATGCCGATGTTCGTCAGGTCGGCCACGGCACGGATGGGGAAGATCCCGGCGAAGAACGCGGAGCCGATGCCCGCGATCCAGGTCACCCGCTGCGGCACACCGCGGCCGTCGACCTTCGAGAACCAGCCGGGGAGCAGGCCGTCGCGGCTCATCGAGAACCACACGCGGGTGGCGCCGAGCAGGAACGTGAGCATGACCGTGAGGATCGACAGCACCGCGAACACGGAGATGATCGACGCGATGACGGGCAGTCCGACGCTGGAGAACGCCGAGGCGAAGCCGGCCTTCGGGTCGATGTCCTGGTAGTTCTGCATCCCGGTGAGCACCAACGTCGCGGCGACGTAGAGCAGCATGGCGATGATGAGCGACAGGATGATCGCCTTCGGCATGTGCTTGCGCCCGTCCTTCGCCTCCTCGGCGGCGGTGCTCATCGCGTCGTAGCCGAACACGGCGAAGAACACCGTCGCGGCCCCGGTGAAGACCGGGCCGAAACCGGACGGCATGAACGGGGTGTAGTTGTCGGTGTTGATGTAGAAGATGCCGAGTCCCACGATGAACAGGATCAGCAGGATCTTGATCCCGACCGCCACCAGCTCGAACCGGCCGAAGGTCTTGGTGCCGCGGCTGAGGAGGAAAGTCACGAGCAGGCAGATCAGGATCGCCGGGATGTTGACGACGCCGCCGGGCTGGTCGAACGTCTCGGTGACCGCGGTCGGCAGGTGGACGCCGAAGCCGGAGAGGAACGCATCGAGGTAGCCGGAGATCCCGATCGCGACGACGGCCACGATGGCCACGTACTCCAGGAGCAGATCCCAGCCGATGAACCATCCGGTGATCTCGCCGAGCGCGACGTAGCCGTAGCTGTACGCCGATCCGGCCCGGGGGATCATTCCCGCGAATTCGGCGTACGAGAGAGCGGCGGCCGCAGACGCCAGTCCGGCGATGAGGAACGAGATGACGACCGCGGGCCCGACACCGGGGTTCGTGGCATCGCCGTGCGCGACGAGGCCCGCGAGCGAGAAGATCCCGACGCCGACGATGCCGCCGACGCCGATCGCGGTGAGCTGCCACAACCCGAGGGATTTGAAGAGACCACTGCTCTCCGCCTCTTCGTTCAGGTCGCCGACCGGCTTGCGCCGCCAGACGGAATACGCCGGATTCTTCGGATTCGTGCGGGGCATCCTTGCCTCCCTGAATGGCCGCCCGGGTGCGGGCGGCGAGCGATGGCTGAGCTTTTGACCGGTAACACGTTACGCGCGCCTCGCCCCATCCTCAATCAGACTTCTGGCCAGGATCCGGCGCCCGGCGTGCGCCCACCTCTCGGCGCGCCTTTCCGCCACCGCCACCGCCGCCGCTGCCGCTGCCGCTGCCGCTGCCGCTGCCGCTGCCGAGTGCACGGGTTGCTCGCGAGTGCACGGGGTGTTCGCGTGAGGAGCCGTGCACTCGGCGGGGAGCCGTGCGCTCGGCGAAAGGGGGAGAGAAAGGGGGTCAGGGGGACGGGATGCCGACGAGCTCGGCACTGCGCTGCCAGAGGGCCTCGGCGAGATCCGGGTCGTTCACCTGTGGGTTGACCTTCGTGGTGAGGGTGCGCTCGTCGTAGTACGCGCCGGAGAGCCAGGTGTCGCCGGGGGTGCCCTCGATGAACCAGCGGAGCGTGTCCCCGCCCTTGTCCGCGCCGATGAGCAGGAGGTGCTTGAGCGGCGTGCGGTAGAGCAGCCGCATGATGCTCGACGAGTCGGACGCGAAGTTCGTCTGCACGGTGCCGGGGTGGAACGCCACGGCGCTGAGTCCGTCGGCATGGAACTTCGTGTGCAGGCTCTTCGCGAACAGCACGTTGGCGAGCTTCGCGTCGCCGTAGGCCTTGTTGGGACTGAAGCGGCGGGTGTTGTCGAGGTCGTCGACGTCGATGTGCCCGAAGAGGCGGTGGCCGATGCTCGAGGTGTTGATGACCGCGCCGTCGGATGCCAACAGCTGCGGCAGCAGCAGGTTCGTGAGCAGGAACGGCGCCAGGTGATTGACCTGCATCGTCTTCTCGAAGCCGTCGACGGTCGGGGTCTGATCCCCGAAGATGCCGCCGGCGTTGTTCGCCAGGACGTGGATGCCGTCATCGCCGACGGCATCCGTGATCTTCTCGGCCAGCGCCCGCACGTCGTCGAGGCGGGCGAAGTCGGCGGTGAACCACTCGGATCCGGTCTCCTCCGCGATCGCGCGGGTCTTCTCGACCGATCGGCCTACCAGGACGAGGCGGTTCGACGGCGAGGCGAGCTGGTGGGCGGCGGCTGCGCCGATCCCGTCGGATGCTCCGGTGAGGACGATCGTCTTCTGAGGCACGGGCCGTGTCACTCGGCTTCGGCCGAGGGGGTGATGCGCCGGACCGCGCGGGTCACGTGCTCGGTGATGACCGCCTGCGCCCGGTCGGGGTCGCCGCTCGCGATGGCGTCGACGATCTGCTGGTGGCTGCGCACGTGCTCCTCGAGCTCGGCGGGGTCGAGCGCCGCGTTCGCGGCGTGCAGGAATCCGGTGATGCGTCCGCGCAGCTGACCGCTCACCTCGTCGAGGAAGCGATGCTCGGCGAGGTCGGCGAGGGTCTCGTGGAACAGGCGGTCCTGGCGCAGCACCTCGTCGATGTCGCCGGGTGCCGCATCCGACATCGCCTGGATGATGGCTCCGAGGCGGGCGGCGGATTCCTCGTTCCAGCGCTCCTGCACCCGGATGGCCATGAACTGCTCGAGCACGATCCGCAGGCTCGAGATCTCCTCCAGGTCCTGCGCGCTCAGCTGCGCGACGCGGGCTCCGCGGCGGGGCTCGCGGGTGATCAGACGCTCCTCGGCCAGGCGGGTCAGGGCCTCGCGCACCGGGATGTGACTCACACCGAGCCGGTCGGCGAGCTTCCGTTCGACCAGGCGCTCGCCGGGGGCGAGCTCTCCGGAGTGGATGGCCGCGCGCAGCTCATCCGCGACCTGTTCGGCGATGTTCTGATCCGAGACGCTGCGCACCGTGGCTCTCCTGTCTGTGCCGGAACCCGCGAGCCGTTCTCGGCCGAGTTCCTGCATCGACCGATGCTATGGCAAATTCACCGCCGTGGCGGGATACGGGTCCGGGTGGGCGTAACGAGAACGTAATCGTATTCGCTCGATTCGCACTAGACGCAGCCCGGGGTTTGCTACATGCTATAGCGAAACCCTTCCACCCGAATGCATCACCGACACTTGGAGGCACCCATGTCGCGTCGTCGTGTATTGCTCGGCGGAGCAGCGTTGCTCACCGCCGCGCTCCTCATCGCTGGCTGCAGCAGCACCCCCTCGACTCCTGACGGCCAGACGCAGGACGGCGGCACCTTGACCGTCGCCGCCGCTCAAGGCATCCCGCAGCTGAACCCCGCCATCCGCACCTTCGCCTGGGAGGAGGTGCTGTTCCCCCTGCTCTGGAACGGTCTGACCAAGACCGATGAGTCGGGCGAGATCGTCGGCGACCTCGCCGAGAAGTGGGAGGCGTCGCCGGACCAGAAGACCTGGACCTTCACCCTCCGGGACGGCGTCACGTTCTCGAACGGCGACGCCTTCACCGCCGAGGACGCCGTCGCATCGTTCGACTACTACCTCGACCCGGAGACCGCGACCCAGGAGAAGAACAAGATCGACATGGTCACGGACGTCACGGCGCCCGACGAGAAGACCGTCGTCATCACCCTCTCCGAGCCCATCGCGACCTTCGCGGCCGGCATCGTCTGGGTCAAGATGCTCGACGTCGATGCGCTCGCCACGATCGACAAGGAGCCGATCGGCACCGGCCCGTACATCGTCGATGCGTTCACGCCCGACGACAGCCTGACCCTCGTGCCGAACCCCGAGTACTTCGGTGAGGAGCCGGTCCTCGACGAGATCACGATCGTCAAGGCCGCAGAGTCCACGGCCGCGGTCACGGGGCTGCGCTCGGGCGACATCGACGTGCTGTGGTCCGTACCGCAGGGCGATGTGGCCGGGCTCGAAGGCGGCGGCGACATCGCGCTCGTCAAGCCTGACAACCCCAGCCAGTGGCCGTCGTGGGAGGTCGACACCCAGTCGGCGCCCTTCAACGACGTGCGTGCGCGTCAGGCGCTCGCCTATGCGACCGACCGCGAGGCCATCCTCGACGCCGCGTACTACGGGCAGGGCACGATCTCTCCCACGAACAACGCGCTCGGCGAGGTGAACCCCTGGTTCGGCGGTGACCTGACCGACTACTCGTACGACCTCGAAAAGGCCAAGGAGCTTTTCGCCGAGGCCGGCGTCACCGAGGGCAGCACGCTCACCTGGTGGGGCGTTGCGGGACAGTACCCGGAGTGGAACACGAGCGGTGAGATCCTGCAGGCGAGCCTGAAGGAGATCGGCATCACTCTTAAGATCGACAACAACGACATCGGAACCTGGGTCGACTCGTTCTATCCGGCGGGCAAGAGCTTCCCCGGGTACATCGTGCCGAACTTCCAGTCCACGCCCCCGGAGCCCGCGTACTCGCTGAACTTCTATCTCGAAGGCCGCTGCGAGTGCAACTGGGTCGACCCCGACTTCCAGACCGCGTTCGCCGACGCCGTGGCCGAGCCCGATGAGGCCGCGCGCGCCGAGAAGTGGGGCACGGTGCAGACGATCATCAACCAGCAGGTTCCGCTGATCGTCCCGCTGCAGTCCACGGTCGTCACCGCGACCAGCACCGGTGTCACCGGGGTCTGGGTCGAGGGCGGCGGACAGCTGCACCTCGAGAACGCGCAGCTCAAGGACTGACGTGGCTCTGTCCATCCTCCGGCGGGTGGCGATCAGCATCGCGATGCTGATCGCCACCTCCCTTCTTGTGTTCGTCGTGCTCCGGCTGCTGCCGGGCGACCCCGTGATCACGCGCCTCGGCTCGACGCCGGGCGTGGATGCCGAGATGCTCCAGCGCCTCCGCGAGGAGGCCGGCCTCGACGCCCCCATCATCGAGCAGTACCTGCGCTGGATCGGCGGTGTCTTCACCGGCGACTTCGGACAGTCGTACTTCAACCAGTACTCGGTGTCCGAGCTCATCGCACAGCGGCTTCCCGCCACGCTCGAGCTCACCCTCATCGGCATCCTGCTGGCCGTGCTCATTGCCACGCCCGCCGCGGTGATCGCGTCGCTGCGCCCGCTCGGAGCGGTCGACCGCGTGCTGACCGCCATCTCCACCGCCGGCATGGCGCTGCCGCAGTTCCTGATCGGCATCGTGCTGATCGTGGTCTTCGCCGTGCAGCTCAAGGTGCTGCCCGCCCGCGGCTACACGCCGTTCAGCGAAGACCCGGCGGACAACCTCGTGCGGATGATCCTCCCCGCTCTCACCCTCGCCTTCGCCGCGGCTCCGCTGCTGATGCGATTCCTTCGGGCCTCGATGGTCGAGGTGCTCGACGCCCCCTACATCCGCACCGCCCGCGGCAAGGGCCAGTCGGCGAGCGGCGTCGTGATCGGTCACGCTCTGCGCAACGCGCTGATCCCGGGGCTCACGATGCTCGGCCTGATCGTCGGGTACACGCTCGGTGGCGTCGTGATCGTGGAGTACGTGTTCGGCGTGCCGGGGCTCGGCTCGCTCGCGATCGACGCGGTCTTCAAGCGCGACTACGCGGTGCTGCAGTCGGTCGTGCTGCTGATCTCCGCGATGTTCATCCTCACCACGCTCATCGTCGACCTCCTCTACGGTGTGCTCGACCCGCGTCTTCGTGCTAGGAGCAGCCGTGGCTGACACCCTCACCCTCGCTCTGCGCTCGGCCCGCCCGCGTCGCCGTCTCGCGGTCGCGTCGTGGATTCCGCTCGCCCTCCTCGGCGTGATCGTGCTGGCCTGCGTGCTCGCACCGGTGATCGCGCCCTACGATCCCTCGGCGCAATCGCCCGACCGGTTCGCCGGTCCGTCAGCCGGGCACCTGTTCGGCACCGACGAGCTCGGGCGCGACCTGTTCAGCCGCGTGCTGTACGGCGGACAGCTGACGATCTTCATCGCCAGTGGTGCGACCCTGGTCGCCATGGTGCTCGGCATCGCGTGGGGGATGGCGGCCGCGTTCGCCCGCGGTGTGTGGGACGAGATCCTGATGCGTCTGGCCGACACGGTCATGGCGATCCCGCAGATCCTGTTCGCGCTCGTCTTCATCTCGGCGTTCGGCGCCGATCCGGTCAAACTGGCCGTGATCATCGGCATCCTGCTCACCCCCACCACCGCGCGCCTGGTGCGCTCCTCGGTGCTCAGTGAGCTGCAGGAGGACTACTTCACGGCCGCCGTCGCCTTCGGCTCGAAGCGCAGCCGACTGCTGTTCGCCGAGGTGCTGCCGAATGCCCGCGGGCCGATCGTGGTGCAGGCGGCCATCAACGCCGCGAACGCGATCCTCCTCGAGGCGTCGATGAGCTTCGTCGGCCTCGGCATCGCGCCGCCCGAAGCCACCTGGGGGACCCTCGTGCAGCAGGGCTACCAGAAGATGTACCAGTCGATCGGGTACGTGCTGTTCCCTGCGCTGTTCATCTTCGTCACCATCTGGCTGCTCAACGTGCTCGCCGATCAGTTCGGCGGCGATCGGAAGGGGAAGGGACGATGACCGATGCCACGCCCGTCCTGCAGGTGCAGGACCTCACCGTCTCCTACGGCGACGCCATGCCGGTCAAGGGCATCTCGTTCGCGGTGCGCCCCGGCGAGCGGATCGGGCTGGTCGGCGAGTCCGGCTCGGGAAAGTCGCTCACGGCGCTCTCGATCATGCGCCTCAACGACGGCGCGACGCTCGGCGGTAGCATCCGACTGCGCGATCGCGAGTTGCTCACTCTGAGCAAGCGCGAGATGACGAGGGTGCGCGGCGGCGAGATCGCCATGGTCTACCAGGACCCGATGTCGTCGCTCAACCCCGTGCGCACGATCGGGCACCAGCTCGTCGAGGCGATCCGGCTGCACGATCGGGTGCCGAAGGATGCGGCGCGGGCCAGGGCCGTAGAGCTGCTGACTGAGGTCGGTGTGCCGCTCCCCGAGGAGCGTCTTGCCCAGTACCCGCATGAATTCTCCGGTGGCATGCGGCAGCGCGTGATGATCGCGATGGCCATGTCGTCTCGGCCGGCCGTCCTGATCGCCGACGAACCGACCACTGCGCTCGACGTCACGACTCAGTCGCGCATCATCGACCTGCTCGACCGCTTGGCCGATGAGCACGGCACCGCTGTGGTGCTCATCACGCACGACCTCGGCGTCGCCGCCGGCTTCTGCGAGCGCATCCACGTGATGCGGCACGGGCGGGTGATCGAGGAGGCCCCGGTCGACAAGCTCTATGCCGAGCCGGAGCATCCGTACACGAAGGCGCTGCTCGGAGCCGTGGTCGACCTCACGATCGATGTGCACGACCCGATCCGCACCGCGGCCGAGGTCCTCGAACGCGGCACCGAGCCGGTCGTCGAGGCGGGCTCCATCAGCGCGGTCGACCGCGCCAGGGAGTCGGGAGACGTGCTGGTCGACGTGCAGAGCGTGTCGAAGGTGTTCACGCTCGGCTCCGGCCGGCGGGTGACCGCGGTCGACGACGTGTCATTCCGGATCCGCCGCGGCGAGACGGTGGGGCTCGTGGGCGAGTCGGGCTCGGGCAAGTCGACCGTGTCGAAGGCCGTGCTCGCGCTCGGCGGGATCGATGCCGGGGCCGTGGTGTTCGATGGGCATCACCCGCACGAGATGCGCGGGGAGGAGCTGCGGCACCTGCGGCGGCGGATGCAGATGGTGTTCCAGGATCCGTTCTCCGCCCTGAACCGACGCCAGACCGTCACGCAGATCATCGAGGCGCCGCTGCTCGCGCACGGCATCGGCAACCGGGCGACCCGCGCCGAGAAGGTGCGCGAGGCCATGCACCGCGTCCGGCTGGACGAGGAGTTCGCCCACCGGCTGCCGCGCTCGATGTCGGGCGGCCAGTGCCAGCGCGTGTCGATCGCGCGGTCGCTGGTGCTCGAGCCCGAGTTCCTCGTGCTCGACGAGTCGGTGTCGGCGCTCGACGTGTCGATCCAGGCGCAGGTGCTCAACCTGCTGCGCGAACTGCAGGCAGAGCTCGGGCTCACCTACCTCTTCATCAGTCACGACCTCGCCGTCATCCGGTACATGTCGTCGACGGTGGCAGTGATGCAGCAGGGACGGATCGTGGAGATCGGCGCCCGCGACGCCCTGTTCGCGAACCCCCAGCACGAGTACACGCGAGGTCTCATGGCCGCGATTCCCGTGGCCGACCCGGTGCTGGAGCGTCGCCGACGGGCGGAGGCCGCCGCGCTCTGGCAGGCTCAGGGAGTGGGCACGGGCGTGATCCCGGCCGGCGTGGGAGGGAAGGCACGATGACGAAGACCGCCACCGCGATCGGCGACCGCATCCGCATCCCCCGTACCCGCGCGCGCATCGGCGTCGCTCGCCGCGACATCACGCCGCCCATCGGCATCCGCGCCAAGAACTGGGGTCCCGCCGACTGGGAGCGCTCCGAGGGGGCGCACCGCCCGTTCGAGCTGACCGCGCTCGCCGTGATCGCGGGAGACGAGCGGCCGCGCCTGCTGCTCGCGGTCGACGGCACCTGGTGGCGCCGCGTGGCCGACGAACAGGGCGTCCGCGGGGCGATCCTGGCGGGACTCGGACTCGAGGCCGACCAGCTGATGCTGTCGCTCTCGCACACCCACGCGGGCGCGGTGCTGTGTGCCGCCGACGCGCACCTGCCGGGTGGCGAACTCATCCCCGGGTACCTCGAAGCTCTCGCCGCCGCGGGCATCGCCGCCGGGCGAGAGGCCCTCGACGGCGCGGTCCTCGGACTCATCGAGTGGACGAGCGGCCGCTGCACCCTGGCCGCCGATCGCGAGCTCGACGTCGACGGGCGTGCGCTCGTGGGCTTCAACCCCGCCGGCACCGCCGATGACACCGTCATGATCGGCCGCCTCAGCGTCGACGGTGTCGTGCGCGGCACGCTCGTGAACTACGCCTGCCACCCGACCACGCTCGCCTGGCAGAGCCGTGAGGTGTCGCCGGACTACGTCGGCGCGACGCGCGAGATCGTCGAGGCCGCCACGGGTGCGCCGTGCCTGTTCGTGCAGGGCGCCTCGGGCGAGCTGGCACCCCGCGAGCAGTACACCGGTGACGTCACGGTCGCCGACCGCCACGGACGCTCGCTCGGGCACGCGGTGCTCGCGGCCCTCGATTCGCTGCCGGCGCCGGGCGAGGAACTGACCCTCGAGGGCGTCGTGGAGTCGGGAGCGCCGCTGGCGATTTGGGCGGGAGAGGTGGCTCACGGCGGGGAGGGCGCGGCCGGTTCGGTGACGAGCGTCGAGCTGCCGCTGCGCGACCTGCCGGCGCTGGAAGAGCTCGCCGAGGAGTGGAAGGACATCGATCCGCGCTCCCGCGAGGAACGCCTCGGCCGCGCGCGCAACCTGCGTGACGGGTACATCGACGGGCCGACGGTGCAGCATCCGGTCTGGGCCTGGCGGCTCGGGGATGCGGTGATCGTGGGTCATCCGGGCGAGGCGTACTCGCGCCTGCAGACCGCGTTGCGGGCGCGGTTCCCCGAGACGCCGATCGTCGTGATGAACCTCACGAACGGCCCGGGCTTCGTGTACCTGCCGACACGCGACGCGTATGACCGCGGGGCGTATCAGGCGTGGCAGACGCCGCTGGCTCCCGGCGCGCTCGACCTGCTCGAGGAGCATGTCGCGGCGGTCGTCGCGGATCTGCTCGACCGCTGAGTCGCCCGGCCACTACACTTGCTATAGCAAATCTCGAACCCCCTGAGGAGAGCAATGACCGCGCCCATCGCCATCGTCACCGGAGGATCCGCCGGCATCGGCTGGGAGATCGGCCAGCGCCTCGCCGCCGACGGCTACACGGTCGTCGCCGCGGACCGCGTGCCCGGACTGACCGCGGGAGAGAACCCCGCCGGCATCCTGTGGCGCGAGCTCGACGTGACCGACCACGCCGGCGTCGACCGGGTGTTCGGCGAGATCGAGGCCGAGCTCGGACCCATCGAGGTGCTCGTCAACAACGCCGGCATCCAGCGCCACCGCGGCATCGAAGACCTCAGCTGGGACGAATGGTCGGCCGTGGTCGACGTGAACCTGCACGGCGTCTTCTCGGCGTTGCAGGCCGCAGGGAAGCGGATGCTGGAGCGCGGCGACGGCCGCATCGTGAACATCTCGTCCATCTCGTCGCGCGGGTCGGCGGGGCGTGCGCCATACGCCACGACCAAGGCGGCGGTGATCGGCCTCACCTCGACCGCCGGTGCCGAGTGGGCCTCGCGCGGCGTGCGGGTCAATGCAGTCGCGCCCGGCTACGTCGACACGGGCGTGTTCCGGCAGGGCGTCGAGGCGGGCACACTCAGCCTCGACACGATCCTGTCGCGCATCCCCGCGAAGCGCCTGGGCGACGCGAGCGAGATCGCCGCGGCCGTCAGTTTCCTCGTCTCCGACCAGTCCCGCTACATGAACGGACAGACCCTCTACGTCGACGGCGGCTTCATGGTCGACTACGGCGTACCCCTGGCGAAGAAGCCCGAATGAGCACGATCGAGCGCATCGATACGGCCACGGCCGCGCTGCCTCTTCCCGCGCCCTTGCAGTTGGGCGCGATGACCGTGACGCGCCGCGAGTACAGCGCGGTGCGGGCGGCCGCCGACGACGGCACGACCGGCGTCGCGTACTGCCTGTCGCGTGAGGCGCCGATGGCCGAGATCGTCGACCGGCTCGTCGCGGCGCATGCGGTCGGTGCGGATGCCGACGACCCGACATCGACCTGGGATCGGATGCTGCGCGGCAGTGCGATCGTCGGACGGGTGGGGCTCGTGCGGCGGGCCATCGGCCTCGTCGACATCGCGCTGTGGGACATCGCAGCCCAGCGTGCGGATGTGCCGCTGTGGAAGCTGCTCGGCACCGGAGACGCGCCGCGGGACTCGATCCTCGTCGCCGCATATCCGTCGCCTGACCGGGCTCCGCGCGAGGTCGCCGACGAGGTTCTCGCTCAGGCGGACGGCTGGACGTACGTGAAGATCTCCCGCATTCCCGATCCGGCATATATGCGCGAGCTGTTCACCCTGCTCAACGCCGAGCTGCCCTCCGCGACCGGTCTGATCGTCGATGTCGGCTTCGGGTGGCCGGATGCCGATGCCGCCCTGGCCGAGATCGCGCAGTGGGGAGACCCGCAGCTGGCCTGGCTCGAAGACCCGCTGCTGCCGGAGGATGCCGCGGGTGTCGCGCGCATCCGTCGGGAATCGGGCCTCGCCGTCTCGGTCGGCGATGAGGTCACCGACCCCGCCGTGCTGAAGGCACTGGTCGAGGTCGGCGGGGTTGAGGCGTTGAGGCTGGATGTCGTCGCGATCGGCGGCGTGACACCGGCGCGCGAGCTGATCGCTTGGGCGACCGAGCGCGGTGTGCCCGTCTCGGGGCATGTCTATCCCGAGGTCACCGCGCACCTCGGCATCGGCGTCGAGACCTTCGCACGGGGCGTCAACCCCTACGATCCGGCGCCGTCGTTCGTGCTCGGCGGTCCGTCATTCGAGGGGCGGATCCGGCCGACGGATGCTCCGGGGCTCGGGTTCGCGCTCGATCCTGGAGTGTTCCGGTTCGGGAAGGGCTGAGGGGGCGCCGCCGGCAGTCGCGTCGCGCGTTCTGGGAGTCGCTCCGCGCGTTCTGAAGGAGAAGTCGCGGAATGAAGGACGTTCTGCGCTGTCGGCTCCTTCATTTGAGGAGTTCTCCTTCGCGGCGGGTGGCCGGGAGCGCGGCAACGCCTCACCGCAGATACGCATCCACGAGCAGCGCACCGCGGATGGCCCGCAGCTCGTCGACGATGCGCGCCACGCTCTTCGCACTCACCGACGACAGTGCGAGGTCGTGCGGACCGAGAGGCTCGAGCTTCCCGGTGCGGATGCGGATGACCTCCCACCCCGCGGCACGGAGGGCGCGGTCTTTGCGCAGATCGGCATCCTGCCGCTTGCCGACGTGCTCGAGGCCGTGACGGCCGACCGTGTCGTACTCGAGCGCGACTCGCAGTTCCGGGAACACGATGTCGGGCCAGACCTCCGTGTGGCGGAAGAACGGGCGCGACACCTTCACCGCGTTCACCGCCGCGTCGAACTCGATCCGCGCTCCGAGCTCTGCCCGTAGGCGTCCTTCCACCGCGGATGCCGGGCGCGGAGCGCAGGCGCTCACGAACGCGGTTCCGGCGGGCAGGTCAGGCGTCTTGGTGCAGAGCGCGGGCGCGGGGCGACGGGGTTTGCGCGGGAGGGCGCGTGCTTCGCCCAGCACGACCGGTTGCGGACGGGCGAGGGCGGAGCACTCGGGACACCACGCGGAGCGGCGCCGCACCTGGCCCGGTCGCTCGCGCTGCTCGGTCGGGGTGGCGGCGAACCGATGCCCGACCGCGCACTCCCAGCAGAGCAGCACATCGGCCGCGAGCGGGACCTGCGACAGCGCGATGCCGTGGTTGAGCTCGGGGTGGTACTGCCGGATCAGCTCCGGGTATGTCGCCCATCCGGCGCGGTATGTGCCCACCTCATACGGAACGGCGCGACCGCGGGAGAACTGCCGTCGCGCCCACCATTGCTTCACCGGTTCCGGCACGCGCCGACGATATCCGCGAGCACGGACATCGCGTCGCCCCGGTCGACGACGGTCCGGATGTCCGCGGTCCGTGCGACGATCCGCACGTCGACGGGAGAACGGATGCGCGGGGAAGCCACGGTGCTGCACGCCGACCTCGATGCGTTCTACGCGTCGGTCGAGCAGCGCGACGCCCCGGAACTGCGGGGTCGACCGGTCATCGTGGGCGGCGGGGTCGTGCTGGCAGCGAGCTACGAGGCGAAGGCGCGCGGCGTCCGCACGGCCATGGGCGGCCGGCAGGCGCGCGAGCTCTGCCCCGATGCCGTCGTCGTCCCCCGCGCATGGACGTGTACTCCGCCGCGAGCAAAGACGTGTTCGCGATCTTCCGTGACACCACGCCGCTCGTCGAAGGGCTCTCGATCGATGAGGCGTTCCTCGAGGTCGGTGGTCTGCGACGCATCGCCGGTACGCCCGAGCAGATCGCGGCGCGGCTGCGGGAACGCGTGCGTGCGGAGGCAGGACTCGCCATCTCGGTCGGCGTTGCCCGCACGAAGTTCCTCGCGAAGGTCGCCAGTGCCGTGAGCAAGCCCGACGGACTGCTGGTCGTGGAACCCGAGCGCGAGGAGGAGGTCCTGCTTCCCCTTCCGGTCGAGCGGCTGTGGGGTGTGGGGGCCGTGACGGCCGAGAAGCTGCACCGCTACGGCATCCGCACCGTCGGTGAACTCGCCGAGCTGGAGGCCGCGACGGCGGAGAGGATGCTGGGCAAGGCGACGGGTGCCCATGTGCACGCGCTGGCCCGGCTGCGGGATCCACGGCCGGTCGACACCACCCGGCGGCGGGGATCCATCGGCTCGCAGCGGGCGCTCGGCAGCCGCCCGCGGTCCGCGGAGGAGCTCGACCTCATCCTCACCCAGATCGTCGACCGGCTCGCTCGGCGGCTGCGCGACGGCGACCGCGTCTGCCGCACCGTCGTGCTGCGGCTGCGCTTCGGCGACTTCACGAAGGCCACCCGCTCCCGCTCGCTCCGAGCGCCCACCGATCGCACCGCCATCGTGCTCACCGTCGCCCGCACGCTGCTCGTCGCGGCGCAGGCCGACATCACGGCGCGCGGCATCACCCTGATCGGCATCTCGCTGTCGCAGCTCGACCGCGCCGGGAACGTGCAGCCCGAGCTGCCGATCGACTGGGGCGATGAGGCGCGACTCGACTCCGTGCTCGACACGCTGCGTGATCGCTACGGCTCGACCTCGGTGGCGCGGGCGGCGCAGCTGGGCCGTGATCCGGGGTGGTCGTCGCCGACCCTGCCCGAGCACGAGTGACCTGCGCCCGCGTGTTCTGGAGCTGCGACCGCGTGTTCTGCAGGAGTCGCGCGTTCTGAAGGAGATCGCACGGTAAGAAGGACCCTTTTCGCGGATGGCTCCGTCATTCCGCGAGATCTCCTTCGCATCGCGTGGCTGTCGCGGCCGTCTTCCTCGCCACGTCTGTCATGTCACTCCTGCAGGCGAACCGTGCAGGTGCGGCTGCTCACGCGGCGTAGGGGCTCACTCCTCTGATCAGGGTGACGCGGCGTGGGGAGGAGAACTCCCTGTCGGGATGAACTGTCGCCTCGAAGGGTCCTCCCCACGCGGAGTTCTCCTCCCGGGCGAGAGGACATGCCCCGAAGCGCAGCCTCTTCTCGTTCATGCAGCGAGCTGTGGACAGAATATTGGCCTATAAACTGGCCTGACTTTAGGCTAGATTTATGGACGTGCAGACGATCTCGGTCAGTGAGGCGAAGGACAGGTTCTCGCAGTTGGTGGAAGCAGTGGACACCACGCACGAGGCGGTGACCATCACGCGCCACGGGCGACCCGCCGTCGTCATGTTGAGCGTCGATGATCTCGAAGCGCTGCAGGCCACTCTCGCGCTGCTGCAGGATCCGCAGCACGTCGAAGAGGTGGCGGAGGCAGATGCGGATATCGCTGCGGGTCGCACGTTGAGCCTCGCAGAAGTGCGAGAGCAGCTGGCTCGCCGGTGATGCCGGAGCCCTACGGCATCCAGCTCACCGGCCCTGCTGTTCGCGCATTGCATCGTCTGGAACCCAAGCTCGCCGACGCGGTGCTCCGGTTCCTCGAAGGTCCGCTCGCCGAGAATCCGCTGCGCACGACCAAGGCGCTCGGCGCTGAGCTCGAAGGGCAGCGCAGCGGCTACATCGGTATCGCGTACCGCGTCGTCGTTCGCGTCGATGAGGACGCGCGTACCGTGTACGTGCTGCGCATCGCCCACCGCTCGGACGTCTACCGCCGAATGTGACGCCGCGTCCTGCGCGCTTCAGGCCTTGAGCATCGAGGCGCGCGAGATCAGTCCGTCGACCACGTCGAAGGTCGCGATGGTCTCGGTCGCGACGCCCGCGTTGATGACCTGCTCCTGCGCGACGACCCAGCGGGTGCCGAACAGCACGCTCGTCTCGATCACGCACGACAGCTCGGGATTCTGCAGCCGCGGCTCGTAGAACGCGCGGATCGCGGCTGAGCCCATCACGGGCTCGGGAGCGACGCCGGTGATCACGGCATCCGCGGCATAGGTCGCGACGAAGGCGTCGAGATCGTGCGCGTTGAACGCGTCGAGCTGCGCCTGGACGGTGTCGATGGCGGAGCGGTCAGAGAAGTCAGTCAATGCGAACGCCTCCGTTGACGTCGTAGGTGGCGCCGGTGATGAAGCGGGCGCGCTCCGAGGCGAGCGAGGTGATGATCCAGGCGACGTCCTCCGGCTGGCCGAACGCGCCAAGGGGGATGCCGGCTTCGAGCTTCTCGCGGCCCGCCCCCTGCAACTGGTCGGTGATCGCGCTCTTGACCGGACCGGGGGTGACCGCATTCACGCGGATGCCCTCCGCTGCGAGGTGTCGGGCGAAGCTGCGCGTGATCGCGAGGATCGCCCCCTTGCTGGCGGCGTAGTGGATGCCGGTCTGCAGCGCGCCGACCTGCCCGGCGATCGACGCGATGTTGATCACGGAACGGTCGCCCTCGGCGGCCCGGAGCAGCGGAAGGGCGCCGCGGGTCAGGAAGAAGGTTCCGCGGGCGTTGGTCTCGAGGACCATGTCCCACTCGTCGAAGTCGATGTCGTCGTAGGCGGTGTAAGGGCACACGCCGCCGTTGTTGATGAGCACGTGCAGCGAGCCCCAGGCGTCCGTGATCTCGCCGACCAGCGCGTCGATCGACTCGCGCTCGCGCAGGTCGAGACGCGAGACGTGCACCTCGGGGGAGCCTGCCGCCCGGCACTCCTCGGCGACGCGGAGAGCTTCGGCTTCCCGTCCGGCGTACGTGATCCAGAGGGCGGTGCCCTCGCGGGCGAGGTCGAGGGCGGCGGCGGTTCCGATACCGGAACTGGCCCCCGTGATCAGAGCGCGGCGCGTAGTCATGCGTCCGATGCTATAGCAAATGATGGCCAACCGTAGTGCCGTGCGGACATCTGCTAGATGCTATAGCATCGCTCTCATGACTGCGCCCTTCATCCTCGTCAGCGACTGCGACCTGCCAGGAACCGTCATCGAGGACACCCTCCGGCAGGCCGGGCTGCGCGCCGAGCGCGCCGCATCCGGCAACCTCGACGACATCGCCGCCGCCGGCTCCGACGCCGAAGGGCTCGTCGTGCAGTGGGCGCAGATCACCGGCGAGGTGATGGACCGGATGCCGAACCTGCGCATCATCAGCCGCGTGGGCATCGGCTATGACATGGTCGACGTCGAGGCGGCCACCGCCCGCGGCATCGCCGTCGCGAACACCCCCAACTACTGCATCGAAGAGGTCGCCGCGCACACCATCGCGATGATCATGACGCAGGCCCGCGGTCTCCCCGCCTACGACCGCGCCGTGCGCGCCGGCACCTGGAAGGCCGTCGACGCCCGCCCGCTCGCCGTGCGTCCCTCGGCCACCACCGTCTCGGTGCTCGGCTTCGGTCGCATCGGGTCGATGGTCGCCCGCGGATGCCGAGCGCTGGGTTTCCGGGTGCTCGTCGCCGACCCCTACGCCCCCGTCGACGCCGTGCGCGATGCCGGCTGCGAGCCCGTGAGCATTCCGGATGCCGTGGCGCAGGCCGACATCCTCACGCTGCACGTGCCGCTCACCGACGAGACCCGGCACCTGGTCGATGCTGCGGCCATCGCGACGATGAAGCCCGGCGCCGTCGTGGTGAACACGTGCCGCGGCCCGCTCATCGACGAGGAGGCACTCGCCGCCGCGCTGCGCGCCGGGCACCTGGGCGCCGCCGCCCTCGACGTGTTCGCGGGGGAGCCCCTCGCCGCCGACTCGCCGCTGCGCGACCTCGAACAGGTGCTCCTGACCCCGCACGCCGCCTGGTTCTCGCCCGAGGCACTGGCGGATCTGCCCGTGCACGCGGCCGAGAACATCATCCGGTACCTCGCCGGCGAGTCCGTGCCGATCGTCAACCCGACCTACGCCGCCGCGCGCTGACCGAAGGATCATCATGGAACTGCTGCGACTGGGCCCGGTCGGCCACGAACGCCCGTACGTCCGCGAAGGCGGCGTCGTCTACGACCTGGCACCCCTCACCGCCGACATCGACGGCGCCTTCCTCGCGTCCGACGGCATCGCCCGGGTGCGCGCGGCACTGAGCGGCGGCGAGCTGTCCACGGCCGACGTCGACGGACTGCGCATCGGCTCGCCCGTCACGCGTCCGACCGCGGTGGTCTGCATCGGTCAGAACTACGCCGCGCACGCGGCCGAGTCGGGGTCGCTCCCGCCCGAGCATCCGGTGATCTTCTTCAAGCATCCGAACACCGTCGTCGGCCCGGACGACGTCGTGCTGCTGCCGCCGGGCGCCGAGAAGGTCGACTGGGAGGTCGAGCTGGCGATCGTGATCGGCAAGACGGCCCGGTACCTGTCGTCGCCGGATGCTGCGCGCGAAGTCATCGCCGGGTACACGATCTCGAACGACGTGTCGGAGCGGGCGTACCAGCTCGACGTGTCGGGTGGGCAGTGGTCGAAGGGCAAGTGCTCCGAGACGTTCAACCCGCTCGGGCCCGCGCTCGTGCCCGCCGACGAGGTCGACCCGCAGGCGTTGCGGCTGCGCTCCTTCGTGAACGGCGAACCGCGTCAGGACTCCTCGACGGCCGACATGATCTTCCCCGTGCTGCAGATCGTGCACGAGCTGAGCCAGTACCTCGTGCTCGAACCCGGGGACGTGATCAACACCGGAACTCCGCAGGGCGTCGCGCTCTCCGGACGCTTCCCCTACCTGCAGGACGGCGACGAGATGACGATCGAGATCGAAGGTCTCGGCCGACAGCACCAGCGCACCGAGCGGGTGCACCTGGGCTGACACGCCCTCTCGCGCCCGGCGGCCTGTGTCCGGGGCACGGTTCCTTTTGCTGAGTGCACCGTGCCTCGGGCAGAGGCCGTCGGTCGTCTCCACCGTCGCATTCACTCTGGACTCATTCCTTCACCCGAAGCTACGTTCCGTCTCAGACGCGACGATGCGGAGGAAGATTCATGGTTCAGCTCACACGACGCACCCTTCTTCGGGTGTCCACAGGCATGGCGGCACTCACGCTCGCAGAGTCGATCTTCTCGGTGCTCCCCGAGCCGTGGGCGGGCACGACGACGATCGACCCGGCGCTGCGGGCGCGATGGGCGGACATCATCACCGGTCGCCACCAGGTCGTCTCTTCCGATGCGAGGTTCGCGACGGCGCTTTCGGCGCTGGACGCCCGTGTCACCGGGTGGCGGGCGATGCTCGATCCCACCGCGGTGTCGGTGTTCACCGATCTGCCGGTGACGGGCGTGAATCCCGATGCTCAGGGCGTGCGCACCGCGCAGAAGATCCGCCAGTCGTACACGCGGCTGCTCGATTTCGCCGTGGCATGGGCGACCCCGGGGTCGATTCATCATGCCGACTCGACCCTGGTCGCGCAGATCTCCTCGGGTCTCGGCTCACTCACTGCGGCGGGATTCGCGTCCGGCACCGCGATGGCCGCCGCGGACAACTGGTGGGATTGGCAGATCGGCTCGCCCCGCGCTCTCGCGAGCGTCCTCGTGCTCGTCGGCGACGAGCTGCCGTCCGCCCAGGTCGCTGCGGGGTGTGCGGCGATCGACCACTTCGTGCCGGACCCGTGGTTCCTCGATCCGCTGAAGGGGCTTCCCGTGAAGGAGTCGACCGGGGCGAACCGGATGGACATGTGCCAGACGGTCATCGTCCGTGCTCTTCTGGACGGAGACGTCCCGAGGCTCGAGAGAGCGCGCGCGGGATTGGCGCCGGTGTGGGCGACCGTCCTGGAGGGAGACGGCTTCCACGCCGACGGCTCGATGATCCAGCATGCGAGCGTCCCGTACACGGGCTCGTACGGGATCGAGCTCCTGCTCGCGGCGTCGCGTCTGTTCGCACTCCTCGACCTCGGAGCAGCCGGACCGGAGTACGAGGCATTCTTCGCCCTGGTCGGGAAGAGCTACCTGCCGGTCGTCTACCGCGGCAGGGTCATGGACCACGTGCGGGGCCGCGCTGTCGCCCGCCCGCTCGCCCGCAGTCAGGATGCCGGTTTCCAGGCGGTGGAGGGGCTGCTCCTGCTCGCAGAAGCCGCTCCTGCACCGGTGGCGACGCAGATCCGCGGGCGTGTGCGCTCCTGGGTGGACGAGGACTCCACCGGGCGGATCTTCGAGACGGGGTCGGTGGCGAGGACGGGCCTGGTCGTCGCGCTGACGAACAGCGCGGTGGCCGCTCTCCCCGAACCGTCCGCCGGTGCGACCGTCTTCAACGCGATGGCTCGGTGCATCGCGCGCAACGCGGACCACGCGATCGCGATCTCGGCATCGAGTCCGACGATCGCCTGGTACGAATGCAGCACGCTGGAGAACATCCGCGGCTACCATTCCGGCAGCGGCATGACGTACGTGTACGACGCCGACACCTCTCACTACGACGACGAGTTCTGGCCGACCGTCGACCGCTATCGGCTGCCGGGCACGACCGTGGAGCAGCTCGCTCTCCCGGATCGGATCGGCGGCACATCCGGCAAGGGGCGTCCGCCGGGCGAATGGACGGGCGGATCGTCCGTGATGTCGGACTCCCCTGACGCGGCGACGGTCTTCGCGCAGGATCTCCATGCGCCGCACGATCGCGCGGGGACGGGGGGAGCGTTCCGCGGCAGCGACATGCACGCCCGCAAGGCCTGGTTCCTCCAGGACGGCGTCCTCGTCGCCCTGGGCGCTGACATCTCCTCCACCACCGGGGGCATCGTCGAGACCGTCGTCGAGAACCGGAATCTCCACGCCGCGGGAGCGGCGACATTGCGCGTCGACGGTGTCGTCCGCATCGCGACCCTGCCGAGCTCGCGCACGGAGAACGCGACCGGCCCGCTGAGCGTCCACATCGACGGTGTCGGCGGGTACTTCTTCCCGGTCGGTGGCAGCGTGAAGATGAAGCGCGAGGAACGCGCGGGCTCCTGGGCCGACATCAACACCACGGCCGGCATCGACGCGACTCCGCATGCACGCCGATACCTCACCCTCTGGCTCTGGCATGGCCAGAACTTCTCCGGGCGGTCGTATCAGTACGCGGTGCTGCCCGGAGCGTCCCTCGCCGAGACGCAGGCGTTCGCAGCAGCACCGAACTTCGCGGTGCTCGCGAACTCCGCCGAGTGCCAGGCGCTGCGGTTCGACGCGCGCGAGACGCGTCTGTTCACGTTCTGGCGGGCGGTGACCGTGGACGGGGTGACGGCGAGTGCGCCGTGCACCGTCGCCGTCAGCACCCGTGCCGATGGTGCGGTGATCATCGCGATCGATGAGCACGCGGGATCCGTGACGGCGCTGAGCGTGACGTTCGATGGCCTCGGAATCCCGTCGAGCTCGTCCTGCGCGGGCGGGTCCGTGGCGATCGTGGGCTCCCGCGTGGCGGTGACCCTCGCCTCCGGGGCGCGCCAGGCGGAGTGCGAACTCCACTTCTGAGACCGCCCGCCCCTCCCACGTTTCGCGGGCGTCACCCCGCGGTCGCGCGCTCTCCGGCGCGCCCGCGTGATCGGCCGAGAATCAATCGGAATTCATGCTTGATTCATTCTTCTTAGGGCCCGTTGAATCAGAGAACACCGCGCATCCCGAGCGGATCCTGAAGCTACGTCACAAAGGAGTACGTAATGAATTTGAGTTCGAATCGCGCTCGCCGCCGCGTTGCGGCCGCGGCAGGAGCACTGCTCGTCACCACTCTCGTGACGGCCGGCTGCGGCACACAGATCCGTGGGGGCGACGATGACGACACGAAGGCGACTCTCACCTACTGGTCGGCGTGGAACGTCGGCGAGGCGCAGCAGGAGATCTTCGAAACCGTACGCACCGCCTTCACGGAGGAGACCGGCATCGACGTCGAGGTCGAGTACCTCGGTCGCCAGGTCACGCAGAACCTGATCAACGCTCTCGGCAACGGGACCGGGCCCGACCTCTTCGACGCGGGAAGCCGGAACATCCTCGATTACGAGGGCCGGGGGTTCCTGGCCGACCTCGACGAGCTGATGGAGACGGACATCCCCGGCGAGGACATCTCGGTGGGAGAGAGCTTCACGGACGCCGTCCGAGAGGCGGCATCGGGCGAGGAGGGCGTCGGGATCCTGCCGACCTACGTCAATTCCTCGGCGATCTGGTTCGACGCGTCGCAGTTCCCCGAACTCGAGAGCGACCCGCCCCAGGAGTGGGACGACTTCATCGCCCTTCTGGACGCGCAGAAGGCGGAAGGCCTCACCCCCCTGGGCGCGGACGGCACGGTGCCCAGCTACAACGTGTTCTGGCTCTATCAGCTGCTCGTGCAGGCCGAAGGGCCGGGAGCGCTCCGCTCGCTCGCGGAGGCACCGGAGAACTGGGATCAGCCGTACGTCCTCGAGGCTGCGCAGCGCGTCCAGCAGATCGTCGACGGCGGCTACCTGCAGGACGACTACATGGGCACGAAGTACCCGGATGCGCAGAATCAGTGGGCGCAGGGAGCGCACTCCTTCATGCTGGGCGGGTCGTACATGGAAGGGGAGACGCGAGACCAGCAGAAGGACGGCTTCACGGCTCGGACGTTCATGTTCCCGGCCGTTCCGGGCGGCACACCGACGGTCGAGGTGACCGCGAGCGGGCTCGCGATCAATGCCGACAGCAAGAACATGGACGCGGCGAACCAGTTCCTCGCCTTCGCCGCTCAGGAGAAGTTCCAGAAGCTGTACGCTTCCGATGCCGGGTTCATCGCGGCGCGCTCGGGCGTGGAGCAGCCGGAGACGCTGCGTGGGCTGGTCGAGCAGATCGAGAATGCCGACTCCGTCACCCAGTCGCATGATCTCGCCGCAGCGCTCCACCCGTCGTGGTGGAACGACATCCTGCTGCCTCTGGACGACGCCCTCTTCTCGGGCACCATCACCGCGGAGGAGTTCGTCGCACGCGGCAAGGAACAGACCGCCGCGTATCTCGCCGCCAACGGCTGATCGGCAGGCTCCCCATGGCGACCCCTCTCCTCCTCCACCGCCGCGCCGATCGGCAGGCATCGACCGACGCCACCGGTGTCGATCGGCTCGCGCTGCCCTTCCTCGTCCCCGCGGTGGCGATGATGACCATCACCCTCGTGATTCCATCGGTGTTCACGGCCGTGATCTCGCTGACCTCGTGGTCGGGACCGGGAGACGAGGTCGTCTGGGTGGGCCTGCGCAACTACATCGGACTGTGGGCGTCGGACGCGTTCCACTCGTCGTTCGTGAACACGGCGGTGCTGCTGATCGTCGGCGGCATCCTCGTGTTCACGGTGGTCTTCGCCTCACTGATCGCGCTACGCGGCATGCGGGGCGGGGCGTTCATCCGGTCCGTCGTGTTCGTGCCGGTGATCATCTCGCCGATCGCGATCGGTGTGGCGTTCGGCTTCCTCCTGAATCCGAACGGCGGCTTCAACCAGATCCTCGAAGCACTCTCGCTCGATGCCCTGCGCAGAGCCTGGCTGTCACCGGACGTCGTGTTCCAGGTGATCATCGTCGGTCTCGTGTGGAGCGTCAGCGGGTACTACCTCGCGATCGTCGCGACGGGCGTCGATCAGATCCCCGCGCACCTGTATGAGGAAGCGGAACTTGCGGGAGCGACTCGCACGCAGCAGTTCCGGATGATCACCATCCCGCTGAGCTGGGAGTCGCTCTCGGTCGCGATCGTGCTGTGGATCATCAGCAGCATGAAGACGTTCGAGATCGTGATCGCATTCGTCGGATCCCAGGGCGTGCCGCCCATCCAGGCGCGCACCGCGTCTGTGCAGCAGTACCTCGCGACGACCGGTGGTCCGGACGGAAGCCCGCAGCTCGCCTACGCGTCGGCGATCGGCATGGTGCTCTTCCTGCTCACCTCGGTCCTGGTGATGCTCGTGCGGAGACTTCTGAAGAGAGACAAGGTGGAACTGTCATGACGACCATGACCAGCCCCCCTCGCGCCCCCGAGGAGGCGAAGCAGCCGGTGCAGACCGGCCGCCACCCCCGCCTCCGGCGTACCGGGCATCGTCGGTGGACCGCTCCCATCGGTGACATCGTCATCCCGCGCGGCATCCAGGTCGCGCTGTGGGTGTGGGTGTCGTTCAACCTCCTGATGGCGGTGTGGGTGGGGATCACGTCCCTGAAGTCGGACAGCGAGATCTTCGCCACCCCCTTCGGTCTTCCCGCATCGCCGGAGTGGGAGAACTTCGTGAGTGCGTGGACGGTTTCCGGTTTCGGCGGCGTGACGCTCAACACGATCGTCATCGTGACGATCTCCGCCTCTCTGACGATCGCGCTGGGAGCCCCCGCCGCATATGTGCTCGCGAGGAGCTCGCGACGATGGATCGCGGGTATCAACACCTATACGGCGCTGTGTGTGGCGCTGCCGGTACAGACGATCCTCGTCCCGCTCTTCATCGCGAAGACGGAGGTGCACCAGTTCGCCGTGGAGATCCTCTTCGGCTGGTGGGATGACCGGATCACGCTCGTCTTCATCTACGTCGGCACTTCTCTCCCGTTCACGATCTTCCTGCTCACCGCCGCCTTCAGGGGGCTTCCCTCAGCGCTTCCCGAGGCTGCGGCGCTCGATGGGGCGTCGCCCGCGCGCACCTTCTGGAGCATCATGATGCCGGTCGCCTGGCCGGCGGTGAAGAGCGCGTTCGTCCTGAACTTCCTGCACATGTGGAACGAAGCGCTCCTCGTGCTGGTGCTGATCAACTCTCCGAGCGAGCAGACCCTGCCCGCTGCACTTCTCCGGTTGTACGGCACCATGCAGTACAACTCCAACTGGGGAGGCCTGTTCGCCGGAGTCGTTATCGTCATCTATCCGATGATCCTGCTGTATCTGTGGGTCGGTCGCCGCATCATGGAAGGGATGACCTCCGGTGCCGTCAAGTGATCGTGGAGGTCGCGGACAGCTCCCGACCATCGTCATCAGCGCCGACGACGGAGACGCCGACAGACTGTTCCCTGCGAACGTGCTCGCGCCGTTGCGCGAGCACGGCCGGGTCGTGCACGTGGGTGGCGACTTGAGCGTGCTCGACGTGGAGGACAGGCGATCCGCCGAGGTGCTCCTGACCAGCTGGGGGACGCACGAGATCTCTGCCGGCGTGCTCGACGGGTTCTCCTCGCTCGAGGCGATCATCCACACGGGGGGTTCGGTGAAGCGGCTCCTCACGGACGACGCGTGGGAGACGGGCGTGCGCGTCTCGACCCAGGTCGAGCGCAACGCGGAGGCGGTCGCCGAGTACGCGGCGGCGATGATCGTCGCGAGCCTGAAAGGCGTGTTCCGACTGCGTCGCGACTACATCCGCGAAGGTGCGACGCTCGATCGGGGGCCGCGTCTCGACACGCTCGGGATCACGGCCAAGACCGTCGGCCTGGTGGGAGCGTCCCGCGTCGGGCGTGCGGTGGCGCGACTCATCGCACGACACGATCTGCAGGTGCTCGTCTACGACCCGTACGTCGATGCCGTCGAAGCGGATTCTCTGGGTGCCCGGCTGACGTCGTTGGAGACGCTCATGCGCGACAGCGACGTGGTGTCCCTGCACGCCCCGGCCACTCCGGGCACGCGCGGGATGATCACCCGTCGGCTGCTGGAGAGCATGAGCCCCGGTGCCACGCTCATCAACACCGCCCGCGGATCGATCGTCGATCAGGACGCCCTCATCGACGTGCTCCGCACCCGCGACCTCTTCGCGATCCTCGATGTCACCGAACCCATGGTCCCCGCCGCCGACTCGGCGTTGTGGGCGCTGGAGAACGTCTTCCTGACGCCCCATCTCGCCGGTGCCACGGGGTCGGATCTCCAGCGGCTCGGCCGAGGAGCAGTCGACGAGGCGATTCGAGTGCTCACGGGCGAGGAGCTCGCGCACCGGGTGCGGGCCGAAGACCTTTCGCGAATCGCGTGAGCCCCGGGGAACCGGGAAGAACGGAAGAGGGATCATGAGCAATCGGACGAGGCACGATGTCGACGTCGCCGTCATCGGCGGTGGGCTCGCCGGTGTCGCGGCAGCGATCGCTGCGGCGCGCAACGGAGCGACCGTGGCGCTGGTGCAGGATCGTCCGGTGCTCGGAGGGAACTCGAGCAGCGAGGTGCGGGTCTGGGTCTGCGGTGCGACGGCGACGGGGCATCATCGCTTCGCGCGCGAGACGGGGATCATCGGTGAGCTCTATGTCGAGAACGAGTACCGCAATCCGCTCGGCAACCCGTACTACTGGGACCTCGTCGTGCTCGATGCCGTGAAGGCGGAGCCGCGCATCACCCTGCTGCTGAACACCCACATCACCGAGGTGCAGATGCACGGAGACCGGATCTCGTCGGTGGGCGGGATCGTGCTGGGATCGGAGGGCGAGGTCACTGTGGCCGCGCACACCTTCGTGGATGCCACCGGCGACGGATCCGTGGCGGCCCGGGCCGGTGCTCGGACGCGACTCGGCCGGGAGGCGAGTGCAGCTTTCGGTGAGGATCTGGCACCGGAGGAAGAGGACGAGCTCACGCTGGGCAGCACGCTGCTGTTCTACACCCGCAAGGAGTCCGAACCGGTGCCGTTCGTGCCGCCGGCGTTCGCGATAGACCTCGCAGCCACGACGATCCCGGAGAGCCGGGTGCTTCGAACCGGTGACAACGGAGCCGACTACTGGTGGATCGAATGGGGCGGCGAGCTGGACATCGTCGCTGACAACGAGCGGATCAGGGACGAGCTGTGGGCAGTCATCTACGGCATCTGGGATCACATCAAGAACTCCGGACGCTTCCCGGATGCCGAGAACCTCACTCTCGAGTGGGTCGGGTCGGTTCCGGGCAAGCGGGAGTATCGCCGGATCATCGGTGCGCACACCATGACGCAGGAGGATGTCGTCTCGGCGACGCGCAAGGCGGACGCCATCGGATTCGGCGGGTGGTCGATCGACCTCCACCCCTCGAAGGGCGTGTACGAGCCTCGGTCCGCCGCTCAGCAGATCTACCCGCGCGGCACCTACGACATCCCCTTCGGCATCCTGCGCTCCATCGATGTCGGCAATCTGCTGATGGCCGGACGCAACGTGAGTGCCACGCACGTCGCGTTCGGTTCGCTGCGCGTGATGGCGACGTGCGCGGTGATGGGCGAGGCCGCCGGAACCGCCGCGGCGCTGTGCGCGGCATCGGACTGGACGCCCGCGGAACTCCACGCTGCGCACATCCGAACACTGCAGCGCCGGCTGGTGCGACAAGATGCCGCGCTCATCGGCGTGCAGGATGACGACCCCGCGAATCTCGCGCTGCGGGCACGGGCGACCGCGACGTCGGAGCTCCGGTGGGACGAGCTGGAAGAACCGGATTCCTCGCTCCTGCTCGCGGACGACACCGCGTTCCTGCTTCCGCGAGGACAATCGGGGCCGGTGCGGGTGCACCTCTCGAGCGACGAGGACGCCTCCGTCTCCTGGACCGTGCATGAGACCCTCGACGGCCGCACATACTTCCCTGCCGTGAGACTCGACTCGGGCAGCATCGAGCTCCCCGCCGGTCATGTCGGCTGGGTGTCGCTGCTCGACGAGCTCCCCGCCGGCGGCAGCCCGGATACGTCGACCGTCGTCGTCCTCGAAGCGACCCCGGGAGTGCGGTGGGGGACCAGCGGCCAATATCTGTTCGGCACGGTCTCGATGACCCGCCCCGTCTCGGCGCATGTCGAGGAGATCGACGCCCATCTTCTCGCCGATCGACCCGACGACGTGGTGCGCTGGGGGATCAAGAAGCTGTCGCGTGTTCGGCTTGCCATGCGATGCGAGGGTGCCGTCGTGGGCCTGGAAGCGGCCAACGTCGTCGGGGGATACGGGCGCCCGTACGGCGGGCCGCGGATGTGGTCGTCGCGTCCGCGACGAGATCTGGTCGCGGGGGACCCGGAGATCCTCACGCTCGAGTGGGAGCGCGAGGTCCAGGCGTCGGAGGTACGCGTCGTGTTCAACGACGATGTCAATGCCTACGTGAACAATCTCCACTATGTCCGGAGTGAGCACCGGATACCGCCCGAGATCGTCGCCGACTTCGATCTCGAAGCATTCGTGGATGGGCACTGGCGTACCCTCGGCACGGTGCGGGACAATCGTCGACGTCACCGAACCGTGGCGTTCGAACCCGTCGCGACGGCGCGGATCCGGCTCGTCTGCCACCGCACGAACGGCTCCGACCTGGTCCAGGTGGGCCAGGTGCGGGTGTACTGATCGGAAGAGCAATGACAGCAGTGCATCCCACCCCGTCCGGCCTCACGCCTCGTGCGCTCAAGTTCGAAGCGCTCGCGCAGGAGCTTCGTAGAGGGATCGCGGCCGGCAGTTGGCCGCTGGGCAGCCTTCTGCCGACCGAGAAGCAGCTCGTCGAGTCCACGGGCTACTCGCTCAGCACCGTGCGGCGGGCTGTCGACGTCCTGGTCGACGAAGGGCTGATCCTTCGCCGCCAAGGGTCCGGCATGTACGTGTCGAGTGCCTCCAGGCAGCGAACCGAACAGCGCACGATCGGCGTGCTGATTCCCGACACCCGGCTCTACTTCCCGACCGTCCTGCAGGGTATCGAGGCGGGCCTCTCGGGCTCGGGAACCTCCATCGCTCTCGCGACCTCCCAGTACGACTCGCGCGTCGAGCAGGAAGCGATCGCCCGGTTCGTCGAGTCCGGCGTCGATGGTCTGCTGATCACGCCCATCATCTCGGACGATGCCGATCCCGGCGCCCTGCTCCGCCGGCTGGAGAGCATTCCGATACCGGTGGTGATGCTGGAGAGACGTATCCGGAGCCTGGGCTATTTCGATCCGACCGAGTACGTCTGCTCGAATCATGAGGCCGGGGCGTTCGAGGGGGTCTCGCACCTGCACCGACTCGGCCACCGCCGGATCGCGCTGGCGTTGCGAGCTGATTCCGCTCCGTCGTCCGGAGTCCGCCGCGGGTATGAGGCATCCGTCCCGCACCTGGAGGGCATGGTGAGCACGATCGTCTCGAGGACGAGCGCGGAGTGGTTGCAGACCCACGCGGACGATGTGCTCCAGGAGATGGTTGATGGCGGCTGCACCGCGGCCCTCGTCTTCGGTGATCGCGAGGCCACGCTCCTCGAGGTCGCTGCGCAGCGTCGGGGACTGCGTGTGCCCGAGGATCTCGCCATCGTCTCCTATGACGACGAAGTGGCCGACGTCGCCCCGGTGCCACTGACAGCCGTGTCGCCGGCCAAGCACCGCATCGGGCGGATGGCCGCGGCGCTCCTGCTCACGCGGATCACCGAGGGAGATCAGTCGCCGGTACAGCAGATCTCGATCGTGCCGAGGCTGACGATCCGCGATTCCTGCGGCGCCCGATCCCGCTAGGCCCGAGCCCCGCTCAGCCGGCGAACAGCGTGACCGGCAGACCGCGCACGCCCGGCTGCACGGCGAACACCGAGCCCGCCTCGGTGCCGTGGTCGTCGGGGAGGCCCTGCGCTGACGTCGTGATGTAGAGCGTGCCGAGGTCGTCGCCGCCGAACGTGCACGCCGACACCTGTGGCACGGGGAGCTCGATCGTCTGCACGAGCGCTCCAGTCGCGTCGTAGCCGTGCACGGCGCTGCCGCCCCAGAGCGCGACCCAGACGCTGCCGTCGGCCGCGACCGTCAACCCGTCCGGCGATCCCTGTTCCTCGGGGATCGAGACGAATGCCCGCCGTCCGCGCAGCTCGCCCTCGGCCACGTCGAACACGTCGATGCGGTGGGTGGCGGTGTCGACGTAGTAGGCGCGGCGGCCGTCGGGCGAGAAGCCGATGCCGTTCGAGATCGTCGCCCGAGGCAGCACGGTCGAGACCACGAGCTCCGCGTCGAGCCGCAGCACGAATCCGCCGTCCGGTGCGGCGTCGTAGGCCATGGAACCTGCGAGCAGGCGGCCGCGCGGGTCGCAGCATCCGTCGTTCATGCGAACTCGCGGATCTTCATGCAGAGTCGCCACGGCGCGCGTCTCGCCGTCGACGTCATCCGCGAGGTAGAGCGTGCGGGCGCCGACCGCCACCAGGCCGCCGTTGGTGCGCGGTCGCGCGAACGCCAGGTACTCGTCGTCGATGTGCTGGCGGGTCACACCGTCGGTGCCCAGCGTCAGCAGATCGCCGGCCTCCCCGTCGACCCACCGCAGTCCACCCCAGCCCGGCCACCACACGGGACCTTCGGCGTGACGGGCGACGGGACCGGTGACGTTCTCCGGGGTCATGCTTCTTCTCTCGGCTGGGTGCGCTCGGCGGCGTCGAGCGACACGGAGCCCGCTCCACGACTGCGCGCGACGTACACGGTGTTCGACGAGACCCCGTCGGTCACGGGATTGTCGAAATCGACGACGTGGGCGACGGCGTCATCGAACACGGCGCGCAGTTCGACCATGAACTCGTCGTCGGGCGGGTCATCCGACCACAGGGCGAAGACCCCGCCCGCGGCGAGATGACGGTCGAGCGCACGCAGACCGGCCGCGTCGTAGAGGTCGGCGTGCGTCGGGTCCAACTGGTGGCGGGGAGAGTGGTCGACGTCCAGAAGGATCGCCGAATACCCGCGGTGCCCCTCAGCGGGGGCCGACCGCATGACGGCGAAGAAGTCGTCCTCGACCAGACTCGTGCGCGCATCCTCGACGAGTTCCGCCGACGCGGGCAGGAGCTTGCGCTCGTGCCAGCCGATCACGGCGCCCAGTCGATCGATCACGGTGAGCGATGCCACACGGGCGTCACGCAGCGCCGCGACAGCGGTGTAGCCGAGCCCGAGTCCCCCGACCAAAACCGAGAGGTCGTCGCCGACCACCGCGGCGAGGCCCAGATTCGCGAGCTCTTCCTCTGCCACCGTGAACAGGCTCGACATCAGGTATTCGTCGCCGAGCTTGACCTCGTAGATCTCCTGCCCGACGGCAGGCTCCGTGCGCCTGCGCAGCATGAGGTCGCCGATCGGCGTCGTCTGCCAGTCGAGCTCTTCGAACCGAGTGATCACCGCGGCATGCCTCCGTCGTCGTCCCCCTGCAGAGGCGGGATGCGGGCGGGGCCCGCGGATGTGTTCGCGTCTCGGGGTTTCTCGTCGCGGAGGGGGAGCCTCATCCGCTCGGGCTCCTCGGCGGCCGCGGCGGGAGCGGAGATCTCCTTCGCCACCTGCTTCTCGAGCACCGTGACGGCGTCATCGGAGAGCAGGATGAGGCCGTCGAGCTCTTCGCGCACGCGCTTGTACGCGACGTTGCGCTCGGCCTGCGTGGCCGACTCGTCGACCGCGACCTTGAGCAGCTGCTGGGCCCGTTCCAGGCGCTTGCGCTCCGGCGCGGTGAACGTCGAGTCGCGCAGCCGCCGGGCATCCTTCTCGGCGATCTCGAATGCGACCGCGTAGTCGCCCACGGCCTGCAGATACTCGGTGATCTGCTGCTCCGACACCTTCGCCTCGGCGGATGCCGGACGCAGCGCATCCGCCGTCTTCTTGGCGCGCAGGAACGCGGCGGTCAGCGGCTGACGGCCGTCGCTCATGGCGGGGAAGGCGATGAGCTTCGCGACGTCGAGCTCGTAGTCGAGCCAGCGGGCGGTGATCTCGTCGTGCTCGGCGAACAGGCGTGCAACCAGGTCGTTCGGGACGACGGATGCCGTGGTGTCGACCACCGAAGGGCCGCGGCGCTTGGCCTGCTGGGTGAGCGCACGCGCCTCGATCTCGGCCGTCTTCAGCTGCGCCTTCATGCGAAGAGTCTCCAGGCGGCGCTCGTGCCGGCGCTTGGAACCCTGCTCCCACGCCTTCGCGGCACCGCCGGCCATCCCCATGATGGGGAAGATGAGCCACCAGTAGTTGCCCGCGAAGTTCCAGAAGCCCTGGATGAACTCGTCCATGATGCGTTCAGCCTACTGCGCGGGGTGGTCGCGCCTGGGTGGTCGCTCACGGGCGCGACCACCCACCGTTCACCAGTCGTGGACGGTGCCGTCGAGGAGGCGGTTGTAGGGGAGGTAGGCCTGCTCGTAGGGGTACTTGCCCGCTTCGTCGACGTCGAGTTCGACGCCGAGTCCGGGCTTGTTCCCGGGGTGCAGGTATCCGTCGGTCCAGGTGAACGACTGCTGGAAGACCTGGTCGGTGCGGGCGCCGTGCTGCATGTACTCCTGGATGCCGAAGTTGTGGATCGACAGTCCCAGGTGCATCGCGGCGGCCATGCCGACCGGAGAGATGTCGGTCGGCCCGTGCATGCCCGACTTGATCTGGTACATCGCCGCGTAGTCGAGCGTCTTGCGCAGGGCGGTGATGCCGCCCATGTGGGTGACGGCTCCGCGGACGTAGTCGATGAGCTGGTCGCGGATGATGTCCTTGAAGTCCCACACCGTGTTGAAGATCTCCCCGATCGCGAGCGGGGTGGTGGTGTGCTGGCGCACCAGGCGCAGTGCTTCCTGGTTCTCGGCGGGCGTGCAGTCCTCGAGCCAGAACAGGTCGTACGGTTCGAGGTCCTTGCCGAGCCGGGCGGCCTGGATGGGCGTCATCCGGTGGTGCCCGTCGTGCAGCAGCGGGATGTCGGGACCGAACTCGTTCCGCACGGCCTCGAACACCCCGGGCAGGTGGTTGAGGTAGGCGCGGGTGTCCCAGTCCTCCTCCACCGGCTTCGCGCCGCGGCGGGCGGGCTCGTGGTCGTACCGCACCGACGCGTCGCCGACATCGGCCCCCTGTGCGGCGATCCCGTAGATCGCCTTCAACGTGGGCACCCCGGTCTGCACGCGGATGGCCTTATATCCCTGTTCCTGGTGCGCGCGGATCGAGTCGAACAGCTCCGGCAGTTCCTTGCCCGACGCGTGCCCATACGCCATCAGGCCGTTCCGCGACGCTCCCCCGAGCAGCTGGTACACCGGGAGACCGGCGACCTTGCCCTTGATGTCCCACAGCGCCATGTCCACTGCGGCGATCGCGGCCATCGTCACCGGGCCCCGCCGCCAGTACGCGCTGCGGTACAGGAACTGCCAGGTGTCCTCGATGCGCGACTCGTCCGCCCCGATCAACAACGGCACCACGTGCTCGGTCAGATACGCGACGACCGCAAGCTCTCGCCCGTTCAGCGTCGCGTCACCGAGTCCGGTCACCCCGTCTGCGGTCGTGATCTTGAGTGTGACGAAGTTGCGGTCGGGACTCGTGACGATCACGTCGGCCCTGTCGATGGTCATCGGTTTCCTCCTGCGGTCGAGCGGGCGTCGGCGGACTCGGAGGCGGGTTCGCCGGCGATCAGCACCTCACGTGGCGTGATCGAAAGCTCGCCGGGCGCCCAGTCGAACAGCAGCACGTCGGCGCGGGCGCCGACCGTCCAGTGCGGGCCGTCTCCGAGGACGGCTGCGGGTGCCGAGGTCGCGAGCCGCAGTGCCGCCGACAGCGAACCGGTGAGGCGGGCGACGGTGGCGACGCCGACATCGAGGGTCTGCACAGAGCCCGCGAGGAATCCGGTCGACACGTGCCGCAGCGCTCCGTCGTCGGCGAGGTGCACGCCACCGCCGACGGTCGAGACGCCGTCCTCCCGCAGTGCTGTCGGTGTGGCGACGGCGTCGCTCACGAGGAAGATGCCGTGGTCGCGCTTGGCGGCGATCATGGTGGCGAGCGTGGCATCGGGCAGGTGGTGGCCGTCGGCGATGACACCGGCGGCGAGCCGGCGTTCGGCGAGCTGCGTCCACAGGTAGTTCGGATGCCGGGGGAGCACCGCATGCGCGCCGTTGCCGAGGTGTGTGGAGAGCGTGGCGCCGGCGTCGACGACCGCGGCGATCTCGGCATCCGTCGCGTGGGTGTGTCCGACCGCGACCCGCACGCCGTGCGCGACGAGGAAGCGCGTGGCCTCCACCGACCCCGGATGGTGCGGAGACAGGGTCACGACCCGGAGCAGGCCGGGAGCGGCGTCGAGCCAGGTCTGCAGCTCGGCGATGGCCGGGGGGCGGATGTGCGCGAGCGGATGCACGCCGCGGGGGCCGTCCTGCTCCGACAGGCTGGGACCTTCGACGTGGATGCCGGCGACCGCGCGCGAGGTCGCGGTCGAGGTGCGCACGGCCTCGTCGATCGCACGGATGCGGGCGAGCATCTCGGCGGGCGAGGCGGTGATGACGGTCGGCAGGAATCGCGTGACGCCGTGTGCGGCGAGAGACTGTGCCATCGCCGTGATGTGGGCCGGCGAGGGCTCTGCCGCATTCGCGTCGCCGTCGAGGTGGCCGTTGACCTGGAGGTCGATCAGCCCGGGGCCGATCCAGGGGGCGCCGTCACCGGGGTCGGCGGTCGGGGTGAGCGCGCTGATCCGGCCGTGCTCGACGACGACCTCCAGCCCGCCCGTGCCGAGGGCGTCGCGACCGT
>NZ_JARE01000029.1:0-3351 GCF_000708325.1 Microbacterium sp. Cr-K20 | reverse complement strand
TCTGCAGGCCGCCGCCCTCTCACTGGGCGAGCGGGAGCGCGAGCTCACCGCTGCTGCACGCGATGAGGTGCTGCGCGGCGCGATCGAACTCGCCGAGCTCATCCTCGTCGCGGAGCTCTCGGATGCCGGCTCGTCTGCCGCGGCCGCCGCGCGGCGCGCACTCGCGGTCGCCGACCCCGCCGACATCCGCGAGGTGCGCCTGCACCCCGACGACCTGCGCACGATCCAGACCGCGGAGTCGGACCTGTCCACCTTCGCGCTCGTCGCCGATGACACGCTCGAGCGCGGCGATGCCGTCGCGATCCTGGCGCACGGCCACATCGACGCCCGGATCGGCAGCGCGCTCGAACGTGCCCGTCGCGCCCTCGCGGAGGCCGGGTCGTGACGGCCTGGACCGCCGTCCGCGAGGCGGTTCGACCGGAACGCATCGGCGTCGTCTCCCAAGTGCGCGGCCTGAGCGTGCAGGTGCGCGGTCTCGAAGGGGCTGTCGGCGACGTCGTGACCCTCGACGGGGTCGATGCCGAGGTCGTCGCGATCGGCGAGGGCGGGCTACGGTGCATGCCCCTCGGCGCTGTCGCGGGGCTCACCGTCGGGGCGCCCGTGCGGGGCCGCGGTGGCGCCCTGCGCGTACCGACCGGAAACGCGCTGCTCGGGCGGGTCCTGGACGGACTCGGTCGGCCCATCGACGGCAAAGGCCCGTTGACCGGCGCGATCTCGGTGAGCCTCGACCACGCTCCGCCCTCGATCATGGGGCGCGACCGGATCGACTCCCCTCTTCCGCTCGGGGTGCGCGCGCTCGACACGCTCGTCAGCGTGGGTCGCGGGCAGCGCGTCGGGCTCTTCGCCGGCTCGGGAGTGGGCAAGTCGTCGCTGCTGTCGATGATCGCGCGCGGCACCGAGGCCGAGGTGACGGTGATCGCCCTCGTCGGCGAGCGCGGCCGTGAGGTGCGCGAGTTCATCGAAGACGACCTGGGGCCGGAGGGACTCGCTCGTTCGGTGGTCGTCGTCTCGACCTCCGATCAGCCGGCCATGGCGCGCATCAGGGCCGCGTACACCGCCACCCGGATCGCCGAGGCCTTCCGCGACGACGGCGCGCACGCCATCCTCATGATGGACTCGCTGACCCGCGTCGCGATGGCGCAGCGCGAGATCGGCCTGTCGGCCGGAGAACCCCCCGCAACCCGTGGGTACCCGCCGTCGACGTTCTCGCTCCTCGCCGGTCTGCTCGAGCGCGCCGGCACCGACCGGGGTGGCTCGATCACCGGCATCTACACGGTGCTCGTCGACGGCGACGATCACAACGAGCCGATCGCCGACACCGTGCGCTCGATCCTGGACGGTCACGTCGTGCTCGATCGCGCGCTCGCGCTCTCCGGCCACCACCCGGCGATCGACGTGCTCGGCTCCGTCTCCCGCGTGGTGGGGAAGATCACCGCCCCCGGGCAGCGGGCACACGCGGCGACGCTACGTGCGGTGCTCGCCGCGCGTCGCCGGGCCAACGACCTGATCGACATCGGCGCGTACCAGCCGGGTGCCGACGCCCGCATCGACGCCGCGATCGCCCACGAACGGGCGATCTCCGCTTTCCTCACCCAGTCGCTCGACGAGACGAGCGCGATCGACGAATCGTGGCGTCGACTCGACGAGCTCGTCTCCGGTTTCGGAGGAGTCTCATGACACGGTCGTTCTCCCTGGCGGGCCTGCTGCGTGTGCGCGAGATCCAGGAGCGCGCCGCGGCGCAGCGGCTCTCCCGCGCGGTGCTCGACGCCCGGCACACCGAGGCCCGCGATCGCTCCCTCCGCGCGCATCTCTCCGGCGCCGGGAGTGAAGCCGTGGACGTCCGCTCGCTGGCCGCGCTCGCGGCCGCCCGTGTGGCCGGACGGACACTTCTCTCCGACCTGACGATGCTGGCGGAACTGCAGGAGCAGACCGTCGACCAGGCCCGCGCGGAGCACTCGGAGGCACGACGAGCGATGCGCGGACTCGACCGTCTCGCCCAGGCGCACGCCGTGCGGGTGCGGGCGGCCGAGCTGCACGCCGAACAGGCGGAGCTCGACGAGATCGGATCGCGCACCGACACGGAGGGGCAGTCATGACCGCTCTCGGCATCGTCGACATGCTCGACCCTCGCGGGTCGCGGCCGAGCGGCGCGGCGCCTTCGCGCGGCGTGACCCCGGGTGCCGCGGCCTTCGCCGACGTGATCCAGGTTGCGGCGCGGGCTCAGCTCGCCGACGACGCGCCCACCGAAGGCGTCCTCGCTGAGGGAGTGTCGTCGGGTGCGTCGACGGGAACCGAGACGACGGATGCGACCGCCGAATCCGCTGATCCGGTTGTTCCGGTGACCGCATCGCCTCTCCCACCCCTCACGATCCCGAGCGGGTCGGGGACGGCGGCTCCCGTCGACGGAAGCACTTCGGGAGCGGACCCCGACGTCGACCTGGTGCCGCCAGCGGCGGATGCCGCGGAGGGCACCGGACTCGCGGATGCTCCTGCGGAAGCAGCCGGCCCCACCCCGATCGCAGCGTCCGGCACTGCTGCCGCATCCGCCGATCCGGCACGCGCCGCCGCATCGGCGACCGCCCTAGCCGCCTCATCCCTCCCGCCCGCCGTCACCGGTGCATCGTCGCGTGCCTCGACCGGCAGCGGCGTCGGTGCCGCATCGGCTCCTGTCGGCAGCGACGGTATCGCCGGCGCATCCGGTGCGAACAGCACGACGGCGGATGCTCCGGTCGATACTGCTCTCCGCCTCGTCACCGCCCCCGCCGGGCCGCACGGTGCCGTCGCCGCGGCTGCCTCGTCGGAACCGGCACCGGCGTCGAACGCCGACACGGCGCTCCTGTCGGGGACAGCATCCGCCGTCGATAGGGCATCCGACGCCGCGCCGTCCCCTGCAGTCTCGGCTCCGGTTGCCACTGCCACCGCCGCGTCGGTACCCGCGACCGCAGATGCTGCCGCCCCGACGTCCGCCGTCACGGCACCGGCACACGCATCACCGCCCCCGATCGCCCCGACCACGCGTGCCGCGGCAGCAGCGATCGCCCGGCCGGTACTGCTCCCCCAGATCGCTGCCCCTGTCGTCTCGCTCGCCCAGGCAGCCGATGGCGATCACAGTCTCACGCTGACAGTGTCGCCGGAGAACCTCGGGCCCGTGACCGTGCGCGCGCACATCTCCGGCGGGGCCATCCAGATCGAGCTGCACGCCCCGAACGAGCTCGGACGGGAGGCACTGCGGGCCGTGCTCGCCGACCTGCGGCGGGATCTGGCGGCAGCGGCACCGCACGCCTCCCTGATGCTCTCGACCTCGGACGACGGCCCCGGCTCGTCGAATCCGCAATCGTCGCCGAGCGGCGG
>NZ_JARE01000028.1:0-148913 GCF_000708325.1 Microbacterium sp. Cr-K20 | reverse complement strand
GCGGCGCAGCCACGCCACCACGGCCAACGCGGGCGCATCCGGCGACGCGGTGAAGTCGCCCATGCAGGCCACGGTCGTCAAGATCGCCGTCGAAGACGGTCAGCAGGTCGTCAAGGGCGATCTCGTCGTCGTGCTCGAGGCGATGAAGATGGAGCAGCCGCTGCAGGCGCACAAGGACGGCATCATCGGCAACATCAACGCGGATGCCGGTTTGACGGTCTCCGCCGGACACCAGCTGCTCACGATCAGCTGATCCCCGCCTACCCCCGCCTACGAGAAAGGCGCCCCACCGAGGTGGGGCGCCTTTCTCGTCGTCCGGTGTCTCAGGAGATGTTCACGAGGTGCATCGCCCGGCTGGCATCGGTGATGCTGCTCGAGAGCGACGGGTATGCCGCGAACACCCGCGAGACCTGGTCGACCGTGAGGCGACGCTCGACCGCCACAGCGATCGGATAGATCAGCTCGGAGGCCTTCGGGGCCACGATCACGCCGCCGATGACGGTGCCGGATCCCTTGCGGGCGATGAGCTTGACGAAGCCGTCCTTGATGCCCATCATCTTGGCGCGGGGGTTGGCCGCGAGCGGGAGCTTGTAGACCATGCCGTCCGCGACGCCGTCCTCGACGTCCTTCACCCCGTATCCGACCGTCGCGATCTCCGGAGCGGTGAAGATGTTCGAGGTGATCTTGATGAGTTCCAGCGGGATCACGATGTCACCGAGCGCGTGGAAGACGGCCGTGCGCCCCTGCATGGATGCGACCGAGGCGAGCGGGAAGAAGTTCGTGCAGTCCCCGACCGCGTAGACGTTGGGCACCGAGGTGCGCGCGACCTTGTTCACCCGCACGTGACCCGAGTCGTCGAGCTCGACACCGGCCTCCTCCAGGCCGATCCCCGCGGTGTTCGGGATCGAGCCCACCGCCATGAGGCAGTGGCTCCCCTCGACCGTGCGACCGTCGGACAGCGTGACGGTCACGCCCTCCTTCGTGGCCTCGACCTTGTCGGCACGGGACTTCGAGAGCACCTGCATCCCGCCGCGCTTGAACACCTTCTCCAGGACGCTCGCCGCATCCTTGTCCTCACCGGGAAGCACCTGCTCGCGGCTGGAGATGAGCGTGACCTTGGCGCCGAGGTTCATGTAGGCGGAGGCGAACTCCGCGCCGGTCACGCCGGAGCCCACGACGATGAGGTGTTCCGGCAGCGCTTTCATGTCGTACAGCTGCGTCCACGTGAGGATGCGCTTGCCGTCGGGCTTCGCGGAATCGAGCTCACGGGGCGACGCCCCCACGGCCACGACGATGGTGTCGGCCTCGACGCGGTCGAAGTCGGTGCCCTTCTCGCCCGTCGACACCACGATCGCGGTGGGACCCTCGAGGCGCCCGTGCCCGGAGAGGATCCGGACGCCGGCTTCGAGCAGAGTCGCCCGCATATCCTCGGACTGCTGCCCGGCGAGCGCGATGAGACGCTTGTTGACGGCGGCGAGGTTGATCGCGATCTCGGGCTTGAGCGGCTTGCCGTTCTCCCCCTTCGCGTAGAAGTTCACCCCGAGGTCGCTCGCCTCGGAGATGGCCACCGCGGCATCAGCCGTCGCGATCAGGCTCTTGGAGGGCACGACGTCGGTGAGGACGGCCGATCCGCCGACTCCCACCCGCTCGACCAGGGTCACCTCCGCCCCGAGCTGAGCGGCCGCGAGAGCCGCCTCGTAACCGCCGGGACCGCCGCCGAGGACGGCGACGCGCTGAGTGCGCTCGAAAGTGGTGGAAGACATGCAACCCATTCTTCCGCAATCCTGGCCCCGGAGCCTGCACCTTCCTAGAGTGGATCCATGCCCGAAACGCACAGCAATCCTCTCGATGACCCGACCGCGAACCCGTTCGAGGTCGCCGCCCAGGCCGCCGCCGACATCGCGCGTCTGACCGGAGTCGAGAATCACGACATCGCCCTCACCCTCGGCAGCGGCTGGGGCAAGGCCGCCGACATCATCGGCGAGACCGTCGCGACGATCCCCGCCACCGAGGTGACCGGGTTCTCGAAGCCCGCGCTGGAGGGACACGTCGGCACGCTCCGCAGCATCCGCACGCCCGGGGGCAAGAACGTCCTCGTGATCGGCGCCCGCACCCATTACTACGAGGCCCACGGCGTCCGTCGCGTCGTGCACAGCGTCCGCACCGCCGCCGCCACGGGGGCCAAGATCATGGTGCTCACGAACGGCGCCGGAGGCATCCGCGAGACGTGGACACCCGGCCAGCCGGTGCTGATCAGCGACCACATCAACCTCACCGCCGACTCCCCGCTCGAGGGAGCGACCTTCGTCGACCTGACGGACCTGTACGCGAAGCGCCTCCGCGACATCGCGCGCAGCATCGACCCGATGCTCGACGAGGGCGTGTACACCCAGTTCCGCGGCCCGCACTACGAGACCCCTGCCGAGGTGCAGATGGCGAAGCACATCGGCGGACACATCGTCGGCATGTCGACCGCTCTCGAGGCGATCGCCGCCCGCGAGGCCGGCATGGAGATCCTCGGGTTCTCCCTCATCACGAACCTGGCTGCCGGGATCCAGCAGACCCCGCTCAGCCATGCCGAGGTGATCGAGGCGGGCCGCGAGGCCGAACCGGTGATCTCGGCGCTCCTGGCCAGGGTGGTCGAGGCCCTGTGAGCGAGGAGCGGCTCGCACAGGCGCGCGCCTGGCTGCGACAGGACCCCGATCACGAGACCCGCGACGAGCTCGCCGGTCTGATCACTCGAGCCTCCGGCGGGGACGGCGCCGCCGTCGCGGAACTCGACGACCGGTTCCGTGCGCGCCTCGAGTTCGGAACCGCCGGCCTCCGCGGCGAGCTCGGCGCGGGGAGCAACCGGATGAACCGCGTCCTCGTGGCACAGGCGGCCGCGGGATTCGCCGCGTACCTGCGCGAGAAGGCGGTTCCCGGGCACACCCCGACCGTCGTGATCGGCTACGACGGTCGCCGGAACTCCCGAGTGTTCGCCACGGACTCCGCCGAACTCTTCGCCGGCGCCGGTCTGCGCGCGATCCTGCTGCCCCGCCTGCTGCCGACCCCCGTGCTCGCCTTCGCCGTCCGTCACTTCGGCGCGGACGCCGGCGTGATGGTGACCGCGAGCCACAACCCGCCGAACGACAACGGCTACAAGGTGTATCTGGGAGGCGCCGACCAGGGCTCGCAGATCGTCTCCCCCGCGGATGCCGAGATCGCCGCGCACATCCAGCGCACGGCCGACACCGGCTCCGTGGCGGCGCTGCCCCGCTCCGCGGCCTACGAGACCGCCGGCGAGGACGTCGTCGAGGCCTACATCGCGGCCACCGCCGCCGTCGCTCCCGCACCCGCCGGATCCTCCGGCATGCGGTGGGTCTACACCGCCATGCACGGGGTGGGCTGGGAGACACTGTCGCGCATCGTCCGGGACGCCGGCTACCCCCAGCCGTTCGTCGTCGACGAGCAGCTCACGCCCGATGCGACCTTCCGCACCGTCTCGTTCCCGAATCCCGAGGAGCCGGGGGCGATGGACCTCGCCTTCGCGCGGGCCCGCCGTGTGAAAGCGGACTTCATCCTCGCCAACGACCCCGACGCCGACCGCCTCGCCGTCGCAGTTCCCGACGACTCCGCCGCGGACGGCTGGCGTCGTCTGACGGGCAACGAGGTCGGGCTCCTGCTCGGCGCGAGGGCCGCCCGCGCCGCGGCCGGCACCCCCGGAGCCTCGCTCGCCTGCTCGCTCGTGTCGTCGCCCGGACTGGGTGCCGTCGCCGCTCACCACGGACTCGACTTCCACGAGACCCTGACCGGATTCAAGTGGATCTCCCGCGCCCCCGGCATCGTCTTCGGATTCGAGGAGGCGCTCGGGTACCTCGTGAACCCCGAGACCGTGCGCGACAAGGACGGAGTGTCCGCGGCGGTCGCCGTGCTCGGACTCGCCGCCGAGGCGCGAGACCGCGGGGCCACGCTCGTCGATCTGCTCGATGAGTTGGGCGAGACGTACGGGCACTTCGCCAGCGGCCAGGTCTCGGTGCGCGTCGAGGATCTCGCCGTCATCGGCAATGTCATGCTCGCGCTGCGCTCGCTGCCGCCGACACACATCGCCGGACGCAGCATCACGTCGGCCGAAGACCTGCTGCAGGCGGCACCGGGACAGCCCTCCGGCGACGTGCTGCGGTATCGCCTCGGCGACGGCTCGCGCGTCATCGTCCGACCGAGCGGCACAGAACCGAAGCTCAAGGTCTACATCGACGCCAGAGCGGACTCCGCCGAAGCCGCACGCGGTGCCGTGGCCGAGCTCGAGGCGGGAGTGCGCGCCCTGCTCGACGAGCGCTCCTGAGCATGCCCACCCGACGCCTGATCGTCAGCGCGCACAACGGCGCGCACGCCCGGCCGGTGGCCGAGCTCGTGCGACTCGCGCAGTCGCACGGAGCCCCGGTGACCCTGCGCACCGCCGACGGCACGACCGTCGACCTGAGCAGCGTGCTGGCGGTCATGGACCTCGGGATCTCGTCCGGTGACGCGGTCGTGCTCGAGACGGCGGCGTCCGACACCGCGGACGACGTGCTGGATCAGCTCGCCGAGGTGCTCGCGCCTCGGGCGTGAGACGCGGATCAGCCGTCGATCACCGCGACGAGCTCGTCGAGGAAGGCCTCGAACGTGGTGCCCCTGCGGACGATGCGCTGCACGCTCTCGCGCTCGCTGAACACCTCGACCAGCTGCTCGAAAACCGTCTGGAACGCCGCCCGATCGCTCTCGCTGAACGCGGCGAGCGCGACGACCTGCACGCGTCCGCCGCCCCACGCGGCAGAGCCGTCCGCCACACCGATCGCGATGGCCGTGCGGGTCGCCGTCATCTGCAGCGCGTGCGGCACCGCGAGCGCATCCGTGAAGGCGGTCGACGACATCCGCTCGCGCACGATCGTGTTCTCGACGTAGTCCTCGCCGATCAGTCCCGCCCGCACCAGGAGACCACCGAGACGCCTGATGATCGCCTCCTCCCCCTCATCCGGCAACGGGAAGACGTAGGCGTCGGCCAGGAAGTAGCGCGCGAGTTCGCCGCGTAGGCGGGTGAGGCGTCGCCCGCGGCGGACGCGTGCGGCGGCCTGCTGGATGCGGTCGACGTCGGCGTCCGTCAGGAACGGCTGGATGCGGACGAATCGGTCGCCCGCATCCCCCGGTTCGATCGTGCTCAGGACGAGATCGGTGTCGAAGGAGGTCCAGTCGGGATCGACGTTGGTGACGACGGTCGTGACCTCGATCGCCGAGCCGAGTGAGCGGTCGACGCTCGAGCGCAGCAGCTCGTGCAGCTCCTGGTAGCCGGGGCAGACGATCGTGGCCGTCAGGATCGACTCCGCCTTGCGACTGCGCTCGAGTCGCCCGCCGACGTGCATGGCGATGTAGGCGATCTCATCGTCGTGGATGGGTGTGCCGACGCGGTCGTGGAGCCCGCTCGCAATCGAGACCGCCACCTCGAAGATCATCGGATACGTCGTCTTGAGCGAGCGGGTGAGCGGGTTGCGCGTCAGTGCGCTCTCCTCGGCCCGCCGCAGCAGGTTCTGCACGTGCAGGGCGAGTCGGAGGACGAAGGTCTCGTCCACGAGATCGACCTGGAAGTCTTCGGCGGCGCGGGCGATCTCCGCCCGGACCGCGGCTTCGACGGCCGGGTCCACACCGCTGCGCGCGACCTCTCTCGTCGCGTCCTCCCCCGGCGCGACGATCCGGGTCAGGACCAGGGAGGCGAGGTGACCGCTGTCGCCGTCGCCGAGGACCACGTCGAAGTGCTCGGCGGCGAGCCGGGCGATGACGGCACCCACCCGCGGGATCTCCTCCCGGGCACCCGCCGGCGACGACTCGAGGGCGTGCCCCGCGGCCACCCGCTCGGCGGCGATCGCGATGTGCAGCAGCACGTCAGCGATCGCGAGCTCGTTCACGTAGTAGCCGAGCTCGCCGAGTTCCCGCACCAGTGACGTCTTGAACGGACCGACCGCGCTGGCGGCCACCGCAGACCTCGACAGGGCACGCCGGAAGGTCTCCGGATGGAAGGAGGCGTCATCCATCTCGTCGTGCGCGAGTCTGCTGAGCAGGCGCCGCTGGGCGGCTTCGTTCCCTCGCAGTCGCACCCTCTCCCGGTCCCGCTCGAGCGCGAGTTCGGTGCCGTCGAGCAGGCTGCGCACCCTGACCAGGTCCGCCTCGAGAGTCGCCTCACTCACGTGCAGCTCGTCGGCCGTGTCGAACACGTCGATCCCGGCGGGCTCGTCGAGCAGCAGCCGCACCAGCGTGTGCAGACGATCGCGGGGCGCGGACTCGCCGGTCTGGCGCATCCGGAGCGCACCGCGGGCACCGGATCCTGCGCGATACCCGGCCGGGCCGGATTCGATCACGCCGGCCCCCGGGGTCCGTGCGTTCAGCGCTGCCACGTACGACCGGATGCTGCGGGGCGTGACCCCGAGCAGATCGGCGAGGCTGGCAGCCGTCGCCCACCCCTCCTGGCGCAGCAGAGCGGTGAGGAGCAGGTCCTGGCGCTGGCGCGACATGATCCTCCCCTTCCCGCTTGGTGACCGCACTGTCTCGACGTGGTCTCCATGATGTCAGCATGCCGGCATCCCCGGGCGGAAACCGGGGTTCCGCCCGGGCGGAAAGGAACCTGTTGGTGCGGCACCCCTCCTTGTTCCCAGACTGTTCTCAGGAAGGTGGGAATCGATGAGGATCCTCGTGGTGTGCGGCGCCGGCGCGTCGAGCACGTTCGTCGCACTGCGGCTCCGCACTGCGGCGACAGCGGCCGGTCTCGGCTGGGATGCCGTGGCGGGCACCGAGAGTTCCGTCGCCGGCTCCGACCACGACCTCGTCCTCGTCGGTCCGCATCTCGGTGACCGGCTCGAGGCGATGCGCCGCAGCGTGGAAGCGCCCGTCGCCGTGCTTCCTGATGACGTCTTCTCCGACCGTGACGGATCCCGCACCCTCGACTTCGCCCGATCGATCCTCGCCGCCGCCGGCGACACCCCGAAAGGAACATCATGACCGCCACCCGCACCGTACGGATCGGCTCCTCCCACGGACTGCACGCCCGCCCCGCGAAGCTGTTCGCGCAGGCGGCCAAGGACTCGGGCCTCGCCGTGACGATCGCGAAGGACTCGGGCAAACCGGTCAATGCCGCCAGCATCCTCGGCGTGATCTCGCTCGCGATCGAGTACGGCGACTACGTGACCCTGACGGCCGACGGCGACGGGGCCGAAGGCGTGCTGGACACGCTCACCGAGCTCCTCACCACCGACCATGACCAGGACACCGCCGGATGAGCGAGCTGCGCGGGGTGGGCATCGGTCTCGGCGTGGCCCAGGGACCGGTCGTCCGCATGGCCGAGGCGATGCCGGCTCCGGAGAACACCCCGAGCACGGCGGGCGCCGAAACCGAACGCGCGCGAGTACGCGAGGCGGTCGCGACGGTCGCCCGCGAACTGAACGAGCGCGGTGAGGCGGCAGGCGGTGCCGCACAGGATGTGTTGGAAGCGCAGGCGATGATCGCCGAGGATCCGACGCTCCAGGAGGAGGTCGACGAGCGGATCGACGCCGGGGCGACCGCCGAATGGGCGGTGCACGATGCGTTCGCAGGTTTCCGCGCCACACTCGAGGCCGTCGGAGGGTACCTCGGCGAGCGCGCCGCCGATCTCGACGACATCGCGCAGCGCGTCCTGGCGCACCTGCGCGGCGTCGATGCGCCCGGCGTCCCGAACCCGGGACACCCGTTCGTCCTGGTCGCCCGCGACCTCGCCCCGGCCGACACCGCACTCCTGGACCTGGATCAGGTGCTCGCTCTGATCACGACCGACGGCGGGCCGACCTCCCACACCGCGATCCTCGCGAGGGAGAAGGGCATCGTCGCGATCGTCGGCGTCGGCGTCGCGGACGGCACGCAGCTCGTCACGGGCGAGACGGTGATCGTCGATGCCGCCAGCGGCGTGGTCACCCGCGAACCGACGGAGGACGAGAAGGACCGCGCAGCTCAGCGCGCCGCTGCCCGCCAGTCGGCCGACACCGCTCCTCCCACTCCCGGCGCCCTCGCCGACGGCACACCTGTCGCGCTGCTCGCGAACCTGGGGAAGCCCGCAGATGCGGCCGATGCGGTCGTTCGGGGGGCCGAGGGCGTCGGGCTGTTCCGCACCGAGTTCCTGTTCCTCTCCTCGGCACAGGCGCCGACCATCGCCCAGCAACGCGAGTCGTACCGCGAGCTGTTGGCGGCCTTTCCCGGCAAGAAGGTCGTGGTCCGGATGCTCGATGCGGGCGCCGACAAGCCGCTGGCGTTCCTCAACGACGCGCACGAGGAGAACCCGGCGCTGGGGCTGCGGGGTCTTCGGGCGCTGCGCGCGAGCGAAGACATCCTGCGCGAGCAACTGACGGCGCTGGCCGAAGCCGACGCCGTGACCGAGGCCGATCTCTGGGTGATGGCTCCGATGGTGGCAACCGTCGAGGAGACCATCTACTTCACCGGTCTCGCCCGCGAGTACGGGCTGCAGACCGCGGGCGTCATGGTCGAGATCCCGGCGAGCGCCCTGCTCGCTGACCGGGTGCTCGCGCATGCCGACTTCGCCTCGATCGGCACGAACGACCTCACGCAGTACACCATGGCGGCCGACCGGATGCTCGGCTCGGTCGCCGGTTTCCAGGACCCCTGGCATCCGGCCGTGCTCCGCCTGGTGCGCGAGGTCGGCGATGCCGGTGCCCGCCTGGGCAAGCCGGTCGGCATCTGCGGCGAGGCCGCCGCAGATCCGCTCCTCGCCGTCGTGCTGGTCGGCCTCGGCGCCACGAGTCTCTCGATGGCTCCCCCAGCACTGGCCGATGTGCGACACGCGCTCTCCGAACGCACCCCGTCCGAGGCGCGGAGCCTCGCCGAGGCCGCCCTGGCCGCCGACGATGCCTCCTCCGCCCGAACCGCCGTGGCGATGCTCGCCGCGGAACTCCCCCTTCACAAGAAAGAGACGACATCATGACGACGACGTCACCTGCCGCCACCAAACCCGGTGGCCTCCGCGTAGGAGTGCAGCGCTTCGGCACCTTCCTCTCCGGCATGATCATGCCCAACATCGCGGCCTTCATCGCCTGGGGCTTCATCACGATGCTCTTCATCCCCAAGGGATTCTTCGGCGCCGAGAGCCCCTTCGGCTGGCACTGGGCAGGGGTGTCCGAGATCCTCGGCGGCGGTGGTGACTCCGTCATCATCGGGTGGCAGGGCGCGATGACGTCGGTGGCCGAGACCGCCGACGGCAACATCCTCGCGTACGTCGGTCTGGTCGGTCCGATGGTCACATATCTGCTGCCGCTGCTGATCGCCAACACCGCGGGCCGAATGGTCTACGGCGACCGCGGCGGCGTGGTCGCCTCCATCGCCACCGTCGGCGTGATCGTCGGCACGAACATCCCGATGTTCCTGGGCGCGATGATCATGGGACCGCTCGCGGCCTGGATCATGAAGCAGGTCGACCGGCTCTGGGACGGCAAGATCCGCCCCGGGTTCGAGATGCTGGTGAACAACTTCTCCGCGGGCATCCTGGGCATGCTCCTCGCCATCTTCGGGTTCTTCGCCTTCGGCCCGGCCATGCTCGGCATCAGCGCCGCGCTGGGCACCGCCGTCGACTGGCTCGTGGCGGCGCAGCTGCTGCCGCTCGTGTCGATCATCGTCGAGCCGGCGAAGGTGCTGTTCCTCAACAACGCCATCAACCACGGCGTGTTCACCCCGCTCGGCTTCGAGCAGGCGTCGGAGGCCGGCAAGTCGATCCTGTTCCTCATCGAGGCCAACCCCGGCCCCGGCATCGGCCTGCTGCTGGCGTTCAGCTTCTTCGGAGTCGGTGTCGCGAAGGCGTCGGCGCCGGGCGCGGCCATCATCCAGTTCTTCGGCGGCATCCACGAGATCTACTTCCCGTACGCACTGAGCAAGCCGACCACGATCCTCGCGCTCATCGCGGGTGGCGCGGCCGGTGTCACGACGAACATGCTCCTGAACGGCGGGCTCGTGTTCCCGGCGGCTCCCGGCAGCATCATCGCCGTGACCGTCGCGGCCGTCGGTGCGGGCGTTCCGAACCTGCTCGTCGTCTACCTGTCGGTCATCATCGCCGCCACCGTGACGTTCCTCATCACCGGCGTGATCCTGCGGGCCTCCCGCAAGCGCGACCTCGAGGCCGAGGGCGACACCTTCGGTGCCGCGATCGCGCAGACCGAGGCGAACAAGGGCAAGTCGTCCGCGGCGATGGATGCGCTGCGCACGTCGACGGCATCCGCCGCACCTGTGGCGACGGATGCCGCACCGAGCACGACCGCCGTCGCCACGGCGCCGATCGAGCGGATCGTGTTCGCGTGCGACGCCGGTATGGGCTCATCGGCGATGGGCGCCAGCGTCCTCCGCAACAAGCTCAAGAAGGCCGGCATCGAGGACGTGAACGTCACCAACCAGGCCATCGCGAACCTCGACGGCACCGCCGACGTGGTGATCACGCAGCAGCAGCTCACCGAGCGCGCCACGGCGAAGTCGCCGAACTCGGTCCATGTGTCGGTCGACAATTTCATGAACTCGCCCCGCTACGAAGAGGTCGTCGAGATGGTGCGGGCACAGCGAAAGGACACAGAATGAGCGTTCTCACCCCCGAGCAGGTCCGCATCCACCCCGGCGGGGCGACGCGGGACGACGCGCTCCAGGAGGCCACGGACATCCTCGTCGCCGCCGGAGCCGTGACCCCCGCCTACGTCGACGCGATGCGGCAGCGCGAGGAGACCGTGTCGACGTTCATGGGCAACGGCCTGGCGATTCCGCACGGCACCAACGACGCGAAGGACGCCATCCTCGCCTCGGCCCTGTCGGTCGTCCGCTACGACGGCGGTGTGGACTGGGCAGGCGATCCCGCGACCTTCGTGATCGGCATCGCCGGGATCGGTGACGAGCACCTGGAGATCCTCTCCCGGATCGCGATCCTGTTCTCCGAGGAGGACGACGTGGCCCGGCTCTCCGCAGCACAGACCCCGGAGGAGCTCTACGCCCTCCTCTCGGAGGTGAACGAGGGATGAAGGCGGTCCACTTCGGGGCGGGCAACATCGGGCGCGGTTTCGTCGGGCTGCTGCTCCGCCAGGGCGGATACGAGGTCGTGTTCTCCGACGTCGCCGATGCTCTGGTGGACGCGATCAACGCGGTCGACTCGTACACCGTGCACGAGGCCGGCCCCGGAGGGACCGATCACGTCGTCACCGGCTTCCGGGCCGTCAACAGCCGCACGGATCCCGCCGCCGTGGCGGAGGAGGTCGCGACGGCCGATGTCGTCACGACCGCGGTCGGACCGACGGTGCTGCGGTTCGTGGCGCCGTCGATCGTGGCCGGACTCGCCCTCCGTTCCCCCGATGCCGCGCCTCTGCAGGTCATGGCTTGCGAGAACGCGATCGGCGCCACCGATCTGCTCCGCCACGAGATCGCGACGGCGGCAGGGGCGGATGCCGAGACGCTGCTGGCCCGCGCGGTCTTCGCGAACACCGCGGTCGACCGCATCGTGCCGGCACAGCCCGCAGACGGCGGCGTCGACGTCACGGTCGAGCCGTACTACGAGTGGGCGATCGAATCGGGTCCGTTCGGCGGCACGCTGCCGACCATCCCCGGCGCGCACTTCGTCGACGACCTGGCGCCGTACATCGAGCGCAAGCTCTTCACGGTGAACACGGGGCACGCCGCCACCGCGTATTTCGGGGCCCGCGCCGGGATCGACCGCATCTCGGACGCGCTGGCCGATCCCACCATCGCGGCGAGCGTGTCGGCCGCGCTGGAGGAGACGTCGGCCGTGCTGGTCGCCGAGCACGGGCTGGATCCGGCCGACCTCGCGGCGTACCGCGCCACGATCCTCGAGCGGTTCCGCAATCCCGCACTCGTCGACACGGTGCAGCGCGTGGGACGGCAGCCGCTGCGCAAGATCTCGCGGCACGAGCGCTTCGTGGGACCAGCGGCGATGGCTGCGGAGCGCGGCCTGCCGACCGTGGCTCTCGTGGCGGCCGTGTCGGCAGCACTGGAGTTCGACGATCCGGCCGACGAGCAGTCGGTCGAGATGCAGGAGCTGCTGCGCACGGAGGAGCCCGCCGCGTTCACCTCCCGCACCACGGGCCTGGATCCCGAGCATCCGCTGTTCCCCGCCATCCGGGAGGCCGTCGCAGCGCGTCAGCAGCACCTCGGGACCGCCTGACCCCTCGGAACTCGATGCCCCCGCTCACCCGTTACGATCGGTGAGCGGGGGCGTTTTTTCGAGCACACTGACGTGCGGGGAGCAGCATGAACAGATACGCCGTGATCGGCGCGGGTCCATCGGGGTTGGCCGCGGCGCGTGCACTGCAGAAGCGCGGAATCGTGGTCGACGGCTACGAGGCCTCGCACGGCGTGGGTGGGCTCTGGGACATCACCAATCCCCGCAGCACGATGTACGAGTCCGCGCACCTGATCTCCTCGCGCACCACGACGGAGTTCGCCGAGTTCCCGATGCGCTCGCGGGTCGACTACCCCGGGCACCGGGTGCTGAAGGAGTACTTCGACGACTTCGCCGATCACTTCGGGCTCGCCGGGCTGTTCCGGTTCGACACGCGCGTCACCCGCCTCGAGCCTCGCGACGGCGGTTGGGAACTGACCAGTTCGGGCCCCGACGGCACAGAAACGCGCTGGTACGCCGGCGTCGTCCTCGCCAACGGGACCCTCGCCGAGCCGAACGTGCCGGCGTTCCGTGGGGAGTTCTCGGGCGAACTGCTGCACACCAGCGCGTACAAGTCCCCGGAACAGCTGCGCGGCAAGCGCGTGCTCCTGATCGGCGCCGGGAACTCGGGCTGCGACATCGCCGTGGATGCCGTGCACCACGCCGTGTCCGTCGATATGAGCGTGCGACGCGGGTACTACTTCGTGCCCCGCTACCTGTTCGGCAAGCCCAGCGACACCCTCAACCAGGGCCGCCCGCTGCCGGCGCGCATCAAGCAGGCCGTCGACAGCCGCGTCCTGCGGGCGTTCACGGGCGACCCCGTGCGATTCGGGTTTCCGAAGCCGAACTACCGCATCTACGAGTCTCATCCGATCGTGAACACCCTGATCCTCAACCACCTGGGCCAGGGCGACCTGCGCATCCGCTCGGACATCGACCGCTTCGACGGGCAGACGGTGCACTTCCGCGACGGCAGCGCCGACGAGTACGACCTCGTGCTGCTCGCCACCGGCTACACCCTGGACTATCCGTTCGTCGACCGGGAGCACCTGCACTGGCAGGGAGCCTCGCCACGGCTCTTCCTGAACGTCTTCCCCGCCTCGTTCAACGGCCTCTACGTGATGGGCATGATCGAGGCGTCCGGCATCGGCTGGCAGGGTCGCTACGAACAGGCGGAGCTGCTCGCCGCCTACCTCGACGCGGTGGAGACCGATCCCACCCGCGCCGCCCGCTTCCGCGACCGGGTCACGGGAACGGCGTGGCCCGATGTCACGGGCGGCTATCACTATCTGGGTCTCGACCGGATGGCGTACTACGTCAACAAAGACGCCTACCGGGGCGCCGTGCGACGTGAGAAGAGTGCACTGGAGGCCTCGGCATGAACGTCGACGACGTCGTCCTCTCGTTCACGCCCGGCACGCTGACGATCCTCAACGTGGTCCTCGGTCTCATCATGTTCGGCATCGCGTTGGACACCTCGCCGAGCGACTTCCGCGTCGTGGCGAAGCATCCGAAGCCGTTCGCGATCGCGATCCTCGCCCAGCTGCTCCTGCTGCCGATCGCGACGTTCCTGCTGACGCTCGTGCTCCCCGTGCCGCCGTCGATGGCGCTCGGGATGCTGCTCGTGGCCTGCTGCCCGCCGGGGAACATCTCCCAGGTGCTGACGCATCGCGCCGGGGGCAACGTCGCCCTCTCGGTGTCGCTCACCGCGGTGGGGAACCTCATCTACATCGTCGCGATGCCGCTGAGCATCACCTTCTGGGCCTCGCTGCATCCGACCGCTCGCACTCTGCTGCGCGACATCACGCTCGACCCGTGGCGGATGCTCCTGGAGATCCTCCTCATCGTCGGTCTCCCCTTCGCCCTCGGCCTGCTCCTCCGTGCGAAGGCACCCCGGTTCAGCGCCCGCGTGCAGCCGTTCGTGAAGTGGTTCAGCCTGATCGCCCTGCTCGGCTTCATCATCGCCGCGCTCGTCGGCAACTGGGCGGTGTTCGTGCAGGTTCTCGGCATCATCCTGCTGGTGGTCGCGGTGCACGACGCGGTGGCGCTCGCGCTCGGCTACGGCACGGCGGTGGTCGGCGGACTCGGCACCCGCGAGCGCAAGGCCATGACGTTCGAAGTCGGCATCCGCAACGCCGGCCTCGGGCTCGGCCTGGTGTTCCTGTTCTTCGACGGCCTCGGCGGCATGGCGATCGTGGCCGGCTGGTGGGGCATCTGGGACATCGTCGCCGGCCTCGTCCTGGCCGGACTCTGGGCACGGCACACCAGGAAGCGCACGGGTTCGAGCACCGGCGACGCGAGCGGCCGCGCGACCGTCGAGGCCGCCTGATGCCCCGGGTGCTGATCACGGGCGGCAGCGGCTTCCTCGGCTCGCACGTGGCTGAGGCCCTCGCGGCCCGTGACGACGTCGAGGTCGTGGTCGCCGCAGACCTGCGAGCGGGCGCACCCCGCGCGGGCATCATCGATGCCGCGCTGGATGTGACGGATGCGGCGGCGATCGCCCCGGTGCTGCGGCAGCACCGCATCGACACGGTCGTGCACCTCGCGGCGATCGTGAATCCCGGCCACGACGTCGATCTGGAGTACCGCGTCGATGTGACCGGTTCCGCCAACGTCCTCGCCGCGTGCGTCGAGGCGGGAGTCCGCCGCATCGTGGTCTCCAGCTCGGGCGCCGCGTACGGCTATCACTCCGACAACCCGGAGTGGATCGACGAGGACCAGCCGCTTCGCGGCAACGACGCGTTCCCGTACGCCCGGCACAAGCGGCTGGTCGAGGAGATGCTGGCCGAGCACCGGCGTACCCACCCCGAGCTCGCCCAGGTGATCTTCCGCATCGGCACGATCCTCGGTCCGACCGTGCGCAACCAGATCACCGCGCTCTGGCACGGGCGGCGGATCCTTCGCATCGCCGGCTCGGAGTCGCCCTTCGTCTTCGTCTGGGTCGACGACGTGGCGGCCGCGATGGTGCGGGCGGCGACCGACGGCCCGGCCGGCATCTTCAACGTCGCGGGTGACGGGCGGATGACGGTGCCGGAGATCGCCGCTCGTCTCGGCAAGCCGCAGCTCGTGCTGCCCGCGTGGGCGCTGTCGACGGCACTGCGGATCGGACGGACGCTGCGGCTCACCCCGCACGGACCGGAGAAGGTCCCGTTCCTCCGGTACCGTCCGGTGCTGGCGAACCGTCGGCTGAAGGAGGAGTTCGGCTACACCCCGCGCCGCGCGACGCGGGAGGCCTTCGAGGAGTACCTCCGCACGCACCCGGCCGTCGCCCGGAAGCGTGGTGACGCGGGGTAGCGTTGATCCGTGCAGAAGAAGCGTGGCCGCCGGGTCCTGAAACGTGTGCTGTGGAGTCTCGCGATCGTGCTGGTGCTGGCGGTGGTCGGCGTCCTCGCGTACACGCAGATCGGTGTCATGGCCGCCGAGCCGGAGCCGCTCGCGAGCGTACGGGAGAACCCCGCGATCACCGTCACCGACGCGGACGAGGGCATCGTGCTCGCCCCCGCCGACGGCGACTCGGATCTCGGCCTGGTCTTCATCCCCGGCGCCAAGGTCGACCCGTGGGCCTACGCGGCCATCCTCCAAGGGCTCGCCGAGGAGGGAACCACGGTCGTGATCACCCGCCCCTGGCTGAACCTGGCCTTCTTCGACCCGCGCGGACTCGACGCTTTCACCTCGGCCGCCCCGGATATCGATGTCTGGGGTGTCGGCGGGCACTCGCTCGGGGGCGTCCGTGCTTGCCAGCTCGCAGCGGATGCCGACGCGCTGGTGCTGTTCGGCTCGTACTGCGCGACCGACGTGTCGGACAGCGGCCTTCCGGTCCTCAGCATCTCGGGCAGCGAAGACGGCCTCTCCACTCCGGAGAAGATCGCAGACGCGCGCGACCTGCTGCCCGCTGACGCCGAGATGGTGGAGATCGACGGCGCATCGCACGCATCTTTCGGGGATTACGGCCCGCAGGACGGCGACGGCACCCCGACGATCTCGACGGACGAGATGCACGACGAGGTCACGCGACTCACCGAGGAGTTCCTCGCGCCGCTCGCGCCCTGAGACTCACTCCCCCGCGTCGATGACCGCATCCAACAGCGGATGCAGGTGTCGCGAACGGAGGACGGTAGCGGCTGTCCGGGCGCCCACCTCGAGTGCCGCGCCGACTCCCGCGCCGTCCAGGCGCGCGTCGAGCACGCCCGCGAGGAAAGCGTCGCCCGCACCGTTCGTGTCGATGACCTCGACGGGCACGGCCGCCACCCGATACTCGACCCCCTCCGCATCCACGGCCACTGCGCCCTCGGCCCCGAGCGTGCACACGGCGAGTGAGGCACCGGCGGCGATGCGGGAGTGCAGGAATGCGACCGGGTCCGGGAGGCGATCCGCATTGCAGAACACCGCGTCCGCCGCCGCCAGGAACGGGCGGTGGAACTCGGCCTCACCGTCGTAGTCGTGCACGTCGACCCAGATCGGGACTCCGGTCTCGCGCGCCATCGGCAGGAGCCGCAGCGGTTCGGCGGCGAGGTCGAGCACGATCACCGCCGCCTCCCCCATCCGCTCGCGCACCCAGGCATCGTCCTCGCCCGCGGTCGCCTCCGGCGACGACAGGTACAGCGATACCCGGGCTCCCGCGCGGGTCATGAGGTTCAGATGCCGCTCGGTGGCTCCTTCGCCCCAGCGCACCTGTACTCCTGCACGGTCGAGGGCCGCACGCACGCGGCCGCCCTCCTCGTCGGGTCCGGCGAGGGCATAGAGCTGCGCCGCACGTCCGAGCCCGGTGAGAGTCAGGGTCTTACCGGCGCTCGTGCCGCCGACGGTCGCCCACGTCTCGTCGGCGAACTGCATGTGGGGCACCGGCTCGGGAAGCCGGTCGAGAACGACGATCGTGTTCCACGAGGCGGGACCGGCGATGAAGACGGAGTCGGGCATGCGACCATCCTGCCGCTTCGACGCCGTCAGCCGATGCGCGACACCAGGGCGTCCAGGCCCATGCCGTAGTCGATGCGCACCACGGGGAGGGCGAGCTTGTCGGTGCCGATGGTGACGAACCCGGGTTCGATCGTCCGTGCCATCTCGTAGCCGGCCTGCCGGACGCCCTGCTTGGCGGTGTCGTTGTAGTGCCCGAACGGATAGGCGATGACCTCGCGAACGCCCAGAGTGTCGCCGGAGAGGTTGAGGTCGGCGGCGATCTGATCCGCGGTCCAGTTCACCATCAGCCCGTCACCGTTATCGCCCGCCTTGTGCATGTCGTGCGTGTGCGAGCGGCGCAGCACGTGGATCGACGGCGGCAGGTCGGAGCGGTAGGCGGTCACCATGAACGACGTCGCGAGCAGCTCGTGCTTCGCCACGACGGGGGCCCCGAGGTCGAACCAGGTCTGGTCGGCATCGTCATCCGTGATGATCACGCTCCGCGCGGGCAGCGAGAGCCGACCGTCGATGAAGGCGCTCAGCTCGTCCCAGGTGGGCAGGTAGAAGCCCGTCGTCGCGATGTGGTTCATGTGCGCGTCGAAGTCGCCGATGTAGGCGTAGTTGCCGCGCAGCCAGCCGGACTCCCCCTCGGGATTCGCCGTGAACTGGTGGTACATGAGGACCGGGACCTGTACGCCCTCGGCCGCGTTCTGCTCCGGCGTCTTCCAGGCGGCGAAGAGCTCGACCTGCTGCTGGTCGCAGACGACGGGGTCCGCGCCGTTCACCCGTGCGGCGACGGTGTAGGCCGCGGCATCCGCCGCCGTCGCGTACCAGCCGGCGAACACGCGGCCGGCGAGTGCCGGGATCGGGAGCGCCTGGTACAGACCGTCCTGCCGCTGCAGCTGGGGGTCGGCCGGAACCCCTTCGCCCGTGAACGTCACCGCGCAGGCGAGCGGATCACCGGCATCCGCGATGAGCTGCTCCGCCGGCGTGAGCGGGACCACGGTCTCGACCGGAGTCGGTGTCCGTGTCGGCTTCGCTTCGGCCTCGGCCTCGGCCGGTGCATGGTTCAGCCAGACGTATGCTGTGAATCCGCCGCCCACGACGACGATCACCGCAGCGATGATGATTCCCGCGACGCCTCCGCGCCGTCTCCCCCCGGAGGCCACGGTCAGATGTCGAATCCCTCGGCGATCAACTCGACGAGCTCCTCCCGCTCCTCGACGGGGAGGAACGCGGCCGCAGCCGCATTGAACTGGAACGTCTCGAGATCGTCGAGGTCGTACTCGAAGGTCTCGACGAGAAGGGCGAGCTCGCGGGTCAGCGAGGTGGCGCTCATCGTGCGGTTGTCGACGTTCACCGTCACCGAGAACCCGAGCTGGTACAGCAGATCGAACGGGTGGTCGGCCAGGGTGTCGCCCCACGCGGCGATCGCACCGGTCTGCAGGTTCGACGACGGCGACAGCTCGAGCGGGATCTCGCGGTCGCGCACCCAACGGGCCAAGTCGCCGAACTGCACCTGCACCTCGTCGCCCTCCTGTGTGACGACCTGGAGGTCTTCGGCGATGCGCACACCGTGGCCGAGGCGCAGCGCGCGACCGTCGATCAGCGCCGAGCGGATGGACGCGAGCCCTGCGGCCTCACCCGCGTGCACGGTCACCGGGAAGAAGTTGTCGGCGAGGTAGTCGAACGCCGCGCGGTGGTTCGACGGCGGGAAGCCGTCTTCCGGGCCGGCGATGTCGAAGCCGACGGCGCCACGACCGCGGAAGGCGACCGCGAGCTCCGCGATCTCCCGTGCCCGGTCGGTGTGGCGCATCGCCGTGATGAGCTGGCCGACGCGGATGCTGCGACCATCGCGATCCGCCGCGTCCTCGCCCTCCTCGATGCCCTGCTGCACGGCTTCGACGGTCTGCTCGAGCGTGAGGCCCTGCGCCTGATGCTGCTCCGGAGCCCAGCGCACCTCGCCGTAGACCACACCGTCGGCTGCGAGATCCTGGACGAACTCGCGCGCGACGCGGGTGAGCCCTTCCTGGGTCTGCATCACGGCGGTGGTCAGGTCGAACGTCTTGAGGTACTCGACCAGCGAACCGGAGTCACTCTGCTTCGCGAACCACTTCCCGAGGGCTGCGGGCGTGGATTCCGGGACCTCGAGGCCGATGGAGTCCGCGAGCTCGAGGATCGTCGAGGGGCGCAGAGCGCCGTCGAGGTGGTCGTGCAGCGACACCTTCGGGAGGCTCCGCAGGGAGACGCCCTGCAGCGTGACGTCGCCGTTCGCATCGATCGACATGGTGATCCTCTCGGTCGCGGATGTGCTCAGTTCAGGCTAGCGGTCGCGGGTCACGCCGTGATGCGCTCGCGCACGATGGGACCGGCCGCCGGAGCCTCGTCGCCGATCTCCCACGAGCCCTCGAGAGCATCGAGAGCCCGGCCGAAGCGTGCGTCGTCGGCAGCGGAGAGGGTGAACAGCGGCTGCCCCGCGACGACGCGGTCACCGGGCTTGGCGTGCAGGTCGATCCCCGCCTCGAAGATCACCGGATCCTCGGCCCTGGCGCGACCGGCTCCGAGCCGCCAGGCGGCGATACCGAACGGCAGCGCGTCCATGCGCGTCATCACCCCGTCGGCCGGGGCCGTCACGACGTGCGTCTCCCGTGCGGTCGGCAGCGCCGCATCGGGGTCGCCGTCCTGGGCGCGGATCATCGCCTTCCAGGTGTCCATCGCGCGGCCGTCGTCGAGCGCGGCTTCCACGTCGGCATCCGGCTGTCCGGCGAGGGCGAGCATCTCCCGTGCCAGGGCGAGGGTCAGCTCGCGGACATCGGCGGGGCCGCCGCCGGCGAGGATCTCGACGGATTCGCGGACCTCGTTGGCGTTGCCGATCGCGAGTCCGAGCGGCACGTTCATGTCGGTGAGGAGCGCGGTCGTGGCCACGCCGGAGTCGGTACCGAGCGCGACCATCGTGCGCGCGAGTTCGCGGGCGCGGTCGATGTCCTGCATGAAAGCGCCGGAGCCGAACTTCACGTCGAGCACGAGCGCGTCGGTGCCCTCGGCGATCTTCTTCGACATGATGCTCGACGCGATCAGTGGGATCGCCTCGACCGTGCCGGTGACGTCACGGAGGGCGTACAGCTTCTTGTCGGCGGGCGCGAGACCCGAACCCGCGGCGCAGATGACCGCGCCGACATCGCCCTGCATCTGCGCGAACATCTCCTCGTTGCTGAGGGCGGCGCGCCAACCGGGGATCGACTCGAGCTTGTCGAGCGTGCCGCCGGTGTGGCCGAGTCCGCGACCGCTGAGCTGGGGAACGGCGACGCCGAACGACGCGACCAGCGGGGCGAGCGGCAGGGTGATCTTGTCGCCGACGCCGCCGGTGGAATGCTTGTCGACGGTCTTCTTGCCGAGCGAGGCGAAGCTCATCCGCTCCCCCGATGCGATCATCGCGTCGGTCAGTACGCGGATCTCATCGCGCTCCATCCCGCGCTGGAAGATCGCCATCGCGAACGAGGCCATCTGCGCGTCGGAGACGTAGCCGCGGGTGTACGCGTCGATCATCCACCGCAGCGCCGCCTCGGGAACCGCACCGCCGTCGCGCTTGGCGCGGATCACGTCCACCGCGTCGAAGGGCTCAACAGTCATCGTGCTTCCTCCAGGTCGCGCGGCCCGAATGCATCGGGCAGCACCTCGTCGATCGTGCGGATGCCGGAGACCGTCTCCAGCAGCATGCCCGGCATCGCGTGCTCGAACAGCAGCTGACGGCAGCGTCCGCACGGCATGATCGTCTGTCCGTCGTTGTTCACGCACACGAAGGCGACGAGCTGGCCGCCGCCCGACATGTGCAGATCGCCGACGAGGGCGCACTCGGCGCACAGGGTCACGCCGTAGGAGGCGTTCTCGACGTTGCAGCCGGCGACGATGCGGCCGTCGCCGACGAGGGCCGCCGCCCCCACGCGATAACGCGAATACGGCGCGTACGCCTTCGTCATGGCATCCGTGGCGACCTGGCGCAGTTCATCCCAGTCGATGTCTGTCATTGCGATGCTTTCCTCTTCCGACCGGGCTAGGACTTTATGTAGGGCTTGCCGTCGGCGGCGGGCGCCTTGATCTGCCCGGCGAATCCGGCCACGGCGAGCAGCGTGACCAGGTACGGCAGCATGAGCATGAACTCACCCGGGATCGGCGTCTTCAGGATCGACAGCAGGTTCTGCAGGTTGGTCGCGAAGCCGAACAGCAGCGCGGCGAGCGTGGCACGGATCGGGTCCCAGCGGCCGAAGATCACGGCTGCGAGGGCGATGAAGCCGAGTCCCGCCGTCATGTCCTTGCCGAACTGCGGCACCGAGACGAGCGTGAAGTACGCACCACCCATGCCGGCGATCGCCCCCGCGAGCAGCACGTTCCAGAATCGGGTCGGGTTCACCTTGATGCCGACGGTGTCCGCGGCCTGCGGGTGCTCACCCACGGCACGGAGCCGCAGACCCCAGCGGGTGCGGTACAGCCCCCACGCCACCACGGCGACGGTGATGAACATCAGGTATCCGATGAACGTCTGGTTGAACAGGACGGGTCCGATGATCGGGATGTCGCTGAGCACCGGGATCTCGACGCGCGGGAACCGGACGGGGGTGTTCAGGGTCGTCTCGTTCGGTGCGAGGAGTGCGCCGTAGAGGAAGCCGGTGAGACCCGTGACGAGCACGTTGAGCACGACACCGACGATGACCTGCTCGACGAGGTACTTGATCGCGAACGCGGCCAGCACGCTGGCCACCAGCACGCCACCCACCATCGCCCCGATCAGACCGACGAACGGGTTGCCGGTGATGCTCGAGAGCAGGGCGGCGGAGAATGCACCGAGCAGGAGCTGACCCTCGATCGCGACGTTCACGACACCGGCACGCTCGCCGATGACGCCGCCCAGAGCACCGAACACGAGCGGTACTGACAGCGACACCGCTCCGAACAGCAGGCTGGTGACCGGCACGAGTCCCCCGGCGGATGCCCAGACGAGGAATGCGAAGACGGCGAGCACCCCGTAGGCCACGACCAGCCACAGCGAGGGCTTGCGGTAGGTCCATGCCCGGAGGAAGGCACCGACGGTCAGGACCACCAGGATGCCGAACACGACCCAGAAGGTCGAGGCGGTCGGCAATGCCACGTCGGGCAGCGAGAGGGCCGAGGACTGGTCGGAGAGGCGGAACGTGCTGGTGCCCGAACGCGGGACGGCGAGGAACAGCAGCGCCAGCAGCGCGGTCGCCGCGGCGAGGACGATCGGCGCCTTGAGGTGCCGCTCCTTGACCGTCGCGAGCTGCACCGTGCCGTCGGCGGCCTGGGTCTGAACGAGGGACATCATGCCATCACCGCCTTCTTCGCGGCCTTGGCTCTTGCCTTGGCAGCCTTCTCCGCATCGGTCTTCGGAAGGAAGAACACCGTCCGCAGCAGCGGCGGCGCCGCGATGAACAGCACCACGAGCGACTGCACCACGAGCACGATGTCGACCGGGATGTCCTGCGCCTGCATCGAGAACGAGCCCGCCTTGAGCGCCCCGAACAGGATGCCGGCGGCGAACGTGCCCCACGCACGGCTGCGGCCGAGGAGCGCGACCGTGATCGCGTCGAAGCCGATGCCGGCGTCGATCGTCTCGGTCACGCCGGTGGTGACGGCGCCCTGGATCTGATTCATGCCGGCGAGACCCGCCAGGCCTCCGGCGAACAGCATCGCGTAGACGTAGATGCGCTGCACGCTGATGCCGGCGGCGCGTGCCGCATGGGGGTTCTCCCCCACCGCGCGCATCCGCATGCCGAGCGACGAGCGCTCGATCAGCCACCAGACGAACAGCGTCGCGACGATCACGATCACGAAGCCGAGATCGAGCAGCGGGAACTGCGGACCGAGCAGGGTCGGGAACTGGGCGCTCTGCGGCGTCGCCGAGCCGAGTGCCTGGTTGGTGCCCGGCTTCTGCAGCAGACCCGGCGTGCGGATCATCCACAGCAGCAGGTAGTACGCGATGTAGTTGAGCATGATCGTGAGGATCACCTCGTGCGCACCGGTGCGCGCCTTGATGAGCCCCGCGATGGCACCCCAGAGAGCACCGCCGGCGATACCGGCGATCAGCGTCACCGGGATGTGCAGCCAGATCGGCAGATCGAGCGAGAAGGTCAGCAGCGCCGCGACGGCGACACCGATGAGCATCTGCCCACGGGCACCGATGTTGAACAGGCCGACGCGGAACGCCAGAGCGACACCGAGGCCGGCCGCGATCAGCGGAGCCGCGAAGCCGAGGGTGTTGGTCAACGGCCGGATCTGGGCCGCGAAGTCCGCGCCACGGGCGTTGAAGATCGCTCCGCGGAACAGCGCCTCGTAGCCGTTGTACACGGCGTTCCAGGCGGCGACGAACGTGTCGCCCGGCTGCGCGAAGAAGTACACCGAGGCCGTCTGCACGTCTTCGTTCGTGAAGGCGATGAGGATGCCGCCCACGATCAGTGCCAGGACGATCGCGAGGATCGTCGTGACGGCGTTGCCGCGGAGGATCTCCTTGAGGATGAGGTTTCCGCGCGGAGGCGGCGGCACGTCGGAGGGGTCGCGCGGGACGGTGCCGGTGCTCGTGGCGAGCTCCTGCGGCGGGATCCCCTTGGTCACATCTCCTGCGCCGGGCGTCGCTCCGCTCACGCGGCCACCTCCCCTTCGGCCGCTCCGGCCATCATGAGTCCGAGTGTCTCCCGAGGCGTGTCTCCGGGGACGATGCCGACGATCGTGCCGCGGTACATGACCGCGATCCGGTCGGCGAGAGCCGCGACCTCGTCGAGCTCCGTGGAGACGACGATCACGGGGATGCCCGCATCGCGCGTCTCGATGATCCGCTTGTGGATGAACTCGATCGAGCCGACGTCCACGCCACGGGTCGGCTGCGCGGCGACGAGGAGCCGCAGGTCGCGGCTCATCTCCCGGGCGATGACGACCTTCTGCTGGTTGCCGCCCGAAAGCGTGCCCGCCGGCGTCTCCGGCCCCTGCGTGCGGATGTCGTACTCGGTGATGCGCGCACGGGCGAACTCGTCGAGAGCCGAACGGCGCAGCGTGCCGGCGCGGCTGAACGCCGGGTCGTCCGAGCGGTCGAGGATGAGGTTCTCCGCGACGGAGAAGCCGGCGACCAGCCCGTCCTCCGTGCGGTCCTCGGGGACGAAGCCGACGCCGGCGTCGAGGATGGCGCGCACGCTCTTGCCGACGAGTTCTTTCCCGTCGAGCACGATGCTGCCTTCGACGCGGGCGGCGAGGCCGACGATGGCCTCGACCAGTTCGGTCTGGCCGTTGCCCTGCACACCGGCGATCGCGAGGACCTCGCCGGGACGGACGGCGAGGTCGACGCCGTCGACGACGATCGCGCCCGTGGCGGTGAGGACGCGCAGTCCCTTGACTTCGAAACCGCCCTCGCCGAGGCGGGGCGGGTCCTTGTGCACGGTCAGCTCGACCGCGCGACCGACCATGAGGGAGGCGAGCTCCGCGTTCGTCGCGGTGGGAGACGCCTCGCCGACGACCTTGCCCAGACGGATGATGGTGATCTTGTCGGCCACCTCGCGCACCTCGCGCAGCTTGTGCGTGATGAACACGATCGCCGTACCCTCGTCGCGCAGCTGACGCATGATGTTCATCAGCTCGTCGGTCTCCTGCGGGGTGAGCACCGCGGTCGGCTCGTCGAAGACGAGCACCTTCGCGTCGCGCGACAGGGCCTTGATGATCTCGACGCGCTGCTGCACGCCGACGGGCAGGTCGCCCACGAGCGCATCCGGGTCGATGTCGAATCCGAAGCGGGCGGCGACCGAGCGCACGTGCTCTCGCGCCTTCGCGATGTCGAGCCTGCCGAGCGCCTTGGTCTGCTCGTGACCGAGCATCACGTTCTCGGCCACGGTGAAGACCGGGACGAGCATGAAGTGCTGGTGGACCATGCCGATCCCCGCAGCCATCGCGTCGCCAGGACCGCGGAAGCGCTGCACCTCGTCATCGAGGAGGATCTCTCCCTCATCGGCCTGGTACAGGCCGTAGAGGACGTTCATGAGCGTGGACTTGCCCGCGCCGTTCTCGCCGAGGAGCGCGTGGATCTCCCCCGGCTCGACCACCAGATCGATGTGGTCGTTGGCCACGAGGCTACCGAATCGCTTGGTGATGCCGCGAAGTTCGAGCTTCATATCTGCACCTTATCCAGAAGAGTTATCCAGAAGAGTCATCCAGGAGAATCATCGTCCGTCCACGGCACGGGGCGAGTGGCAGCCTGCTCACCACTCGCCCCGTGCTGGACCGGTTACGACTTACGGGGAGTTCTCGGACTCCACCGTGATGTCACCGGCGATGATCTGCTTCTGCAGCTCGGCCAGCTCGTCGAGCAGGCCGTCGGGCAGCTCGCCCTCGAAGTCGCCGAAGCCGGAGAGCTTGACGCCCTCGTTCTCGAGCGTGCCGACGTACGGCGCTGCGTCGAACTCGCCGGCGGCGGCCGCGACGGTGGCGTCATGCACGGCGACGTCGATCGCCTTCATGATCGAGACCAGCGTCATGCCGGCCACGTTCGGGTCGGCCACGGCCAGGTCGCTGTCGACGCCGAGCATCAGCGTGTCCTTGCCGCTGTCGGTGATCGCCGCAGCAGCGCTCTGGTAGACGGGGCCGCCGACCGGGAGGATGACGTCGACGCCCTGGTCGAGCACGCCCTGCGCGGTCTGCTTGGCGGTGTCGTTCGCGTCGAAGCCGCCCGTGAACGAGCCCTTCTGCGTCGCGGCGTCCCAACCGAAGACCTCGACCGCAGCCGACTTGTCCTCGTTGTACTTGTCGACGCCGAGCTGGTAGCCGTCCATGAACACGGCGACCGACGGGATCTGCATGCCGCCGAAGGTGCCGACCTTGTTCACGCCGCTCTGCGCGGACCAGGCTGCCGCGGCGTAGCCGCCGAGGTAGGCCGCCTGCGCGGTGTCGAAGACGAGGGGCTTGATGTTCGGGGCATCGGTGGTGCCGTCGAAGTCGTTGTCGGCGTAGTCGTCGATGATCGCGTAGTCGATCTCAGGGTTCGCGAGCGCGGACTCGACCGTGGCTGCGGAGAGCTTGAAGCCGACGGCGACGATGAGCGAGCAGCCTTCGGAGACCGCGGTCTCGAGGTTCGGCGCGTAGTCGTTGTCGTTCGCCGACTCGAACTCGAGGGGCTTGATGCCGAGCTCGTCAGCCGCGCTGTCCATGCCCTCCTTGGCCGACTGGTTGAACGACTTGTCGTTCCAGCCGCCCGCGTCGGAGATGAGGCAGGGAAGGAAGTCGGAGTCGACCGGCTTCTCGGAGCCCGCGGGCTTGTCGGTCGGTGCCTGACCGCAGCCGGCGAGCGCGAAGATGACGCCCGCGGCGACCGTCGCGCCGAGCAGCTTCTTGGTGGTGGAGATGGTCAACTGATGCCTCCCTCAACGAAACCGCGGCCATCGCGGATCGATCAAAGTTACCTACTGTTTCGCCTTTTGCGCACGTGCGCGGCGGATGCGCTGGCCAAAGGTTACAAAGCTGAAATCAAGCCACCCGATGAGCGTGAACGCCTGCTCATCGGCGCAGGGTTCAGAGCACGTCTCCGCGGCCGGTGAGCTTGAGGGACTCGACGACGCCCTTCACGCGCTGCGCGTGCTCGACCGTGGTGACCAGGAGCGCGTCGGGGGTGTCCACGACGACGATGTCCTGGACGCCCACCAGGCTGATCACCCGAGACGTCTGACTCACGAGGATCCCGCTCGCGCCGTCGGTCAGCACCCGGGCATTCGGCCCGAGGACGGCGAGGTCGTTCTTACGTCCGTTGTTGATGAGCTTGGTCAGCGAGGCGAAGTCACCCACGTCATCCCAGTCGAAATGGCCGGGGACCACCGCGAGCCGTCCGCGGCGGGCGGCGGGCTCCGCGACCGCGTAGTCGATGGCGATCTTCTTCAGGCGCGGCCAGATGCGGTCGACCGCCGGTCCGCGCAGCTCGCGGTCGTCCCAGGCCTCGGCGAGTTCGAGGAGCCCGGCGTGCAGCTCGGGCTCGTTCGCGGCGAGCTCGTCCAACAGCACGCTCGCCTTCGCGATGAACATGCCGGCGTTCCACAGGTAGTCGCGATCGGCGAGGTACTCCTTCGCCGTCTCCAGGTCGGGCTTCTCGACGAAGCTCTCCACGAGCGCGGCCTCGCGCGCGCCGTCGACCACGAGCTCCGGGCCCTTCTTGATGTAGCCGAAGCCGATCGCCGGCTCGGTGGGTGAGATGCCGATCGTGCAGATGTACCCCTCGCGGGCGACCTCGACGGCGTCGCGCACCGCGAACTCGAACACGCGCGTGCTGCGGATCACATGGTCCGCGCTGAACGAGCCGATGATCACGTCGGGCTCGCGACGGTGCAGGATGGCTGCGGCGAGGCCGATCGCGGCGGCCGACTCCCGCGGCTCCGACTCGAGGAAGACGTTGAGGTCGGCGATGCCCGGCAGCTCGGCCTCGACCGCGGCGCGGTGGGCACGTCCGGTGACCACGGCGATCCGGTCGGATCCGCTGAGCGGTTCCAGGCGGTCCCAGGTGTCGCGGAGCAGCGAATGCCCGGAACCCGTGAGGTCGTGCAGGAACTTGGGCGCGTCCGCTCGGGAGAGCGGCCAGAGCCGGCTGCCGATGCCGCCGGCGGGAATCACTGCGTAGAAATCCTTGATGGGTGCGCTCACCCTGCCAGGGTAGCCCGAGGAGACCTCTCGACATCGAGATACTTAGGCTCCCCTTCGTCGCTCCCAGTCTTCTGACAGGAATAGGATGGACAGCGATCGGGCGTGCCTGACTTCGACAGGCTCACACTTGAACGAGAGCAGCGCATGCGACCGACGCACATCGATCAGGGAGGACGACCGTGTCCACGAGCGCTCGCTTGACACCGTCGATTTCGGAAACCACGTCCAAGACCCCCCGCGGCACCCTTTATCGGGGCCGCGAAGGCATGTGGTCGTGGGTGCTTCACCGCATCACCGGAGTCGCCATCTTCTTCTTCCTGTTGGTGCACGTGCTCGACACGGCACTGATCAGGGTCTCGCCGGAGGCGTACAACGCCGTGATCGGCACGTACAAGAACCCCATCATGGCGCTCGGCGAGGTCGTGCTCGTGGCCGGCATCGTGTTCCACGCGATGAACGGGCTGCGCATCATCGCCGTCGACTTCTGGTCGAAGGGCGCCAAGTACCAGCGTCAGCTCTTCTGGGGCGTGCTGCTGGTCTGGGGCATCATCATGGCCGGCTTCGTGCCCCGCCACCTGATGCTCGCGTTCGCCGGATTCGGAGGGGGACACTGATGACCGCGCAGACCATCGCAGCCCCGGCTCGCCGCCGGCGCGGAGTCAACCTCGAGAAGTGGGGCTGGGTCTTCATGCGCGCCTCGGGCGTCGTGCTCGTCGTGCTGATCTTCGGCCACCTCTTCGTCAACCTCATGGTCGGCGAGGGCATCCACGCCCTCGACTTCGCATTCATCGCCGGCAAGTTCGCCACGCCGTTCTGGCAGTGGTGGGACGTGCTGATGCTGTGGCTCGCACTGATCCACGGCGCCAACGGCATGCGCACGATCGTGAACGACTACGTCACGAACACCACCGCCCGGAAGGCCCTCACCTGGGCCCTCGGGCTCGCCGCCGGTCTGCTCATCATCCTGGGCACGCTCGTCGTCTTCACGTTCGACCCGTGCCTGGGTGTGACCGAGGACAGCGTCCTGTGGAGCGAATGCGCCGCACTGGTCGGGAACTGAGAAGAAGGCTAAGAAGAAGTGACTACCGAGACGCAGGATTCCGTCGTCCGTGACGGCGTGCACTACCACCAGTTCGACATCGTGATCGTGGGCGCCGGTGGCGCCGGGATGCGGGCGGCCATCGAGGCCGGCCCCGGGGCGAAGACCGCCGTGATCTCCAAGCTGTACCCCACGCGCTCGCACACCGGTGCGGCGCAGGGCGGCATGGCGGCAGCCCTCGCGAACGTCGAGGAGGACTCCTGGGAGTGGCACACCTTCGACACCGTCAAGGGCGGCGACTACCTCGTCGACCAGGACGCGGCGGAGATCCTCGCGAAGGAGGCCATCGAGGCGGTCATCGACCTCGAGAACATGGGCCTCCCCTTCAACCGCACGCCCGAGGGCAAGATCGACCAGCGCCGTTTCGGCGGGCACACCGCAGAGCACGGCAAGACCCCGGTCCGCCGCGCCTGCTACGCCGCAGACCGCACCGGCCACATGATCCTGCAGACGCTCTTCCAGAACTGCGTCAAGCTCGGCATCAACTTCTTCAACGAGTTCTACGTGCTCGACCTGCTGACGGTGAAGGACGCTGACGGCAAGACCCAGGTCTCAGGCGTCGTCGCGTACGACCTCTCGACCGGCGAGCTGCACGTGTTCCAGGCCAAGGCCGTGATCTTCGCGACCGGCGGCTTCGGCAAGATCTTCAAGACGACCTCCAACGCGCACACCCTCACGGGCGACGGCGTCGGCATCGTCTGGCGCAAGGGCCTCCCCCTCGAGGACCTGGAGTTCTTCCAGTTCCACCCGACCGGGCTCGCCGGCCTCGGCATCCTCCTCACCGAGGGCGCACGAGGAGAGGGCGCGATCCTGCGCAACGCCTCGGGCGAGCGATTCATGGAGCGCTACGCCCCGACGATCAAGGACCTCGCTCCGCGTGACATCGTCGCCCGCTGCATGGTGCAGGAGGTCGCGGAAGGCCGCGGCGCCGGCCCGCACAAGGACTATGTGCTGCTGGATTGCACGCACCTGGGAGCCGAGGTCCTCGAGACCAAGCTGCCCGACATCACGGAGTTCGCCCGCACGTACCTGGGCGTGGACCCGGTCGTCGAGCCGGTGCCGGTGATGCCGACGGCGCACTACGCCATGGGCGGCATCCCGACCAACAACAACGGCGAGGTCCTGGCCGACAACGACACGATCGTCCCCGGCCTGTACGCCGCCGGCGAGTGCGCCTGCGTCTCGGTGCACGGTGCCAACCGTCTCGGCACCAACTCCCTGCTCGACATCAACGTGTTCGGCAAGCGCAGCGGCCGCAACGCCGTGGAGTACGTCAAGACGGCCGAGTTCGTGCCCCTCCCCGAGAACCCCGCCGGCTTCGTCTCCGGCATGCTCGAGGACCTGCGCAACAACCAGGGCACCGAACGCATCGCCGTGCTGCGCAAGACGCTGCAGGACGAGATGGACAAGGGCGCGCAGGTGTTCCGCACGCACGACTCGCTGCAGCACGTGCTGGGCGTGATCGCCGAGCTGCGTGAGCGCTACAAGAACGTGCACGTCGACGACAAGGGCAAGCGGTTCAACACCGACCTGCTCGAGGCCGTCGAGCTGGGCTTCCTTCTCGACATCGCCGAGGTCGTGGTCTACGCCGCGCAGAACCGCGAGGAGAGCCGCGGCGGCCACATGCGCGACGACTTCCCGACGCGCGACGACGAGAAGTACATGAAGCACACCATGGCCTACCTCACCGGTGACCCGCACTCGTCGACCCCGAGCGACCACATCAAGCTCGACTGGAAGCCCGTCGTCTTCACCAAGAACGATCAGGGCGAATTGAACTACCCGCCGATGGAGAGGAAGTACTGAGCATGTCGAACGCCATCGCCGAAGCACCCGCGGACACGACCGCAGAGACCGGCATCCAGTCCTTCATCGTCACGTTCAACATCCGCCGGTTCGACCCCGAGGTCGATGCCGAGCCGGACTGGGTCGACTACGACGTGGAGCTGTACTCCACCGATCGTGTCCTCGACGCGCTGCACAAGATCAAGTGGGAGGTCGACGGCTCGCTGACCTTCCGCCGCTCCTGCGCGCACGGCATCTGCGGCTCCGATGCCATGCGTATCAACGGCCGGAACCGCCTGGCCTGCAAGACGCTGATCAAGGACCTCGACATCTCGAAGCCGATCTACGTCGAGGCCATCAAGGGCCTGCCGCTGGAGAAGGACCTCGTCGTCGACATGGAGCCGTTCTTCGCCTCGTACCGCGAGGTGCAGCCGTTCCTCGTCGCCAGCTCCGTCCCGGAGAAGGGCAAGGAGCGCGTCCAGACGATCGCCGACCGCGAGATCTTCGACGACACCACCAAGTGCATCCTGTGCGCCGCGTGCACCTCGTCCTGCCCCGTGTTCTGGACCGACGGCCAGTACTTCGGCCCTGCCGCGATCGTGAACGCGCACCGCTTCATCTTCGACTCCCGCGACGACAACGCGGCCGTGCGTCTGGACATCCTCAACGACAAGGAAGGCGTATGGCGCTGCCGCACGACCTTCAACTGCTCCGAGGCCTGCCCGCGCGGCATCGAGGTCACCAAGGCCATCGCCGAGGTCAAGCAGGCAGTTCTTCGCGGCCGTCCCTGACGCGCCCCGCAGGCCATCATCCGAGAACAGGCGGTTCCCTTCCGGGGCCGCCTGTTCTCATGTCTCCGCCTGTTCACGCGTCTCCGGCTGTTCTCACGTCCCCGGCTGCTCTCGCATCGCGCGGCCCTTGGATAGGGTGGGGACGTGTCTGAACCCGATGGCTCCGCGGCCGAGCCCGGTCGCCTCGATGCGGCCGTCGAGCGCGCGACCGCACTCACGCAGCGCACTCTCGGCCTGTTTCCCGTCCGCGTCTGGCGACACTTCCTGCAGCGCAACGGGTTCCTGCTCGCTGCGGGCGTGAGCTATCAGGCGCTCTTCGCGATCTTCGCGGCGATCTACCTCGCCTTCGCCATCGCCGGGCTCTGGCTCGGCGGCAGCGAAGAAGCCGTCAACGGTCTGATCGACATGATCAACAGGTACATCCCCAACCTGATCCTCCCCGAGGGTGGCGTCTTCACGCCGGAACAGGTGCAGGACGTCGCCGCGAGCACCGCCAACGTCCTGGGTATCACCGGCCTGATCGCCCTCGGAACCGTCATCTGGACGGCCATCGGCTGGGTGACGTTCTCGCGGCGAGCGACCAGGGACATCTTCGGCCTTCCTCCGGACCGGCGCAGCTACGTCATCCTGAAGGCCCGGGACCTGCTCGCCGCACTGATCTTCGGCGTCTCGTTGATCGTCGGCTCCCTCCTCAGCTCCGCCAGCGCCGCCGTGTTGAGCTGGCTCCTCAGTCTGCTGGGCTGGGATTCCGGCTCGGACGGGCTGAACCTCGGCATCCGCATCGCGACCGTCATCGTGTCGTTCGCCATCATGTCGACGGCGCTGGCCGCCATGGTCCGCTTCCTCACGGGGACGTCCCTGCAGTGGCGGACGATCTGGCCCGGTGCCCTTCTCGGCGGCGGCGCGATGACCGTTCTCCAGTACGGAGCCGGTTTCCTTTTGAGCTATACCCCGTCGAATCCGCTGCTCGCGACCTTCGCCATCTTCATCGGCCTCCTGCTGTGGTTCCGCGTCAACGGCGTCGTGATGCTGGTGGCCTCGTCGTGGATCGCGGTCGCCGCGCAGGACCGGGATCAGCCCCTGCTGGAGCAGACCGAGGCGGAGCGCCGCCTGATCGAGTACGAGACCCTGCTCACCGCGGCGCGGATCCGTGTGCGGGAGGCTCGCGAGGCCCGCGACGCCGCCCCGTGGTTCCAGGCATGGACGGCGGGACGAGCGCTGCGCGCCGCGGAGAACGAGCTCGCGGCTCTCGAGGCGTCCCCTCCCCCGCCCGTGGATTCCCCCACACCCTTCGCGCAGCGACTCATCGCCGACCTGCACCGGCCGGATCGGGATGTCGGCGGCGCTCGTTAGGCTTGTGAGCATGCCTCATCTGCGTATCGCCACGGTCAATGTCAACGGAATCCGAGCCGCGGCTCGCAACGGGATGAGCAGCTGGCTCGACGAGGCCGGAATCGACATCCTCACGCTCCAGGAGGTGCGCGGGCAGGACGAGCACCTCGAAGCCGCGCTGCCCGGCTGGTCGTTCGTGCACGACGAGGCCACCGCCAAGGGTCGCGCGGGCGTCGCCATCGCGAGCCGTACGCCGGCCATCGCGTCGCGCACCGAGTTCGGTGCTGCGGACTTCGACTCGAAGGGCCGCTGGATCGAGGCTGACTACCTGCTCGGAGAACGCCCGCTCACCGTCGTGAGCGCGTACGTGCACTCCGGCGAGGCCGACACCCCGAAGCAAGACGAGAAGTGGAAGTTCCTCGACGCGTTCGGCACGCGGCTCGGCGAACTCGGCGCCGACGGTGCGCTCGCGCTCGTCACCGGAGACCTCAACGTCGGGCACCGTGAGCTCGACATCAAGAACTGGCGTGGCAACCGCAAGAAGGCCGGATTCCTGCCCCGTGAGCGTGCCTACTTCGACCGCTTCCTCGGCGAGTCGGGCGCAGAGATCACCGCCGTCGACGGCACGATCGGCACGGGCCTCGGGTGGGTCGACGTCGGCCGCCGCTTCCACGGCGAGATCGACGGGCCGTACACATGGTGGTCGATGCGCGGTCAGGCATTCGACAACGACTCGGGGTGGCGCATCGACTACCACCTCGCCACGCCGGCACTCGCCGAGCGCGTCGCGACCTATCACGTCGCCCGCGCGGCGGCCTACGACCAGCGCTGGAGCGATCACGCTCCGGTCGTCGTCGACTACTCGTACTGACCCGATCCGGGGGCGGCCTCGGCGTCGCGGTCGGTGCGCTCCGCATGACGGTACCAACCGCGGTACTCGAGGACTGTTCCGAGCACGGGGTTCGTGGCGCGCATCGCGATGGTGCGACGCTGCTCGGCGTCGTCCCAGCCGTCGACGAGGTCGACATCGAGGCGCAGGATGCCGCGAAGTGTGATCCGGTGTCTGCCGACCCGCAGGGCCACCGCGCGGGAGCGCATCCGCAGGGACCCCTCCGACGTGACGGAGCACTCTTCGAGCATCTCCACGCGTCCGCGAACGCCCAGTACGTTGTGGAGGATCCCGGGGCGCTCGGTCACCGTGAGGCGATCGGAGATGTGCTGGATCGCCCCGGGAAACCGGAACTCCCGCCGGGCGGCGAGGGTCGCCCGGCCCGATCTCGATCGGCCGGCCACCGTGTCGATCCGGAACGGGACATCGCGGGCGAAACGTGTGACGAGCAGTCCGGGGCCCACCACCGGGTACCCCAGAGCGGTCAGCCGCCCGAACCGGCTGCCGGCGACCGAGAACACGCCGGCCGCGCTGTCGCTCTCGGCCTCCACCCGCATCTGCGCGAGGATCTCCGGGTGCAGCCGCTCCGCGTCGTCGCCGAGCGCGGCGAGGAAGACGGCGCCCCTGGCCGTCATTCGCGAAGCTCCTCACGATAGGGCTTGACGGTCGCAGGCGCCGGCCCGTCGACGAACTCGCACGTGAACGCGCCGCGGTAGCCGAACAGGAATCCGAGGATGTCGTTGTGGATCTCGAGATCGATCAGGAACCGCTGCTGCTCATCGTCGTATCTCTCCCGCAGCCGCGCCCGCCCGCTGAACAGCATCGGGAATCGGAAGGCGAGAGGCCCCTCGTAGAACCGCTGCTCGCCGGAGGTCAGCTGCAGAGCGCCGTCGTCGGTGACGGTCAGGTCGAGGTCGACCGCCAGGTGCTGATGCGTGCCCAGATAGTCGACCACTCGACGGCGGGCGTCGCTGTAGATCATGGTGGCGTCGAAGCGTCGGCGACGACCGGGGCGCACTTCCATCGTCCGGACGAACGTCACGGTCTCACGGCCGAAATCATCGAGGTACGCATGGTTGTCTATCCGGAACGGGACATCGCGTCCGCGCTCCGGGAAGAGGATGTTCCGGAACGTCCCGATCAGCAGGAAGGGCAGCGTCCACCAGGGGCCACGACGCACCTCCGTCATCGTGCCGCGTCCGATGCAGCCGTACCCGGCCTCGACGCCGACCCCGAAGCGACGCTGGAGCTGCGGGTGGAGCCGGGCGAAATCGTCTCCGAGCGCGCGCTCGAAGATACCGGTCGACGTCGTCATGCGATCTCCTCGAGCGATCTCGGTGCGTCGTCCATGATCGTGCGCCCGGTGCGGCGGGCAGGTCGCGATCGACAGTTCCGCGCACGGGGCCGATATCCGCGGCGCAGCGACCGCCATCCGCTGGCTTGCTCCGGGGAGGTCCCCTCTTCCGCCCACATCCGCAGGCGGTCGAAACTCCGCGCGGTCAGCCACCACACGAACGGGCGGATGAGGAGCGGGTCGCACAGGCGCCCGAGCCATCCCCATCCCGGCACGTAGTCGTAGCCGGTCAGGAATCGCACGCCCTCCGGCGTCGGGATGTAGCGCCAGTACCCGCGACCCGCGCCCAGCGGGGACAGGGCGTCCTCCGTGTCGAACAGCAGAGCAGAAGTCCGCTCCCCGGCAGGTCCCTCGCGAGTGGCGAGGGAGACTCCCGTGCCGCGGATCGTGTGCACCCCGAGGTCGAGCTCGTATCGGAACTCCCGTGCGCCGTCCGATCGCGTGCGCTGCGGAACGATGTCGCTGAATCGCGCATCCCAGCGCACGTGAGAGGCGGGATCCTGCGTCAGCCGCCAGACCTCCTCCAGCGGCGCGCGGATGAGGACCTCGACGTAGAGGGCTTCGTCCCCTCGTCTGCGGCGGAGAGGGGATTCGGGCGTCATGCGCCCATCGTATGGGCCCCGCACACACCCCATAGGATTGAGGGTGTGACGAAACCGCGCCTTTACTCCGGAATGCAGCCCTCCGCCGACTCCCTCCAGATCGGCAACTACATCGGCGCGCTGCTCCAGTGGCGAGACCTGCAGAGCTCCTACGATGCCTACTTCTCGGTCGTCGACCTGCACGCGCTCACCGTCGCACAGGACCCGGCAGAACTCCGTGAGAAGACACGTCGCACCGCCGCGCAGTACATCGCCGCGGGCATCGAGCCGTCGCTGTCGACCCTGTACGTGCAGTCCCATGTGCGCGCGCACGCCGAGCTCGCCTGGATCCTCAGCACGATCACCGGTTTCGGCGAAGCCGGCCGCATGACGCAGTTCAAGGACAAGTCGACGCGGTACGGAGCCGATGCCACCAGCGTCGGCCTGTTCACGTATCCGGTCCTCATGGCCGCCGACATCCTGCTCTACCAGACCGATGTGGTGCCGGTGGGCGACGACCAGAAGCAGCACGTCGAGCTCACCCGTGATCTCGCCGAACGCTTCAACTCCCGCTTCGGCGAGACCTTCACGGTGCCGATGCCGGTCATCCAGAAGGAGACCGCGCGCATCTACGACCTGCAGAACCCGACCGCCAAGATGTCGAAGTCGGCGGAGAGCGACGCGGGAGTCCTGTGGATGCTCGACGACCCGGCGAAGTCGGCGAAGAAGATCATGCGAGCGGTGACCGACAACGAGGGCTCCGTGCGCTTCGACCGGGAGAACAAGCCCGGCGTCTCGAACCTCCTCACGATCTACGCGGCCCTCAGCGGCCGCCAGGTCGCCGCGATCGAGGACGAGTACGCGGGTCGCGGCTACGGCGACTTCAAGAAGGGCCTCGCCGAGGTGGTCGTGAACGAGTTCGAGCCCGTGCGCGCGCGTGCACTCGAACTGCTCGACGATCCTGCAGAGCTCGACCGCATCCTGGCCGAGAACGCCGGCCGCGCGGACGCCGTCGCCGATGCGACCCTCTCGAACGTGTACGACCGCGTGGGGCTCCTCCGGCGCGTCTGAGCCGCGCCCTAGGATGGGGGACGTGACTGATCCACAGCTGCCTCCCCCTTCCGGCGCCGAGCCCTTCGCGCCGCCGGCACCGCCCGCCGCACCGCCGTACGCAACGATTCCGAACGCTCCGGCTGCCGCGTATCCGGCAGCCCCTCCGGGCGCGTACCAGGTTCCCGTCGGCGGCTACGCCTCCCCGGCAGGCGCCTACACGGCCCCCGACACCACGGTCCGCCCGTCCGGCCTGTTCGGGACGATCGCGCTGATCCTCGCGCTCCTCGCCGCGGTCGTCACCCCCATCATCGCCGGCATCGCGGCCTTCGAGATCGGGCGCGTCCTCCCGCAGGGCGTGACGACGTCGACCACCGAAGACCTCAGCGTGCTCTCCCCTGCACGGGACCAGGTCCTCTGGGCCGAGCTCTCCTTCTGGATCGGCACGGTCCTCGGGATCGCCGCGATCGTGCTCGGCATCATCGCCATCGCCAAGCGCAGGGGCCGTGGCGCCGGTATCGCAGCCGTCGTCGTCGCCGTGCTCGGCGCGGTCATCTTCTTCACCGTGCTGGTCGCCGCGCTCGCGGCCGGAAGCGCCGCAGGCTTCGCGACCTACACGTCCTGACGACGCTCTCGGAGCAGCGGGAGCGCCACCGCGGCGTCAGCGCGGTGCGTGGTGCTTCTGCTGCGCCGCGAGAAGTCCTTCACCGACGAGGAGCTCTACCGCATCGGCGGCATCATCGACGAGGATCGGCAGGTTCGGCCGTTCCTCTTTGCCGAAGGGTGAGAGCACCCAGTCAGCGGGATCCTGGCGGCCGACAGGTCGACCGATCCCCACGCGCACACGGGGGAACTCCGCAGTTCCGAGCGCCCGAGCGACGTCCCGCACCCCGTTGTGGCCGCCGTGCCCCCCGCCGATCTTGAGCTTGACCGTGTCGAAGGGGATGTCGAGTTCGTCGTGCACGACGACGACCTGCTCTGCGGGCACCGAGTAGAAGCGCGCCAATGCCGCGACCGGGGTGCCCGAGACGTTCATGAAGGTGTTCGGCTTGGCCAGGACGAGCTTGTCCGAGCCAGGACGCAGCCACGTCTCGACGACGCGCGCTCCCCCCTTGTGCTCCCGGAACGCCTCGCTGCGTCGCGAGGCCAGCTCATCGACCACCATCTGACCGATGTTGTGCCGGGTGGTCTCATATCGCGGGCCCGGGTTGCCGAGTCCCACCACGAGCCAGGTCGATGCCATGTCGTCGTCCTCTCCCCGCCCGGTGCGAGCCCCGGTCAGGATACGACAGAGGGGACGCGATCGGATCGCGTCCCCTCTGTGATGAATCAGTCGGAGATCACTCCGCGGCAGCCTCTTCGGCAGCCTCGGCGGCCTCGGTGCTCTCGCCCTCGGCGTCATCCTCGGTGGGTGCGGCCGGGACGGAGATCGCGACGACGAGGACCTCGGGGTCGGAGAGCAGCGTGGAGCCCTTGGGGAGCTTCACGTCGGCGCCGGTGATGTGCGCGCCCTCTTCCAGGCCCTCGACCGAGACCTCGATGTTCTGCGGGATGTGCGTGGCCTCGGCCTCGATCGAGAGCGTGGTCGCGTCGAGGTTCACGATGGTGCCGGAAGCCGACTCACCGGTGACGATGATCGGCACGTCGATCGCGACCTTCTCGCCCTTCTTCACGACGAGCAGGTCGATGTGCTCGATGATCTGGTGTACCGGGTCGCGCTGGACATCCTTGACGAGGGCGAGCTGGCCCTTGCCCTCGATGTCGAGCTCGAGCAGCGCGTTGGCGCGGCGGATGATGAGCGAGACCTGGTGGCCCGGCAGCGCGACGTGCACCGGCTCGGTGCCGTGGCCGTAGATGACGGCGGGGATCTTGCCGGCGGCGCGGAGGCGGCGGGCGAAGCCCTTGCCGAAGCTCTCGCGGAGCTCGGCCTGGACCTTGGTGTCTTCAGACATGGGGTTCTCCTTCGGGGCACGCAGCGAAGGCGCCGCGCGGTGGTCTTGGAATTGTCGAACTCGCTGACGCAGGAGGAAAGCCACCGGGCTTGCTTCGCCGCGTCGATAACGGATGAACGCGCACGCGCAGAAGCATCCCTCGCCGAGGTACAGCCTCAATGGTACCGGATGACCCGATAGGCTGAGGACACCCGGTCCTTTTCTGCAGAACACGGAGAACCCCCATGCTCGACGGCGCCTTCCTCTCGCACGCAATCCTCTGGCTGATCGGCGCCATGACCGTGTGCGCGGCCGTCACGTCGTTCATCGCACTGTTCGCCATGGGCCGCTCGAGCTACCGCAAGGACTGATCGCGGCTCAGACCGCCGACGCCTGCACCGCATCGCGGATGAGGCGGAGCTCCTCATCCAGAGCGAGTGACGCAGACACGCGGACTCCGGCTTCACCGTCCTGCAGCGACTCCAGAGTCTCCAGCTGGGAATCCAGCAGGGATGCGGGCATGAAGTGCTCTGCGCGCTGCGTCAGCCGCGCCTCCAGAGTGGCGCGATCCACCACCAGCTCCACGAAGAACGTATCCGGCGACTCTTCGCGGATCGCATCCCGATAGCGACGACGCAGCGCGGAGCAGGCGATGACGATCCGGTCCTCGCCGTGGAGCGTCGCTCCGACCGTGCGAAGCCACGGCATCCGATCGGCGTCATCGAGCGGGATGCCGGCGGCCATCTTCTCGACGTTCGTCAGCGGATGCAGGTCATCGCCGTCGATGAAGCGCGCCCCCATGCTCTCCGCGAGCGCACTGCCGACGGTGGACTTGCCGCAGCCGCTGGGACCCATCACGACGATGCGCACACTCATATCTCCAGGCCGAAGTCGATGAGCACCTTGCAGGAGCTCGCGGGATCGGCCGCCAGCGCGAAGGCATCGTGAGCATCCTCCACCGGCAGCACCTCGCTGATGATACCGCGCACGTCGAGGCTGCCGTCGGCGAGGGCGGCGATGACGTCGTCGAACTCGTCACCGAAGCGGAACGAGCCGCGGAGCGTCAGTTCACGGGTGATCGCCGTGGCCAGGGGTGCCGGAACGTCTCCCCCGCGTTGCAGGCCGAGCAGCACGACGGTTCCGCCACGGATCGCCGCCGAGACCGCGGCCGCGAGACCGGGCACGGTGCCGCTGGACTCGACCACGACATCGGCGTGGAGCTCAGCGATCTCCGCCTCGGCCCTCGCATCGAGCGACCGGATGCCGCGCGCCTCGGCGATCTCGCGCGGACGCTGCTGCAGGTCGGTGACGGTGACGGACGCCGCCCCGCCGCGCTGGGCGACCGCGGCGACCAGCTGACCGATGGGCCCTGCGCCGATGACCACGACACGACGCCCGCGCACATCGCCGGCGCGCTGCAGGGCGTGCCAGGCGACGGCTGCAGGCTCGGCCAGCGCGGCGGTTCTCAGATCGAGTCCGGCGGGCAGGGGGTGCAGCATGCGCGTGGGCATCGCGACCCGGCGTGCGAACGCTCCCTGCGTGTGCGGCAGGTGCATCGCCGAGCCGAGGTACGTCGAAGCCGGGGCGAGATTCGGCTGATCCGACGGCCAGGGCGTGCGTCCGTCGCCGTGCGCGGTGAGGGGATGCACGGCGACAGCCGTTCCGACGACGGGACCCGACCCGTCCGCCGCCGCGACGGCCACGACGCCCGCGACCTCGTGCCCCAGGACCATCGGCTCGCGCAGCACGGAGGCCCCGGCTGCACCGTGCCGGAAGTAGTGCAGGTCGGAGCCGCAGATGCCCCCGTAGGCGACGTCGACGACCGCCTCGTCGGAGCGGGGCGCGGGAGCACCGATGTCTTCGATCCGCAGATCGTCGGCGGCGTGGGCCACCACGGCGAGATTGTCCACCATGTCTCCTCCTCGGTCAGACGAACGCCGTGACGAGCTCGACTCCGGCCACCCTGATCGTCACGTGCTGGCCGGGATGCACCGGCGCCTGCGAATGCGGGGCGCCGGTCATCACGACGTCGCCGGGCCCCAGCACGGACCACGCCGCGACATACGCGAGGCAGTCTCGGATCGGCATCGGCAGCTGCCGGCTCCCGGTCCGGGCGACGAGGAGCCCGTCGACCTCGACGTCGAGGTCGACGTCGTCGATCCCCACCACGGTATCGATCCACGGGCCGAGTGGCGTGTATCCCTCCCCCGACTTGGATTCGAAGTTGCGGGGATCGCTGTGCGCGCGGTCGGGGCTGGAGAGATCGTTCACGGCCGTGACGCCGAGCACATACTCGTGGGCATTCTGAGCCGTCAATCCGTGGGTCGCCCGGCCGATCACGACGGCGATCTCGCCCTCGGCCACCGGGGCGCCCGCATCGCGCCGCAGGGCGACCTCCGCTCCGCTTCCGATCACGGTCCGCGGGCTCTTGAGCCACGCCTGCACCGGCGAGGTGTGGTCGGGGCCGTTCTGGGCGATCCCGACGATGACGAGGGGGTCGACCGGCGCGACGACGGGTCCTTCGACGGCGTCGCCCTCGTCATCCGGGGCGCGGCCCTCGGCGAACGCGAGGAACGGGTCCGAGATCGGGATGAGCCCGTGGTCCGTCTCACGCACCCACCGGGGGTCTGCGGCGGACGCGACTCGACCGAGCCGCATCAGACGACCGCCGTCATGCCGCCGTCGACGAAGAGCGTCTGGCCGTTGACGAAGTCGCTCGCCCCGCCGGCGAGGAAGAGCAGAGCGCCGACGAGGTCTCGGGTGTCGCCCCAGCGTCCGGCCGGAGTGCGTCCGCGGACCCATGCCGAGAACTCCTCATCATCGACGAGCGGCTGCGTGAGAGCGGTCGCGAAGTAGCCGGGAGCGATGGCGTTGGCTTGGATGCCGTGCGGGGCGAGATCGGCGCAGAGCCCCTTCGTGAACATCACGATCGCGCCCTTGGTCGCCGAGTACGCGGCGATCGAGGGGCGCGCGAGCTGCGACTGCACGCTGCCGATCTGGATGATCTTCCCCGAACCGCGGGCGATCATCCCGGCGGCGACACGGCGCGACAGGTGGAAGACGCTGGAGAGGTTGGTCTGCACGAGCGCATCCCAGTCCTCGTCCGCGAACTCCGCGATCGGCGCCCGGCGCTGGACACCCGCGTTGTTCACGAGGATGTCCGGCGTGCCGATGAGCTGCTCGACCTCGCGCATCCCGGCATCCACCGCCGCGGCGTCGGTCACGTCGAAGACGACGCTGTGGGCCACGACCCCCGTGCCCTGCATGATCTCGGCCGCGACCGCCGCGGCCTTCGCGGCATCGCGTCCGTGGACCACGACGGTCGCACCCGCTCCAGCGAGTCCCTCCGCGAGGGTCCGGCCGATGCCCTGGCTCGATCCGGTCACGAGCGCCGTGCGGCCGCTGAGGTCGAAGAGGGCGAGGCCCGCAGGCACGGCGCTCACCGTCCGACGGCCTTGATCGAGACCGTCGTGGCGAAGACGTCGTCGCCGCCCTCTTCGCGGGAGACCTTGATCGCGTCGTCGATGCGGGTGAGATCGCGGCGGAGCGTCTCCGGAGCGAGGAACGTCGAGGCGGTCGTGATGATGGCGAGCACGGCCATGTAGATCGCCAGGAGCACCCAGTTCCCCTCGCTCACCGCGATCAGGTACGCACCGAGGACACCGGCGAGGCCGCCGGCGAGCACGGCCGAGATCTCGCGAGCCATCGCGACGCCGAGGTAGCGGTGACGGTTGCCGAAGAGCTCGGGGAGCATGGCGCACTGCGGTCCGAGCATGCTGTTCACGGCGACGCCGATGCCGATCGCGATCACACCGATGGCCACGGCGTAGTTCCCGAGCGACAGCAGCCACCATGCGGGGAACGTGTAGACGAGCATGAAGACGGCGCCGAACCGGTACACCGTACGGCGCCCGAAGCGGTCGGAGAGGTGTCCGGTGAACGGCACGGAGAAGACGCCGATCAGCGATCCGAGGGTGACGCCCCACGTGAGGAGGCTCTTGTCGGCACTGTCCCCGACCACCGTGACGAAGAAGGCGAGACCGAGGGTCTGGAACATGTAGGAGCCGCCGTTCTCGGCCATCCGCAGACCGATGCCGACGATGACGCCGGGGAGGCCGTGCGTGAAGATCTCCTTGATGGGGCGATCGGCGATCTGCTCGTGCTTCTCGAGCTCGACGAAGGTCGGCGTCTCGCGCAACCGCATCCGGATGAACAGGGCGAGGAGGATCAGCGCGAAGGAGGCGAGGAACGGCACGCGCCATCCCCAGCTCAGCAGCTGGTCCTCGGGGAGCAGCGTGATCAGCCCGAAGACGACCGCGGCGAGCAGGGTTCCGGCCTGGATGCCGACGAACGGCAGGGCGGAGAAGAACCCGCGGCGCTTGACCGGCGCGTACTCGGCCATCAGCACGGTCGCGCCCGCCTGCTCGGCACCGGCACCGAAGCCCTGGAGGAGGCGCATCAGCACCAGCAGGATCGGGGCCCAGAGCCCGATCGCCTCGTAGGTGGGCAGCAGACCGATCGCGGTCGATGCCCCGCCCATCAGGACGATCGTGGCGACCAGGACCCACTTGCGCCCGAGCTTGTCGCCCAGGACGCCGAAGAACAGGCCTCCGAACGGTCGTGCGAGGAAGCCGACGCCGAAGGTCGCGAACGCGGCGACCGTGGCCATGGCGGGGTCGTCCTGCGGGAAGAACAGGACGTTGAAGATCAATGCCGTCGAGAGCCCGTAGAGCGCGAAGTCGAAGTACTCGAGCGCGCTGCCGATGCTGGACGCGAGCGTCGCGCGGCGCAGATTCGCCGCGTACTCCGGGTCATCGGACACTGCGCGTGCTGAGGTGCGGTGGTCGGTCACTGCCATCTCCTTCGATCGGCTTCGCCTGCGGCGTGACCCCGACTGTACCAGCCCGTTGGATTGCGTTCAACCCTTTGGACCGAGTTTCGACGCACGGAAGGACAGACCGCGCGCAGGACGCGGCAGCGCGGAACGAGTCAGCGACGAACGGCGGTGCTGAAGGGGTTCGTCAACGCCGCGGCAGCCGCGCGCAGCGCCTCGCCCACGCGCTCGATGCGCTCGTAGTCCGCCTCGGCGGCACGGATGGCGACGCCGAGAGCCAGCGGCGGATCGGTCGGCGCCCAGCCCTCGAGCGGGACGGCGACGCCGACGATGCCGCGGAAGGACTCCTCCGCATCCAGCGCCCAGCCCCGCCGACGGGCGGTGGCGAGCGCTTCCAGCAGCCCCGCCATGGTCGTCGCGCTCCGCTCCGTCAGCGACGGGAAGACCGCGTCCTCGCCGAGGAGCTCGATGACCTCGGCATCGGTCATGGCGGCGAGCAGCGCGCGCCCGGTGGCCGAGAGCGGCGCGGGGAGCCGCGAGCCCAGCGGAGTACCCAGTCGCAGCGACCGCGACCCTTCGTGCCTGGCGAGATACAGCGCATCCGTGCCGTCGAGCATGGCGACCTGCACGAGCTCGGAGGCCAGCTGCGGCGAGGCCTCGCACACGCTGTAGAACTCGCGCACCTGGTTGAACTGGGCCGCGAACGCACCCCCGAGCTCGGCGGTGCGCACTCCCAGACGATAGCCCTGCGGCGTGCGGTCGACCATGCCCCCGGCCTCGAGAGCGAGGCACAGATTCGCGGTCGACGACTTCGCCAACCCGAGTTCGCCGGCGAGTTCGGTCAGTGTCCGGGGGCCACCGGCGTCGGCGAGGAGGCCGAGCAGGCGGATGCTGCGGGTGACGGCAGGCGCGGGATCGCGCCCCTCGCGGGTGTCGTCGTCCATGGCTGCGCCTTCCGCCGTCGGTGGGGCCGCGGGTGCACGCGCACCCGCCTGCGGATCAGTAGAACTCGACCGTATCGACCACGGCGGTCAGCGGCTCGCCATCGAGCAGGCGCGCCGCGTTCTCCGCGAAGCGCCGGGCGATCCGCTCCTCCTCCTTCGAGTTGAGCGCGGCCGTGTGCGGGCTCACCAGCACGTTCGGATGCGTCCACAGCGGCGAAGCATCGTCGAGGGGCTCCCGCTCGAAGACATCGAGAGCGGCGAAGGAGATCCGACCGTCGTCGAGAGCCGCGAGCAGGGCGGTCTCGTCGACGACCGAGCCGCGACCGACGTTGGTGATGATCGCCCCCGGCTTCACCGCAGCGAGGACGTCGGCACCGATCAGGTGATGGGTCTGGGCGGTGCCGGGCAGCGTCACCACGATCGCATCGACGTGGGCCACCGCGTCGCGCAGCTCCTCGAGCCGCACCAGGCGATCGACGCCGGCGACCGGCTCGCCCGACCTCGTCGTGCCCCACACCCTCGCACCGAGGGCATGGAAGCGACGCGCGCATTCCGCGCCGATCCCGCCGAGGCCGACGATCAGCACGGTCATCTCGTCGAGCTGCCGCATCTCCCAGCGGTCGGGCCAGGTGCGGGTGCTCTGATCCGCGAGGAGGCGAGGGAGGTTCTTCGCTCCCGCCATCACGCCGAACACCGCGAACTCGGCCAGCGGCCCGCCGTGCACGCCCGCACTGGTGGTGAAGACGACCCGATCGAGGTCTGCGCGGTCGAGCGCTGCGGCCTTGACCGCCGCCCCGCCGCCCGCCGCCGTCGTCATGACCCAGCGCAGTCGAGGGTTCGCCGCCACCGTGCGGGCGAGCGCTGCGGCGTCCACATCGGGGATGCCGAAGAGCACGTCGGCGGAGTCGACCAGTTCGTCGAAGGCCTGCTGCTCGCTCGCGGTGCGTGCGAAGTCCGGGTCGCCGGACCAATCCGCAGGCCCCCGCATCGGCGGGAGGAGCGAGTGATCGCGGACCACCTCGACGCGAGGCTCGAGCTCTTCGATGAGCCGGCAGAGGTCTTCGCGCAGCGGTACCGTCACGACGGCGCGCAGCTTCTTCTCGGTCCCCGTCATGCTGATCCCTTCCTCGGGAAATCTGGAATCCCTCACTTTAGCTCAGATCCATCCCGTTGGACACTGTTCTCTCCGTTGGATTGTTGCTACGGTGTGCCCATGGACATCTCATCCGTCACCGTCGGAGCCGTCGGACTCGGCGCCATGGGCCGCCCGATGGCCGACCATCTGCTCGCCGCGCACGGCCGACTGGTGATCCACGCCCGCCGCCCGCAGCCGGAACTGCTGACAGCCGGAGCCGACTGGGCGGAGACGCCGCGCGAACTCGCCTCCAGAGTAGACGTCCTCCTGATGATGCTGCCGGATCTTCCCCCGTTCGAGGCGATGCTCGACGGCCCGGACGGGCTCCTCGCGGATGCCGGCGAGCTGCTCATCATGATCGGATCCACCTCGTCGGCCCCGGCCGTCCGTGCGCTCGCGCAGCGCATCGGCGCGCAGACCGACGGACGGGTGCGAGTCGTGGACTGCCCGGTCTCCGGCGGCGAGGACGGGGCCATCGCCGGGACCCTCTCGATCATGCTCGGCGGCGATCCCGAGGACGCAGCCCTCGCGGCCGAGGTGCTGGCTCCGTGCGGCACCCCCGTCCTGCTCGGGCCGCTGGGCGCGGGCGAGGTCGCCAAGGCCTGCAATCAGCTCGTGGTCTCCGCCACCATCCTCGCGCTCGGAGAGGCCACGGTGCTCGCCGACCGCTCCGGACTCGACCTCGATGCCCTCTGGTCACTGCTCTCCGGCGGCTATGCGGGTTCGCGACTGCTCGACAGCCGACGCGAGAAGCTCGTCACGGGCGACGACTCCCCCAGCGGCGTCGCGGAGTACATGGTGAAGGATCTCGGCTTCGCCGCTGACATCGCCGAGGCCACCGGCACCTCCCCCGTGCTCCTTCCCACCCTGCGCGCCGCGTTCGACGAGCTGGTGGCCGCGGGCCTCGGAGACCGCGACATCGCCGTGTCGCGGCGCTTCATCGCGTCGCGTGACACGGACGAGCACTGACCTCCCGGACAGCGATACGCTGAAACCACCCCTTCTTCACCCTCGAGGAGCCTTCTGTGCCCGAAGCATCAGCGAACATCGGAGTCGTCGGACTCGCCGTCATGGGATCGAACCTCGCCCGCAACCTCGCCAGCCGCGAGGGGAACACCGTGGCGATCTTCAACCGCAGCTACGAGAAGACCCAGACGCTCCTCGACGAGCACCCCGAGGCCGGATTCGTCCCGGCCCGCACCTACCAGGAGTTCGCCGCCTCGCTGCAGAAGCCGCGCACCGCGATCATCATGGTCAAGGCCGGCGGCCCGACCGACGCCGTGATCGACTCCCTGGTCGAGGTCTTCGAGCCGGGCGACATCATCGTCGACGGCGGCAACGCCTACTTCCCCGACACGATCCGTCGCGAGAAGGCCGTCCGCGAGACGGGCATCAACTTCGTCGGCGCCGGCATCTCCGGCGGCGAGGAGGGCGCCCTGCTCGGCCCGTCGATCATGCCCGGCGGCTCGGACGAGTCCTGGGTCACGCTCGGACCGATCCTGCGCTCGATCGCGGCGGTCGCCGAGGGCGAGCCGTGCGTCACGCACGTCGGCCACGACGGCGCCGGACACTTCGTGAAGATGGTGCACAACGGCATCGAGTACGCCGACATGCAGCTGATCGCCGAAGCGTACGACCTGATCCGCCGCGGCACGGGCAAGACCCCCGCGGAGATCGCAGAGATCTTCGCCGAGTGGAACCGCGGCGAGCTGGAGTCCTACCTGATCGAGATCACCGCCGAGGTGCTCCGCCAGGTGGATGCCGAGACCGGCAAGCCGCTCGTCGACGTGATCCTGGATCAGGCCGGCGCCAAGGGAACCGGCGCGTGGACGGTGCAGACCGCGCTCTCGCTCGGCGTCCCCGTCTCGGGCATCGCCGAGGCGACCTTCGCCCGCTCGCTCTCCTCGCACCCCGAGCAGCGCGCGGTCTCCCGCGACCTGCCGGGCCCGGAGGAGGAGTTCTCGGTCGAGGACACCGACGCGTTCATCGAAGACGTCCGCCTCGCCCTCTACGCCTCGAAGATCGTCGCGTACTCGCAGGGCTTCGACGAGATCCGCGCCGGCGCCGCCGAGTACGGCTGGAACATCGACCTCGGCGCGATCAGCAAGATCTGGCGCGGCGGCTGCATCATCCGCGCCCAGTTCCTCAACCGCATCGCCGACGCCTACGCCGAGACGCCGGACCTGCCGGTCCTGCTCACCGCCCCGTACTTCACCGAGGCGATCACCCGCGCCCAGGCCGCCTGGCGCCGAGTCGTCATCGCGGCAGCCGAGGCCGGTATCCCGGCGCCGGCGTTCTCGTCGTCGCTGTCGTACTACGACGGCATCCGTGCCGACCGCCTCCCCGCCGCGCTCGTGCAGGGGCAGCGCGACTTCTTCGGCGCGCACACCTACAAGCGCATCGACAAGGAAGGCACCTTCCACACGCTGTGGTCGGGCGACCGCACCGAGATCGAGGCGGAAGACACGCACTGACGTCTCCTCACGTAGGGCCGGGCACCGCGAGGTGTCCGGCCCTTCGTGCATCACACGAGGATGTTGTGGTTGCGCCGGAAGATGTTCTGCGGATCCCACGCGGCCTTGGTCGCGCGCAGCCGCGTGAGCGCCTCCGCCGAGAACATCCCCGGAACCGCATCCGGCCGCTCGGTGTCGGCGAAGTTGCCGTACTCCGCCAGGCGACCGGCCCGGATGCCCTCGCCGTCCGCGTCGATCGCCGAACGGGTCTGCTCGTCGAGCATGCCGGGGATGTCGAACGCCCCGGCCATCACGAACCAGTTCGCCGCACGCGCCGGGAACGCCGTCTCCTCCTGCGCGACGTCGTGGAACGCGCCGCCCAGCGACCGGAGGAAGACCACCGAGGCCGGGTACGTGCGCCGGAACGCGACGAGCCGCTCGATCAGCGCGTCATCGAGCTCGGCGTAGAGCCCGTTGCCGCCGAGGAAGCCGGGAGGGGCGGGCGCGTCATCCCCCTCGGGCTGGGGCATCTCCATCAGGACCTCGCGATACGGCGGAGTCGTCACCTGCGTCTGCACGCCGGGGAGCGCGGAGATCGGCTCCCACACGGCGCGCAAGCGGTCGGGCTCCGGTGCCGCCCACACCGCGCTCAGGCGCGCTCCCGCCGGTGCGCTCGGGTCCATCGGCGGCACGTCCATGTACGTGACCGTGAGCTCACGCGGAGCGTCGCGGAGCAGATCGCGCGCGGCACGCAGCACCGCGGTCGCATCACCGTCGATCACACTCTCGGCGAAGGCGATCCCGGCCAGCGGATGCGCGGCGAAGTCGAAGCGCGTGACCACGCCGAAGTTGCCGCCGCCGCCGCGCAGTGCCCAGAAGAGCTCGGGGTTCGTCTCGGAAGATGCGTCGACCACCTCGCCCGAGGCGGTGACGACCTGCGCGCCGATCAGCTGGTCTGCGGCGAGACCCCAGGCCCGCACCATCCATCCGATTCCGCCGCCGAGCGTGAGCCCTCCGACGCCGACCGAGGCGGTGTCGCCGGAGCTCAGCGCGAGACCGTGTGCGGCGAGGGCCGTGGCGACATCGCCCCAGACCGCCCCTCCTCCGATGCGCACGGTCGTTCCCTCGACCTCGATGCCGGACAGGCCACCGAGTTCGAGACGGATCCCGTCGGCGGGTGCGTGCGACCACGGCCCGTGCCCGCCGGCGACGACGGTCACGGGGACGGCCTCGCGGGAGGCGCGTCTCACGACCTCGGCGACTTCGTCGACGGTCGAGGGACGGTGGACGGAAGGATCGGGAGCACCAGCGCTGTCAGCCATGGCGACATGGTAGCCAGAGCCGCCGACATCGTGCCCCCGTCCTCCGCACCGCCCTACTTCGTGATGTCCTGCACGACGCCCTTCGTCAGGCGCAGACGTCGAGTCGCCCGCCGGGCTACCGCCGAATCGTGGGTGACCACGATGATGGTGATGCCTTCCGCGCACAGGGACTGGAGCAGCGTCAGGATCTCGTCCCGCATGCTCTCGTCGAGGTTGCCGGTCGGCTCATCCGCGAGGAGCACCCGGGGGCGCTTCACGATCGCCCGCGCGATCGCCACACGCTGCTGCTGCCCGCCCGACAGTTCAGTGGGCAGGTGGTCGACGCGGTCGTCGAGACCGACATGCGACAGCGCCGCCGCGACCCGCTTCCGCCGTTCCTCCCTGTCGAGGTGCAACGGCTCGAGCGCCATGTCCACGTTCTCCGCGGCGGTGAGCGTGGGGATCAGGTTGAACCCCTGGAAGACGAAGCCGATCTCCTCGGCACGGATGCGAGCGAGCTCCTTCGCCGACGCCGAGGACAGCTCTCGACCGTCGAGCAGGAGCGAACCGGTGGAGGGAGTGTCGAGCGCGCCCAGCAGCTGCAGCAGCGTCGACTTCCCTCCCCCGGTCGGGCCCTGGATCGTGACGAACTCGCCGGGCAGAATCTGCAGATCCACTCCGGTCAGCGCCTTCACGATGCGTCCTTTCTGCGTATAGGTGCGCGTCACTCCTGCCGCGCGGTAGAGCGGTCGGTCCTGCTCCGGACCCCCTGTGGTCTCCACGATGTCTGCCATGGTCATGTGCTTCTCCTTCTCGTATGCCGCTGTGGACGGGCCGCTGTCGCCGATGCCGGACGGGATCATGCGACCGACCGCAGTGCTTCCGCCGGGCTGAGACGCGCGGCGCGCCAACCGCCGAATGCACCCGCCACGAGACCGCCGAGCACCGCGAGACCCACCGCTGCCACCAGCACCCAGGGTGTGAACGGCGCCTGCAGCACGATGTCGGCCGCCTGCGGCGTCGGCACCATCCCACCCGCGCCCCCGGTCGGGCCGGCGCCCATGCCGCCGGCGCCGGGGCCCTGACCGGCACCGCTCGCCGCGACAGTGGGCTTCAGGATGTTGATCACCACGATGCCGGCGACACCGAGGGCGAGCCCGACGGCCCCACCGATCAGGCCCTGCACCATGGACTCGCCCGCCACCTGGCGCACGACCCTGCCGTTCGACCAGCCGATCGCCTTGAGCGTGCCGAACTCCCGGGTGCGACGTCCGACGCCCGACAGGGTGAGGAGCACCGAGAGCAGCACGGCGACGGCGAGCACGATGATCGACAGCCACGTGCCGAGGTTCGTGATCAGGGCGCTCGCGTTCGAGAGTGATCCGGAGACGGTCGATGCGAGCTCGGACTGCGAGGTGACGGTCGCCTCCGGAAGCTCGTCGGCGAGCGCGGATTGCACGGCGTCGATCGACGCGGCCGAGTCCGCCTGCACGTACACGGTGGAGACGACGTCCTCGACTCCCGCGAGGGTCTGCGCGGTGCTCAACGGCAGGTAGACGTTCGCCGCGGTGTCCGCACTGTCCGAGGTCGAGCCGAGGAGCCCGACGACCTCGACGTCGGAGCCGGCCACATCGATGGCGTCGCCGACGGAGATCTCGTTCGTCGCGGCGTATGTGCCGTCGACGAGGGCGACGAGGGCATCGCCGTCGTCCGCGTCGAATCCGCGTCCCTCGCTCACCTCGGCCGAGGCGAGCGGGCCGATCGCCGTCGCGGCGGGATCGATCCCGAGCACGGAGAACGAGTCGACGCCGAACGATCCTCCGCCACCCTGTCCGCCCTCCGGGGGCGCCTGCCCCTCTTCGGGGGCGGCTCCCTGCCCGCCGTCCTGCGGAGCGAACCCGCCGCTGGGCATCTCACCGGAGAAGGTGGAGTTCGTGAGGCTCAACGCACCGGAGGCTGCTGCGACACCCTCCGTGGATGCGACCGTGTCGAGCACCGAGGAGTCGAGCGTGCCGCGCAGGAAGTCCGTCCGCAGCGTCGACTGCGCGAGAGTGGTGGTCTCACCATCGGTCTCCCCCGCGTCCGCGTCGAAGTCGAAGCGGGGCCCTCCGCCCTCGCCGGGCTCGGTGGCCGCCCCCGTCACGGTGAGATCGGTACCGACACCGTAGACGGATTCCAGCGCCTGCGTCTGCGCATCGCGCACGCCGGTCGTCAGGGCGTTGACGACGATCACGAGGGCGATCGCGATCGCCAATCCGACCGCCACGATCAGCGTCTGCTTCTTTCGGCCGGCGAGTTCCCGCCGCAGATATGTTCCGTACATCTCTCTCCTTCCGCCGCGGCCATCGCGGGGGTGAGATCGACGTTAGGAAGCGCGCATTTGCGAGATCGAGGGACGGGTGATGAGGAACCTATGGAACGGGTGACCGGGGGTCAGGCGCCGTGCAGCGCCTCCACGAACGATCGGGCGCGAACGGCGAGAGCCGCGAGATCGCCGCCGGGCGTCGCGGCATCGCCGACGAGGGGTCCGCCGACCCCGATGCCGAACGCCCCCGCGGCCAGGTACTCGCCCACGGTGTCGACACTCACTCCGCCCACGGGGATGATCCGCGCATCGGGGAACGGATCGCGCACCGCGCGGATGAAGCCGGCTCCGAGCGCCGACGCCGGGAACAGCTTGACCGCCGCACTGCCGAGGTCGTGACCGCGCTGGATCTCCGTGGGCGTGTACACCCCGGGGAGCACGCCGATCCCCTGCGCGACCGCGTACTCGACCGAGGCGCTGAGGGTGGGCGTCACCATGAACTGCGCTCCGGCCGCTGCTGCGCGCTCCACATCGGCCTCGCTGAGCACGGTCCCGGCGCCGATCAGCGCCTCGTCCGGAGCGTCCTGCACGACCTGGGCGATCGCTTCCTCGGCGTCCGGCAGGGTGAGGGCGATCTCCAGCGTCACGACGCCCGCATCGATGAGCGTGCGCGCCGCGGCAACCGTCGCATCGACGTCCGTACCCCGGAGGATCGCGACGAGCCGCGCGGTCCGCAGCCGCTCCCGGAGCTGCGCGTTGTCCACGGTGCTCACAGCGCCGCCTCCGCGATCGACCCGGCACCGTGCTGGACGGGCGCCTCACCCGCCCAGGGCCACGCCGGAATCCCGCCGACGTCGACCTGCACGCCGAGCAGCGCGCCGTCGGCCTCTCCGGGTGCTGCGAGTCCGATGCTCGCCGTCGTGATCACGAGCACCGAACCGACGAGGGCGACCGCGGTCGGTCGCTTCGCCGGGAGGGCGATCGTCTCCAGGAGTTCGCCCTCGGGCGAGTATCGACGCACTTCGGCGGCGTCCCACACCGCGACCCAGAGGTTGCCGTCGAAGTCGATGGTCATGCCGTCGGGGTTGCCGCCATCGACGCGGCACACCGTGCGGCGGTTCGACAGCGTGCCGTCGGGGGCCACGTCGAAAGCCTCGATGCTGCGGTGCGGCAGGGTGTCGATGTAGTAGAGGGTGGATCCCGTCGGATCGAAGGCGAGGCCGTTCGACACGGTCACACCGTCGAGGCGCGCGACGGGGATGCCGTCGGCGCCGATGCTCCACAGCGTGCAGTGGGGATCCCGCGGCATCGACTGACTGCCCACCCAGAAGCGGCCGGAGGGGTCGCCGCCGCCGTCGTTCATGTAGTCGCCCGGTGCGGCGACGTCGCCAGTGAGCGCCGTGACGACCGCGTCGTCGCCGACGTGCACCACGCGGCGATCGACACCCACCAGCCATCCGGCACCCGGCTCCGCGAGCGGGATCGGGGCTCCGATCTGCGCACCGATGACGACCGCGGTCTCGGGGATCACCCTGCCGTGCTCGAGTCGACCGCGATGCAGCGACCCGGTGGCCATGTCGATCCAGGCGAGGCCGCCGTCGCGACCGTCCCAGCGCGGCGATTCGGCCTGCACGTAACGGGCGTCGGAGAGGATCTCGACGGTTCGGGAGGGCGGGGTGTGCGACATCCGGATCATCCTTCGCTGGTAGCTCGTAACCGTTATGTGGCAGACTATCTCACAATATGCATAACACTTGCGAGAAATGTGGACACACGATGATGAAGCGGGGAAACAGCTGATGGCTCCGACACTCCACGGCCTGATGCCCATTCTGGCGACTCCGTTCGACGAGACGGGCGCCCTCGACCGCGCGAGCCTGCGCCGACTGGTCGAGTTCCAGCTCGCTTCCGGCGTCGACGGCGTCGCCGTCTTCGGGATGGCGAGCGAGGGCTTCGCCCTCACGACGGAGGAGCGCCGCACGATCCTCGACGATGTCGTCCGGGTCGTCGACGGGCGGATCCCCGTGATCGCCGGCGTCAACGGCACCTCCACCGCGACGTCCATCGAGCAGTCCCTCCTCGCCGAGGAGGGCGGCGCGGATGCCCTCATGGTGCTCCCGCCGTTCATGGTGAAGCCGCCCGCCGGCACGCTCGTGGACTTCTACGGCGACGTGGCCGCTGCGACCTCGCTCTCCGTCATGGTGCAGGATGCGCCCGGCGTCACCGGCGTGGCCATGGCGCCGAACCTGATCGCCGAGATCGCCCGCCTCGACGGCGTCGATTCCGTCAAGGTCGAGGCGCCGCCGACCGCCCCCAAGGTCGGAGCGGTCGTCGCCGCGATCGAGGACCCCGACTTCGCGGTGCTCGGCGGTCAGAACGCCCAGTTCTGCCTGGAGGAGTACGCCAGGGGCGCGGTGGGCACGATGCCGGCCTGCGAGTTCCCCGACCTGCTCGGCCCCGTGCTCGCGCTGTTCACCGAGGGGCGCGTCGAGGAGGCGCGTGCCGAGTTCCGTCGTATGCTCCCTCTCGTGCTCATCGGTCTGCAGGGAGGCATCGCCTGGGCGGTGCACAAGGAGGTGCTCGTCGCACGCGGCGTGATCGACCATGCCACGGTGCGCTACCCCGCATCGCGCCTGGACGCGGGCAGCCGCGCCTCGGTCAAGCTCGTGATCGACGAGCTCGCCCTGCCCCCGATCCCCGCCACGGTGCGCGTGTGACACGCCGCGGTGTGCTGCTGATCGGCGGCAGTTCCGACATCGGACTCGCGATCGCCCGCGCCTTCGTCGACGGCGGAGACGCCGTCGTCGGCGTGGGGCTCGAGGACTCGGCGGACCCGGTCTTCGAGCGCTACCTGGTCGCGGACTGCAGCGCGCCGGAGGCCGCCGACCGCGCCGTCGCCGACGCCGAGCTGGCGCTGGGCCGGCTCGACGTGGTGGTGCTCGCCGCGGGCCGCATGCCGATCGGGCGTGCCGAGGCCACGAGCGACGAAGACTGGCGCGGAGCGCTCGGCGCGACGCTGGACTCGGCGTTCTTCGTGGCGCGGGCGGCACTCCCCCGCCTCACGCGCGGATCGTCGATCGTCGCGGTCACCTCGGTGAACTCATCGCTCGCCGCCCCTGCCCTGCCCGCCTACGCGGCCGCCAAGGCGGGCGTGGACGGCCTCGTGCGGCAGCTGGCGCTCGACTACGGCCCCCAGGGCATCCGGGTCAACGCCGTGCAGCCGGGCAGCATCTCAGCCGCGGACACCGGTGAGAGCGAGGGCTACCCCCTCGGACGCATCGGCCGACCGGAGGAGGTCGCCTCGGTCGTGGCATTCCTCGCTTCCGACGCCGCCTCCTTCGTCACGGGAACGTCCATCGCGGTCGACGGCGGCCTCTCGATCTCGTCCCCCGCAGCCTGGCTGAAGCCGGTCCTGCGGGATCGCTGGCTCTGATCCCGCAGTCCACACGACGAAGAAGGCCGCGTCCCCTTTCGGGACGCGGCCTTCTTCGTGCGGGGGCTCAGGCGTTGGAGTCGAGCAGCCCCTGGACTTCCTTCTTCAGCGCGTTGAGCCCGGCCTGGGCCTCGACCTGACCGGCGAGGATCGTCGCGACCCCGGCACCGATCGCGGCATCGATCTGCGCCGTCACGGCGACACGGTCCCACGCGGCGCCACGAGCGTGCTCGGAGACCTCCGTGCGGAACGCGCCCTGGAACTTGTCGGCCGCGAGCGCCGGGATCTTGTCGGCGACGCTCTTGGCGGCCGGAGCCACGGCGGAGTTCTCGTACAGCGCCGTCGCCGCTTCGACGTTGGTCGCCGCATAGAGGATGAAGTCGCGGCTGGTGAGCTCGCCCTCGCCCGCCGTCGCGAACACGCCGCTGCCCCAGGCCCGGTTGAAGGAGTCCTTGCCCCCGGCCGTCGGACGCGAGATCGCTCCGATGTTGTCGATGATGTTCTGCGCGGCACCGTTCGTCTTGACGAAGGTCGAGGCGAGCGGGGCGTCGTCGTAGAGCGCGGCCCGGCCGCTGGCGAACAGGATGCGGGCATCGCTGCGGGCGACGTTCGTCTGGGTCAGACCCTGGTCCTGCAGGGACTTGTACCAGGTGACGGCCTCGACGCTCTCGGCGTCGCCCAGCGTGCACTTGAGGTCGTCGGTGACGACATCGCTGCCGAAGCCCCACATCCACGGCACGGAGTCCTTGAGGTCGGGGTTCTTGGTGACCGCGGCGTACGGGATCAGCGACTTGTCCTGCTTCTTGATCTTCTCGAGCGCGGTGGCGAACTGCTCCACCGTCATGCCCGACTTGATGCCGACGCTCTTCGCGATCTCGCCGTTGGTGATGATGCCGATGCCGGCGGCCGTGAGCGGCAGCACGAGCAGCTTGCCGTCCATCGTGTACGAGTCGAGCACGCCCTGCGGGATGCCGAGCCCCTTCGCGAGGTCGGTGAGGTCGGCGAGCACATTCATCGGCGTGAGGACCTGCCATCCGCCCGACTGGCCGACGCCCATGAGGTTGCCGGAGCGCCCGGTCAGGGCGAGCTGCGTGGCCGCCTGGTCGTACGGGTAGATGACCGGGGCGACCTTGACGCCCTCCTTCTTGGAGAACCCGTCGAGGATCCCCTGCCACGCGGACTTCAGCGCCTCCTCGCCGAGTGAGTTGCCGTAGAAGTTGATGGTCGCAGCTTCCGTCGCGGCACCGGCCGAGGCCCCTCCGGCACCGGCTCCGGGGGCGGCGGGCGTTGCACACCCGGCGAGCGCGAGGGCACCGAATGCGGCGAGCACGGTGCCGCCTCCGAGGAAGGCTCGGCGGCTCAGCTGTGAGTTCGAGATGGTCATGGAGACTGCTCCTTCGAGGTGATGGGGGTAGAGCTGTTCGGGAGACGCATGGCTACCCCTTGACCGCTCCGGCGGCGAGGCCGGAGACGAAGTAGCGCTGCAGGAGGACGAAGATGATGACGAGCGGGAGCGACGTGATGAGGGACGCCGCCATGAGCGCCGGCCAGTCGGCCGTGCCCTCGCGGATGAACGCCTGGGTCAGACCTGCCGGCAGCGTCTGCTTGTCGGGGCCGGCGAGCGTGAGGGCGAAGAGGAGATCGCTCCAGCCGCGCATGAAGGCGAACATGCCCGCGGTGATGAGACCGGGGACCACGAGCGGGAACACGATGCGGAACATGGTGCCGGTGCGTGAGAGGCCGTCGACCTTGGCCGCCTCGAGGATGTCGTCCGGAAGGGCGTCGATGATGCCCTTCAGCAGGAACACCGCGAGCGGCAGGGTGAACGTCGTGAACGAGATGATCAGCGCCGTGTAGGTGTACAGCAGCCCGGCCGAGCTCAGCATCAGGTACAGCGAGATGAGCAGCAGTGCGCCCGGGATCAGCTGGCCGATGAGGAACATGAACATGATCGCGTTGCGGCCGCGGTAGCGGAACTTCGACAGCGAGTACGCCATCAGACCACCGACGAGCACCGCGAGCAGGGCCGTGCCGGTGGACACGATGATGCTGTTCAGCAGGTTCTTCAGCAGGAGGTCGTTCTGGAAGAAGCCGATGAAGTTGTCGAACGTCGGGTCGACCGGGAAGAACGGCCGATCCAGGGAGAAGACGTCCTCCTTCTTCGTGAACGCCGTCGCCGTGAGCCAGTAGACCGGCAGCAGGCCGAACAGCGCCAGCAGCAGGAGCAGCACGCGCCCCGGGATGGACAGGTGGGGGCGGATGATCGACTCCCCCACATCGCGACTACGGCGCATCACTTCTCCAGCCGTCGGTTGAGGAACAGGTATCCGCTCGTGATGATCGCGAGCAGGACGAGCCAGAGGGCGCCCATGGCGGAGGCCTTGCCGAGTTCGTAGCTGCCGAAGGCGAGGTCGTACAGGCTGACCGCGAGCGTCGTGGTCGAGTTGCCCGGCCCACCGCCGGTCATCACGAAGATGGTGTCGAAGTTGCCGAAGTTGTAGATGAACTCGAGCACCGCGACCAGGGTGACGGGGCCGGCGATGTGCGGCAGCGAGATGTGGCGGAACCGCTGGGCACGCGTCGCACCGTCGATGGTGGCGGCCTCGATCTGCTCGCTCGGCAGGGTCTGGAGCACCGCGAGGGCGACGACCATGATCCACGGGAACGAGTGCCAGGTCTTGGCGATGACCACCGCGGCCATCGCACCGGTCGGGGTGCCGAGCATGCTGACCTCGGGGAGCCCGAAGATCGAGAGCACGTGGTTGACGACGCCGTAGCTGTCGTTGAAGATCCACGCCCAGAGGAAGGAGACGACCACACCGGGCAGCAGCCACGGCAGCATGAGCGCGCCGCGCAGGATGTTGCGTCCGCGCATGCGGGCGTTCAGCAGCAGCGCGAGGGCGACGCCGAGGATGAGCGGGAAGACCGTCGCGAGCGAGGCGAACACCAGGGTGGTGCCGAGGCGGGCGAAGAACTCGTCCCAGACCGCCACGTAGTTGTCGAGGCCGACGAACGTGCGCTCCGGGCGGAGCAGCGACTGGTCGTAGAGGCTGGTCCAGATGCTCGACACGAGGGGGAAGATCGCGATCACGAGGAACAGGAGGACCGCGGGAAGTGCGATCATGAAACCGAAGGTGCGGTCCTTCGCCCCCAACGTGGAGCGCCGCCCTGAGCGAGGCTCGACGGCCTTCTGCTCGCTCTCTGCGGGCCGCTCGAGTATGGCTTGTTGCATTGCAGTCACTTTCCAGTAGAGACGACCCCGGAGGGCCCTGCGCATCGTCGTCACAGTCGTCGACGTCGACGTGCGGCCAGTTAACCACAATGCGGATGCGAAATCCACAAAATGCATAAGACACCCACATTTGTGTTGCTCGAAGCCATTTCGCTGAATAGGATGACTGGCAACGGCGACGAGCCGCGGTCGCGCAGATGCGGCCACATCACCAAGGAGGAGTCACCATGGCGTCGGAATCGGTAGGCGGCACGCAGACCGTCGAACGGGCGATGTCGTTGCTCGCATGCTTCACGGAGGAATCCGGCGAGCTGAGGGTCTCCGAGCTCTGCACGCTGACCGGCCTCGGCCAGTCGACGGTCTCTCGCATGATGTCGGCACTCGACCGCATGAAGTTCGTGGTGCAGGACGCCCGCACGGGCCTGTACCGCCTCGGCCCTGCGGCGGTGTCCCTGGGCACGGTCGCGATCAACGGTTCCCCCATCTTCCGCGCCTCGCGGCAGATCGCGCAGAACCTCGCCCGCCGGATCGAGATCGGCGTGAACGTGGCCGAGCTCAGCGGTTTCACCTTCACCTACCTCTGCAACTTCGAGGGCGCCCTGGCGCCGAAGTCCTTCGCCATGGCGGGTCGGACCGGGCCCCTGCACGCCACCGGCATCGGCAAGGCCCTGCTGTCGGGCATGTCCGACGCACAGGTCGACGAGTACTTCGCGCAGACGCCGCAGCGCTTCACGCCGCACACGATCGTGGACCGCGCGGCGATGCAGACCGCACTCGACGAGACGCGCAGCCGCGGCTACGCGACCGAGATCGAGGAGCTGGCCTTCGGTCGCGCCTGCATCGCCGCGCCGATCCGCAACCGGGCCGGTGAGATCGTCGCCGGCATCTCGGCCAGCGGCCCCCTCTCCGTGCTCGATCTGCACGAACCGCATCAGGAGCTCGCCCTGCAGCTCATCGAAGCCGCCGACGAGATCTCGGTGGCCCTCGGGTACAGCCCGTCGCGCACCGCATCGGCGTTCGCGGCGCTTTGACCCTCGGCCGCACTGCGGCTTCCCCCCTCTGACGACGGCACCTGCCGCCGGCCGTTCGACCACCCCGTCTATTGGAGACCCCAGTGAGAATCACGCGCGTCCAGACCTTCCCCCTCTACCTGTCGAAGGAGGATGCGAACAACTCGTACGCCGGCGACACCGCCGTGGATCACCGCGGGTACGTCATCCGTCCGCCGTGGCGGAGCCTGTACTCCCCCGGTTACGAGACGCTGCTCGTCAAGATCGAGACCGATGAGGGTCTGGTCGGCTGGGGCGAAGCCCTCGCCCCCGTGGCCCCCGTCGTCGCCGCGGCCATCGTCGACAACCTGCTCACCCCGCTCATCCTCGGCGAGGATCCGCGCTCGGTGCGCACGCTGTGGCACCGCATGACCGAGTCGATGCGCGAGCGCGGACACCTCACCGGGCATCAGGCCGACGCCATGGCCGCCGTCGACATCGCGCTCTGGGACCTCTGGGGCCACGCCACCGGCCTCTCGGTGTCCGAGCTCGCCGGCGGACGCTTCCACGAGGTGCTGCCGACCTACGTCTCCGGCATCCGCGGTGTCGATGACGTCGAGCGCGCCGAGAAGACCGCAGAGCTCGTGGAGGGCGGCGTCCGCCGGATCAAGCTGCACCTCGGTGTCGACATCCGCACCGACCTGGCGACCTACGACGCCGTCCGCGGTGTGCACCCCGACCTCGACGTCGCGCTCGATGCGCACTGGACGTACCGGCTCGGCGAGGCACGCGCACTCGGCCGCGAGCTGGACGACCGGCGCGCCTGGTTCTTCGAGGCGCCGCTCGCCCCGGAGGACGTCGAGGGGCACCGCGACCTCGCGACCGCCCTCGCCACCCCGATCGCGATCGGCGAGGCCATGCGCAGCCGCTTCGAGTTCACGGACTGGCTCACCCGCCGCGCGGTCGGTCTGACCCAGCCCGACATCGGCCGCACCGGCATCACCGAAGGCCTCGCGATCGCCGCGGTCTCCGATGCCTTCCACGTGCCGGTGGCGCCGCACCACTCCGCCGCGTTCGGCATCGCGATGGCCGCCGGTGTGCATGTCGCAGCGAGCGCCGCGTCGCTCCTCGCCTTCGAGTACCAGCCGTTCACCCTTCCCGTCGCCAACCGCCTGCTGACGACCCCGCTCGAGGTGCGCGCTGACGGCGGTTTCGTGGTGCCGACCGGCCCCGGGCTCGGCGTGACCGTCGACGAGGACGCGATCCAGGAGTACGTGCGGCACTGACCCGCAGCGACATCCGACGAAGAACGGGTGGGCGGGCCGGATCTCTCCGGCCGCCCACCCGCTCTTCCGCGTCAGTTCCCGATGCGCACGAACTGTGCGGCGCTGACCCGGTGGATGCTGGTGTTGCGGACCTCGAGTCGGACCGTGCCGGTGGCCCCGGCGGCGTAGCGGAACGAGCCGAGCGAACGCCAGGCGGCCGCGCCCTGCGTCTGGTCCACGACGACCTCGGAGCTGCCGTCCTGATGCTCCACGACGTAGGCCGCCGAGGTCGTGGTCGTCGAGTTCGTGGGATACCAGACCGAGACGCGGTAGAGACCGGCCTCCGGCAGCTCCACGTTCCACGTCACCGTGCTGCCCACCGAGTCGGAGTCGCTGTACCGCGTCCTCGTGCCGTTCCATCCGGAGAGTCCACTGGGGTACCAGTTGCCGGACTCCAGGTAGCCCGGCCACGGGGACTGGGTGTGCGCGATGACACCCTCGTCGGCGACGCGCACGAGCACGCCCCGGCGCAGGGTCTGATCGAGTCGCGCTTCGAACCGCGTCGACGAGCCGGGCGCGACGCCCGACCCGGCGGTCACCGTCCAGGTGTGGGTGAGGTCGGATCGCGGCGGCACCGTGATGCTCGTGCTCTGCTGCCCCACACTCCACCCGCTGACGCCGTACAGCGCGAGCGTGCCCTGCAGCGGGGTGACGCCCGTGTTGATGACCAGCGCGGTGAGCTTCGCGACGGCGCCCGGCCCGCTGACGATCTCGACATCGGAGGTGAGTGACACCAGCCGTCGACGGTCGATCACCTCGATCGCAGCCGCGCGCAGCTGCACCGGATCCTCCCCCGCGACCGTCACGTTCGCGGTGACATCGACCTCGCCGAGCTCCGCGTTCGTCGCGATGATCGCCGCCGATTCCACCCGCGCGGAGCCCTCCGCGGGGACCGTGATCGCCGGTACGGTGCCGTCGAGCTGCCACCCCGCCGGCAGGGCCACCGTGATGTCGCCGGTGATCGGGTCACCGGTCGCGTTCCGCACCTCGAAGGTCAACGGCACGCGGTCCCCGGCCGTACCCGTCGCCTGCGCGATCACGTCGCCCACGATTCCGGAGTTGGCTCCGGTGATCCGGGCGGGCAGCCGCAGGGTCACCTCTTCGGTCGTCGTCCCGCCCGTGGTGATCGTGTACCTGAATTTGTCGGTGAGGTCGTCTACCGGGATCGTCCACTCGTAGGGATACGCCTTCGCGGGAGCCTGCTTCGCCGGCTTCCCGCCGATGCGATACGACAGCGTCGCCTGCTGCTCGGTGTCGATCTGCACGTAGGCGTCATAGCCCTGTCCGTCGGGCCGCACCAGGAGCATCCCGCGGGCGATGCCGTAGTCGGTGGCGGGGTCGGTGTCGACCTCGTGGAAGCTGTCGCGGCCATGATCGGCCACGTCGTCGAACGGCAGCCCGGGGCGCTGCACGTCCACGTTCCGGATGACGAGGGCGACGAGCCCGCGCGCCGGCACACTGACGGTGACCCGGCCACTGACCGCCGCGCCGGTGGACCGGGCGCCGTTGGCGGTGACCAGCTCGACGGCACCGGAGAACCCCCGGGGAATGCCGGTCAGCTCGGTGGCGAGGTCGACGATCACCTGCTGCGCCGCACCGGCGGAGTTGGTGAGACTGACGTAGAGAGCATCGTTGCCGACGCCGCCGATCCAGTTGACGAGCGGATTGGAGACCGAGATCAGCCCCGCAGGGAGATAGGGCCAGACGCCGTCCTCGCCGAAGAACGTCCCGGGCGCGTGGCCGTAGGCGAAGAACTTAAAGTAGGCGAAGTCGGCCTCGAACACGTGCGGGAACTCGATCGCCCCGCCGCTGCGGTAGAAGCTCTCACTGAGCAGGTAGTCCATCGCGAGGCCGAGCTGCGCGGGGGCGTGATGGAAGTAGTACCCGGTGATGCCCACCGGACCGCTCGTCGCGAAGTCGGGCTTCATGTGCGCGACCTGGAACTGTCGGCCGTAGTAGCCGGGATAGGTCGTGAACCGGCCGATCACCATGTTGTGGGCGATGTCGCCCAGCAGCTCGTCGCCGGTGTGATGCGCCAGTCGCAGCAGGGCACCCGCCCAGCACGGGTTGAACACATACCCCCCGCCCGGGTTGGTCAGTGTGCTGACGCCGAGCTTGAACGACGACAGCGCCTCGAACGTGAGACCCGAGGGAGACACGTACCAGGCCGGGACGGTCTCGGTCGGCACGTTCGTGGTCGGATACGACGGCAGCGACGAACGCGACTCCCAGTCGTACTGCTGCTTGATCACGTGCCCTGCCGGTACCGTGACCGTGCCACCCGGAACCGGGCGGACCGCCGTCTGCGTGATGAAGCGCTGGACCTCCCGATACGCACCGTCGAGGAACTCGGCCTCACCCGTCGCCTCGAACATCTCGAGCAGGTCGACCCAGTACTTCGAGAAGCTGTACGCGAACCCGCCGGGCGGCTGACCGTTGCTGCGGTACGGCTCCAGGATCTGCTCCTGCGAGTAGCGGCGGGCGATGAGCGTCGCCTCCGCCAGGTAAGCCGGATCCCCGGTGACCCGGTACGTCGCGAGGGCGTTCGAGAACGGCGCCCTGCTCTGCCCGACGACGCCGGCCTTGGTCGCCTTCACCGCGAGCCGCTGGATGCCGGCGTTGCGGCCGTGCGTGAGCTGGTAGAGCGACGCCAGGTTCACGGCATCCGTGGGGATCCTGCCGATGCGGTACTGGCTCGTGTCGTTGTAGACCGGGCTCCCGATCATCGGTGTGTGCCCGATGCCCTTCCGGGAGAGCTGGTACTCGACGAGCGGCCGCGCACGGCGGTCGTACAGAGTGCCGTCTGCAGTGCCGGTGAGATAGTGCGCCGAGAGGACGACGCCGCTGGCCGCCGCGCGCACGGCATCCTCGTTCTCCACGTCGACGAACCCCTTGGCGCGGTTCCACCACCCGGAGTACGAGGGGATGTAGTCGGTCGAGTCGTCTCCGTCGGGTTCCACCGCGATCAGCGCCGCCATCGCGTGCACGGCGTCGGTGAGCGAGCGGTCGTAGACGTTGCTGCGGTAGGCGGTCAGCCCGTACTCGTTGCGGCACAGCTGCGCGTACGTGCCGTACAGCGTGTCCGGGCGTGCCGCGAGGCCGAACGCGAATCCGCGCTGCTCGCCGACGGCCATGGCCGTGCGCAGGCCCGGCTGCGGCGCATACATGCTGGGCACGATGTCGAGGCTGTCGTTGCGCAGACTCATCCCGTAGGGCTGCCGGTCGGCCATCAGCTGGCGCTCGTGCACGAACTCGGCCACTTCCGCGGGCAGGTACACGCCCGAGGTGACGGCCACATCGCCCACGGCGTACTGGGTCAGCGCCATCGGCGCGAAGAGCTCCCATGCGCCCAGGGGCGCGGATCCGTCGAGCACCGAGAGCGCGTGCTGATACGACCCGCACAGCACCTCGTCGAGGTCGTCGAGCGATTTCGCGTCCTGGCTCTGGTAGCCGACGATGTAGTCACCGGCGGTCTTGGCGGTCAGCACGTAGTGCGCCTCAGGGTGGGCGCCCTCCAGCCGCCAGCGGACGACCAGGTCGACGTCGTCGGTGCTCGTGGTCAGCTCGATGGCCTGCGAGCCGAGCACCTGGTACGACGTGAAGCCGAGCCAGCTCGGTGCGAGCGGCCCGTACAGCTCGGGAGCACTCCCCGACGGCAGTGTCCCCTCCAGCACGAGCCACTGCTCGTCGAAGCGGTGCGCCGGGTCGGTGACCTGCAGCCACCCGCCGTTGTGCGCGACCTCGAGGTCGCGCACGATCGTGGCCCCGCCGTCCCACGTGGCCTGGGAGAACGTCATCCGGTGGTTCTGTCCGACCAGCTGCGCGACCTGCGTGAACGCGAGATTCGGTTTGTCGAGGCGCCGGAGGGCGTCGGCGTACGCGCCGCCCGTCGTCGTGAGCTCCGTCGCCGCTGCGGGAGCGGCTCCGTACGACGACCCGAGCACCGGGGGAAGCACTCCCGCGATCACGAGCGCTCGCAGGACGGAGCGTCGGCTCCACAGCAGAGGATTGTCTTCGGCTCCATCGCCAGGCATTGAATCCATGATGCACATACTGCAATCCGTATGCGATCATGTCAATGCGTCGGCCTCGCGGGCCATGACGCCGCCTCGTCGTGCCACGCCGGTAACGTCGAGCAGGCAGAACCACCCGAAAGGACACGTGCGGTGCCCCAGGATCCTCCCGTCGAGTTGACCGAGTACTCACTCAGCGCGCTGCTGACCCCGCCCGCGTCGCCCGTCGAGCCGGACGACTTCGACGACTTCTGGCGCGCGACCTTCGAGGAGTTCGGCACGGGTCCCGTCTCGTGGGAGCTCACCCGAGATCTCGCACCGACCGCGACGCACCGCGTCTCGGAGATCCGCTTCCACTCCTCGGCCGGTGAGGCCGCTGCGGCCTACGTGGTACTGCCGCACACGCTCGGGAGTGCACCTCGCGGGCTCGTCGTCGGACACGGCTACGGGGGCCGCGCAGCACCCGACCTCGACCGGGTGCCCGACGACACGGCCGCGATCTTCCCGGTCGCACCCGGGACGCACGCCGGCACCGCGAGCCGCTTCCCCGCCCTCCCTGACGAGCACGTCCTGGCCGGGATCGCCCACCGCGACACGTACTCGCACCGCTTCAGCGCAGCGGACATCTGGCGCGCCGCCACCGTCCTGCTCGAGATGGTGCCCGCGGCGGCCGGGGCCCTCGACTTCAGCGGCGGCAGCTTCGGCGGCGGCATCGGCGCGATGGCCCTCCCCTGGGACGCCCGCTTCCGCCGCGGCGTGCTGGACGTGCCGAGCTTCGGTGACCACGACGTGCGGCTCACACGTCGGTGCACGGGGAGCGGGGAGGCCGTGCGTCAGCATCTGCTCCAGCACCCCGAGGACCGCCCGGTGCTCGACTACTTCGACGCGGCGATCGCGGCACGGCGGCTGCGGATTCCCGTGCACGTGACCGCGGCGGTGCTCGATCCGGCCGTCGACCCCCGCGGCCAGTTCGCCGTCTATCACGCGCTGACCGGGCCGCGTCGCCTGAGCGTCCGCGCCGCAGGGCACCTTCCCGGCGAGATCGGCGAGCTGTCGGACCGGCTCGCTCTGCAGGCCGGCATCGACTTCCTCGCCCTCCCCGACGAGCGGCTGGCATGACCACGCGCCACGCCTCCCAGACAACACATAGCGATCTCCATAGAAATCACATAGGAGATTCCGCAGAATAGGGGTATGACCAGCGACCTGCCCGAACTGCGCCGCCCCGACGGCACCCCCCTGCGCATCCTCGCCGTCGACGACGAGCAGATGCTGACCGACCTGCTCGCGATGGCCCTGCGCATGGAGGGCTGGGAGGTGCGCACGGCCTCGTCCGGCATGGAAGCGCTCCAGGTCGCGCGGGAGTTCGAACCCGACGCGCTCGTGCTCGACATCATGATGCCCGACCTCGACGGCATGTCCGTGTTGAAGCGGCTACGCGAGTCGGGGAACCTCGTCCCGGTGCTGTTCCTCACCGCCAAGGATGCCGTGGGCGACCGCGTCGCCGGCCTCACCGCCGGCGGTGACGACTACGTCACCAAACCGTTCAGCCTGGAGGAGGTCATCGCACGACTGCGCGCGATCATCCGCCGCACCGGCCACGCGACCACCGACGACGGGCAGTCGATCCTGCGCGTCGCCGACCTCACGCTCAACGAGGACAGCCACGAGGTCGTGCGCGACGGCACCGAGATCGAGCTCACCGCGACCGAGTTCGAGCTGCTCCGCTACCTCATGCGCAACGAGCGACGGGTGCTGTCGAAGGCCCAGATCCTCGACCGGGTCTGGAGCTACGACTTCGGCGGCAAGTCCTCGGTCGTCGAGCTGTACATCTCGTACCTGCGCAAGAAGATCGACGCTGGCCGCACGCCGCTGCTGCACACCGTCCGCGGCGTCGGCTACATGATCAAGGCTCCGCAGTGAGCTCAGCGACGATGATGAGACGGCCGATGAGCCTGCAGACACGGCTGATGACCGCCGTGATCGGGTTCGTGTCGCTGATCCTCATCATCGTCGCCGTCATCACCAGCGCCACGCTGGGCAAGACCATGGAGGACCAGCTCGACCAGAAGCTGAACAACAGCGCGCACGCGCTGGTGGGCGTCACCGAGGCCTTCGCCCCGTCGGCGGCGACCGCACAGAACGTCCTCCTGGCCGGTCGCTACTCTCCGCCGGCCGGGCTGCTGTTCGTCGTCTCGAGCCCGGTGACCGGCTTCAGCGGGTCCCTCGTGAAGAGCACCGCCGCCGACGAGCTCACCGGAACCCTGCAGCCGTTGACCGGCGAGCAGCTGAGCGAAATCGCGGCGGCGTTGAAGGGTACGTCCGTCGCCACGGTCTCCCTCACCGACCTCGGCTCGTATCGGGTCATGGCACTGCCCTCGAACAACGGCGTCCTCGCGGTGACCGGGCTCCCCCGCGACGAGATCCAGAGCCAGCTCACGCAGCTGCTCACCGTGATCGCCCTCGCCACCATCGGCGGTCTGATCCTGCTGGCGCTGACCACCGCGATCACCATCCGGGTGAGCCTGCGCCCGCTCCGCGCCGTCGCGGTCACCGCGACCAGGGTCGCGAACCAGCAGCTCGATCGCGGTGAGGTCACGATCACCGAGCGGGTACCGGCATCCGAAGCCGATCCGCGCACCGAGACCGGCCTGGTCGGAGCCTCACTGAACAAACTCCTCGACCACGTCAACACCTCGCTGGCCTCGCGGCAGAAGAACGAGGAGCGGATGCGCCGCTTCGTCGCCGACGCGAGTCACGAGCTGCGCACCCCGCTCGCCTCCATCCGGGGGTACTCGGAGCTGTCGCTGCGCGCGCTGCATCAGCGTCCGGCCGCGGAGCAGGGTCCGGAGGTCATCGAGGGCACGACCTCCTCGCTCGAGCGCATCCAGGCGCAGTCCCTGCGGATGACCCGTCTCGTCGAGGACCTGCTGCTGCTCGCACGGCTCGACGAGGGGCAGGAGCTGGTCTACGGCACCGTCGACCTCACCCAGCTGGCGCTCGAAGGACTCTCGGATGCTCGACCGACGGCGACCGACCACCACTGGAGCATCGAAGTGCCGGACGAGCCCGTCACCGTCGTCGGCGATGCCGGACGGATGCACCAGGTCGTCGCGAACCTCCTCGCGAACGCCCGGACGCACACGCCGGCCGGCACCAGGATCACCCTGAGCGTCGCACGAGAGGGCGCGGACGCCGTGCTGCGCGTGCACGACGACGGCCCCGGCATCGACCCCGCCATCCGCGAGGAGCTCTTCGCACGCTTCGCCCGCGGCGACAGCTCCCGGGCTCGCCAGACCGGGGGAACCGGACTGGGCCTCGCGATCGTCAAGGCCATCGTCGAGGGCCACCACGGAACGATCTCCGTGGCCAGCGAGCCCGGCGACACGACCTTCACCGTGCGCATCCCGGTCAACCCTGCGGCCGCGACCGCCGAAGACGACGCGTTCGAGGCCTGACGGCCGGCATCTCTGCGGAGATCCTGCCCGCCGCGCTCCTGGTCGGCGTACACATGTCGGGAGGATGCACGACCGTCGGGGCATCTCACGGCGATTCGTCCGACATGCGTACATTCTCCCGACAGACGCACACGCCTGACCTCGAAGACCTCAGTGACGGGCACGCAGACGTACGATGGCGGCGAGTACGGCCGTCTCGACTGAGGGCCAGGCGTGGACGATCTGGGCGTAATCGAACCTCAGCGTCTCGTATCCGAGAGCCGACGCCGCGGCATCCCTCACGAGATCACGGTGGCGATGCGCGGGGCCGTCATGGTTGCCCTTCCCATCGGCCTCGAGGATCAGACTTCCGTCGAGCACGAAATCCACTCTCCCGACGGACGGGATGGTCACCTGGCAGTCCAGGCTGATGCCGTGCAGGTGCAAGCGCAGCCGGAGCAGTGACTCGAGGCCGCTGTCGGCATCCGATCGCGCCAGGTCGATCAACCAGTGCGCGCGGGCCGGTAGGCGGCGGCGGATGCGGCGCAGTGCCGCACCGGTGATCTTCTGTTGCACCAGTGCGGACTCGACAGCAGCGAAGAACGCCTCGTCTCCGCCGCATCGGTAGACGTGGATGAGTACTTCCTCCAATGGGGCAAGCCCCACCCCGGCGTGCCCCGCGTCAAAGTGCGCGACGCACTCGCACGTCTCGTGATGGGTGCGGCCCTTCGCCCCCAGCCAGACGTGAACGGGGCCGCCGGGGTCGAGTGCCCAGACGCCATACAGGCGCAACGCGTGCGCGCAGGTGAGGGCCCCGCCGTGCGCGGCAGCCTCAACGACGGTCGTGTCTGCGTTCGGCCCGGCGAACACTCCTGTCCTCACACGGATCAGGGCGCCGGCATGAACCGCATCCGCGCGCATCCGACGGTCGATTCCGTACTTCTGGAGCAGTGTGCCCCGCACGACGCCGCCATGCAGGTCTGTCACGGATAGAGCGCTGAGCATCCACCGATCCTGATGCCCCGAGACGGCTGATAGAGATCGATTCCGCCCGTTGTGGGCCGATCCGAAGCGGATGCGGGATGTGCAGAAGTGGATGCGCCGTGCACTCGTCGGCAGGATGCACGGATGTCGGGACGCCTCGCGGCGAGTCGTCCGACATCCGTCCGTTCTCCCGACGGGTGTACCGGCCGGCCGGCCGTGAGCCGGATCAGTAGCCGGCGAAGGCGTCGGTCGTGAGGGCGCGGGCCTTCTGCAGTGCGGGGGCGAGATCGGCGATCAGGCGCGGGGGTCCGGAGATGAACGCGTGGCGGGTGCCGAGGTCGGGGACGGTGCGCTCCAGCGTCTCGGCGTCCAGTCGTGCTCCCTGCGCCCAGGTCCAGTGCGCGGGCAGGTCGAGCGGCTCGTCTCGGGTGAACACGACCGTGCGCACGCCCGTCGCGGCGAGCTCATCGCGGAAGGCGAGCTCGGAAGCCTCGGACGCCACGTACACGAGCACCACGTCGCGTTGCTGGCCCACGGCCTGGAGCTGACGTAGCTGGGACACGAACGGCGTGACGCCGATGCCCGCGGCGACCATCAGCACCGGGTGATCGCTGCGCGGCAGGATGAAGTCGCCCCAGGTGCCCGTGACCGCGAACGTCGCGCCCGGCTCGGCCGCGGCGAGAGCCCGCTTGTAGCTCGACGGATGCTTCTGGTCGCCGTTCTTGTAGGCGATGCGCAGCGTCGGCAGATCTGCCGGCGCCGACACGATGCTGAACTCGCGACGGGTGCCGCGCGCGTCGGGGCGGTGATGCGGGACGTCGAGCTCGAGGTACTGCCCCGGCAGGAACCGGACCCGCCCCTTGGCCCGGAACGTCAGCTCCTGCGCGGTCGGGGTGATGAACTCGCGACGCTCGAGCACGAGTCGCACCGACCCCCGCAGCGCGAACGCGAAGGCCACCAGGTTTCCGATCAGGAGCGCCCGCTCCTGGCCGAGCGTGAACAGGCCGGCGACCGAGATCGGCCATCCGGCGAGCAGACCCACCATGACGGCCACCACGAGCTGCTGGCGGCGACGCGGGGGCAGGGTCAGCGGCTCGGAGAGCATGAACGCCCCGAGGAACAGGAACGGCGACTGCAGCACCGCGAACTGCAACGCGGTGAGCACGTCGAAGCCGATGTCGAACTGCACGGCCTGCACGGCCTGACGCACGACCGAGGTGGCGACGGCGACCAGCACGAACACCAGCACCACCCGCACCTTCTCGGTGCGCCACAGCACCGCGAGACCCAGGATGAGCACGGGGATCGTCAGTACCGGCGTCCCGACCCACCATGACGACGAGGTGCCCAGCCACTCGAACGCCCCGAAGGCGCCGAGAATCGAGACGACGGCCGCACCGAAGGCCGCCGGGTTGAAGATGTGTCGACCGCGCCATGCGATCAGGTACTTCGACACGCTCGCCACGGCTCCGGCGAGGGCGAGCCCGAGAAGGGCGCCGAGCTCGACGCCGGGGCGGAGCACGAACAGCAGGATGAGCGCCGTGACGAGGGAGGATTCGATGCGCCACGGGAGCCGCAGGATGCGCTGGGCGACAGCGTCGACGACCGAGATCACGCTCGCGAGCACCAGGAACGACGCCAGCATCTCGAGCGGCGTGGGCGAGACGATCACGCCGAGCAGCGAGAGCACGAACGCGATCACCGCCAGGGCGATCAGCGCGAACAGCACGAGGCGATACATCGACAGCGAGCCCAGCACTGCGAGGACCCGCTGGCGTGCGGCGGCGAATGAGGTGATCACGTTCTCCACTCTTCCCTAGTTCGGCGCCGCGGGGCGCGTGTCCGCCCCCACGATGAACAGTTCCGCGGGGCATCCCGGCGAGTGCTGCACCCGGCCGTCGGTGCTCATCCGCACCCATTCCACGCCCCAGGCGCCGGCGAGCTCCGGTCCGCCGTCGAAGAACAGCGCGGTCGAGACAGCATCCGCCGTCATCGCGTCGGGAGCCAGTGCCCAGGTCGCCGCCCAGGTGCGCACCGGAAGCCCCGTGCGGGCGTCGAGCACGTGGTGCAGTCCGTTCCCCCATGCGCGACGGTTGACGGCGGAGGCGCACAGCGCCCGGTCGCGCACCTCGACGACACCGATCGCCTTCGTCGCGTCGTACGGATGCTCCAGCCCGATGCGCACACCGGCACCCCGCACCCGGATGTCGCCGCCGGCATCGACCACCACATCGCCGGGCACGTCCCCGAGCAGGTCCATCACGAGGTCGACCAGTCGCCCCTTGCCCAGGGCGCCGACGTCGAGGAGCACGGGTGCGGATGCCGCGACCCCGGCCGTCGTCCAGGACACCTGCGCCTGCCAGGCGTCCGGAGCGCGCACCGCGTCTCCGCCGACGAGCGAATAGCCCGCGTCGTAGCCCAGAGCTTCGAGACTCGCCGCCACGAGCGGGTTGACCGCGCCACCCGTCGCCACCGAGAGCTCGCGGTAGGCGTCGAGCATCGGAGCGGCGTCCGGTGAGGCGAACGAGCCGCCCTCCCGTCCGAGCCGCGTCACCGCGGAGTCGTCACGGAATCGGGACCACTCGCGGTCGAAGCGCTCGATCTCGGCGTCGACCGCCGCACGCGCCGGGTCCGCGAGCGGATCCGTGGTCTCGATCTCCCAGCGCGTTCCGATCGCCTCGAAGCGCCAGCTCGCCATGCGGCCTCAGGCGCCTAGGAGGCCGCCTGCTCCTTGATCGACTCGACCGCGTCGTTGAAGCCGCCGCTGGTGAGCGACGAGCCGGCGACCCGGCTGACGTTCAGCTCGTCGATCGACTTGCCCTCGACCTCGTCCGCGATGCCGTCGATGAACTGGCCCTGGTACTGCTCGGTCTCAGGTGCCTGCGGGTCGCCCGTGACCTCGACGTCGGTCACGACGCCGTCGGCGAGGGTCAGCGTGACGGAGATCTGCTCGACCGTCTCGGGTGTCTGGTACGAACCGTCGGCCGTGTAGGTGCCGTCTGCGTAGGTGGCGGTCGCGTCGCCGCCCGAGGACTCCGAGGAGCCGGCGTCGGGCGTGCTGCCGGTGTCGTTCGGGGTGTCACCCGCGTCGGCGGTGCCGGAGCATCCGGCGAGGACGAACAGGCCCGCGATCCCGAGGATGGCGGAACCCTTGCGGACAGAGGTCGGTACGGTCGTGCGGATCATGCGGGTCCTCCCGGCGCGGTGTCGTTCGACGGGTTCGTCGACCCTTCGACCGTAAGCACCGTGTCTATGCGCGGGCTGTGCCGTGACGATGCGTTACGCGTCGCCACCGAACATGCTCGTCACGGAGCCGTCTTCGAAGACCTCGTGGATGGCGCGGGCGAGCAGCGGCGCGATCGGGAGGATCGTGAGGTTGTCCCAGCGACGCGACTCGGTGAGCGGGATCGTGTCGGTGATGACGACCTCGTCGATCGACGAGTCCTGCAGACGATCGGATGCCGGGTCGCTGAAGATCGCATGGGTCGCCGCGACGATCACACGGTGCGCCCCGGCCGCCTTGAGCGCCTGGGCCGCCTTGACGATCGTGCCACCGGTGTCGATCATGTCGTCGACGAGGAGGCAGGTGCGCCCCTCGACGGTTCCGACGATCTCGTGCACCGAGACCTGGTTGGCCACCTTCGGGTCACGACGCTTGTGGATGATGGCGAGCGGGGCACCGAGGCTGTCCGACCAGGTGTCGGCGACGCGCACACGACCCATGTCGGGCGAGACGACGGTGAGGATCTCGCGGTCCGCCGGCGAGAGCGTGCGCTGGAAGTAGTCCAGCAGCACGGGCTTGGCGAACAGGTGGTCGACGGGTCCGTCGAAGAAGCCCTGGATCTGCGCCGCATGCAGGTCGACGCTCATGACGCGATCGGCACCGGCGGTCTTCAGCAGGTCGGCGACGAGGCGGGCGCTGATCGGCTCGCGGCCGCGGCCCTTCTTGTCCTGACGCGAATACGGGTAGTAAGGCGCCACGACGGTGATGCGCTTGGCCGACGCGCGCTTGGCGGCGTCGATCATGATGAGCGTCTCCATGAGCCACTCGTTGACCGGCTCGCCGAACGTCTGGATCAGGAAGAGATCGACGCCGCGGATCGAGACCTCGAAGCGGGCGTAGATCTCACCGGAGGCGAACGTGCGGTGCTCGACAGGGGCGATCTCCGTGCCGAGCGCCTCGGCGACGGCCGCCGTGAGCGCCGGGTGCGAACGCCCGCCTGCGACGACGAGTCGCTTCTTGGTCTTCGCGATGATGCCGGGAGCCACGCCGTTGTCGCGATCCAGATCGACCGTCTTCTTCTTGCGCGCCATGCTCCGCCTATTCCGCCGAATTCTCGCGGGACGCAGCATCCGCCGCGCCCGTCCCTGCTCTGTTCTTCGCGACCCAGCCTTCGATGTTGCGCTGGGGTGCGACGGTCATGGCCAGTGCTCCGGCCGGGACATCCTTGCGGACGACCGCGCCGGCGCCGGTCTTCGCGCCAGCTCCCAGCCTAACGGGCGCGACGAGCACCGTGTGCGAGCCGGTGTGCACCTCGTCGCCGATCTCGGTGCGGTGCTTGTTCACGTCGTCGTAGTTCGCCGTGATGGTGCTCGCTCCGAGGTTGACGCCGCGGCCGATCGTGGCGTCGCCGACGTAGGAGAGGTGCGGGACCTTGCTGCCCTCGCCGATCTCGGCGTTCTTCGTCTCGACGTAGGCCCCGATCTTGCCCTTGGCGCCGAGGACGGTGCCGGCGCGGAGGAACGAGAACGGGCCGACCGTGGCCTCCGCGCCGATCACGGCGAGGGTGGCATCCGTGCGACGGACGGTCGCGTCCTCGCCGACCTCGCAGTCGACGAGGGTCGTGTCCGGTCCGATCACGGCACCTGCGGCGATGAACGTGGCACCCAGGATGTGGGTGTTCGGAAGGAGCGTGACGTCGGGCGAGAGCTTCGCGTCGTCGTCGATCCAGGTGGTGTTCGGGTCGATGACGGTGACGCCCTCGAGCTGCCAGCGACGCACGATGCGCTGGTTGAGCAGGCGACCGACCTCGGTCAGCTGTGCACGGTCGTTCACCCCGAACGTCACCGAGATGTCGGAGACGACGGATGCCGCCACCCGGTCGCCGTCGCGGCGGAGCAGGCCGGGCACATCGGTCAGGTACATCTCGCCCTGCGCGTTGTCGAGACTGAGCTGCGGCAGGTACGTGCGCAGCGTCGAGGCCCGGAACACGTACATCCCGGCGTTGATCTCGCGGACCGCGGCTTCTTCCGCACTCGCGTCCTTCTGCTCGACGATGCGGTCGACCCCACCGTCGGCATCGCGGACGACGCGTCCGTAACCCGTCGGGTCGTCGACCAGTGCGGTCATGAGCGTGGCCGGCGCACCGGACGCACGGTGCTCCTCCACGAACGCGGAGAGCGTGTCGGCGTCGGCGAGCGGGCAGTCTCCGGAGAGCACGAGCACATCGCCCTCGAAGTCGCCGGGAAGGGCGTCGACCGCCACCTGCACGGCCCGCCCGGTTCCCGGCACGTCGTCCTGGTCGACGAACACCGCGTCGGGGTAGTCCTTCGCGAGGGCGGCGACCACCTGATCGCGCTCGTGCCGCACGACCACCTCGACGTGCGCGGCCTGCAGCCGCCCTGCGGTGGTGAGCACATGCCCCACCAGAGGGCGCCCGCCGATCGGGTGCAGCACCTTGGGCAGACGCGACTTCATGCGCGTGCCCTGGCCTGCAGCGAGGACGATGATGGCGAGATTGTTCCCAGTCATGCTCCGCCGCCAGGACTCGAACCTAGACCTAACAGCTCCAAAGGCTGTCGTGCTGCCATTACACCACGGCGGACCGCGCCGCCCAGGAGGGCACCGCGGGGTCAAGTCTGCCATGCTCCGGCCTGTGTTCCGATGTGCGCGGATGCCGCCCCTCCCGCGCCGTCATGGTTCGGAAACACGCCTCTGGGATGCTGACACCATGAGCATCGTGATCGAAAGGGTCGAGACGGCGACCCCCGCCCTCGCAGAATTCCTGGTCGCCCACCACGCCGAGCTGGAGCACACCGCGCCCGCGGAGAGCCGTCATGCGCTGGTCTTCGAGCGCCTGCTCGCTCCCGGTGTCCGGCTGTTCGCCGGCTCGATCAACGGCCGCCCGGTCGCCACCGGCGCGCTGGCCACGGTCGAAGACGGCCACGAGGAGCTCAAGTCGATGCGCACGGATCCGGCCCTGCGCGGCCGCGGACTCGGGAAATCGATGCTGGCCTTCCTCCTCGCCGATGCGCAGGAGCGCGGCATCCGTCGACTCTCGCTCGAGACCGGCAGCGACGACTTCTTCATCCCGGCACGCGCGATGTACGCGGCGGCGGGCTTCCGCGAGTCAGGCCCGTTCGGCCGCTACGTCCCCGACCCGTACAGCGCCTTCATGACCCTCGAGCTTTCCGTGGTGTCCGTCACCCCTGACCCGCACACGCGATAATGGGCGGATGAGCGAGGTGGATGAGGTCGACCGGATCGTCGGCGCGTGGAACACCCAGCGTCCCGACCTCGACTTCTCACCCCTCGAGGTGCTCTCGCGGATGGACCGCCTCTCGCGCCATCTGGACCGCGCCCGCCGCGACGTGTTCCGTCGCAGCGACCTGGAGCACTGGGAGTGGGATGTGCTCTCGGCCCTGCGCCGCGCAGGCGCGCCGTTCCAGCTCTCCCCCAAGCAGTTGCTGCAGCAGACCCTGGTCTCGAGCGGCACGATGACCAACCGGATCGACCGGCTCGTCGGCCGCCGCTTCGTGCGCCGCGAGGCCGACCCCGGCGACGGGCGCAGTGTGCTCGTGACGCTGACCGACGACGGGCGCATCCGCGTGGATGCCGCCATCACCCGCCTCGTCGACGTGGAGGCCGACCTGCTGCAGGCGCTCTCGCGCTCGGACCGGGATCGCCTCGCCGGCCTGCTGCGCAAGCTGAGTCTGAGCTTCGACACGTGAGCGGCTGCGCCTGATGGGCATGCCCTCTCCCCTCCCGGTGCGCGACGGCGTCGGAGCGACCCGACTGCACCTGCCGCTCACCGGCTCCTGGCCGACGGTCGCCGCGTACATGGTCGAGCGCTTCTTCCACCTCGATCCGGAGCGTCTGCTCGAACGGTTCGACCGCGGCGACATCGTCCGGGCCGACGGGTCGCCCGTCCCCCGCGATGCACCGCTCGGCAGCGTCGAGTTCGTCTGGTACTACCGCGAACCCGCCGTCGAGACCCGGATGCCGTTCGAGATCGAGATCCTGCACCGGGACGACCATCTCGTGGTGGTCGACAAGCCGCATTTCCTGCCCACCACCCCCGGCGGCAAGTTCCTGCAGAACTCGGCCCTGGTGCGGCTGCGCAACCTGCTCGACAATGCCGACCTCGCGCCGATCCACCGTCTCGATCGAGCGACGGCCGGACTGCTGATGTTCTCGACGCGCCCCGCGACCCGCGGCGCCTACCAGCTGCTCTTCGAGAAGCGGCAGGTGCAGAAGGTCTACGAAGCGGTCTCCGAGCTCCCAGAGAACGGGACGCCTCCGTCGTTTCCCGTCGTGTACCGCAACAACATCGAGAAGCTCCGCGGACAGGTGCGCGTGCAGGTCGATGAGTCCAAGGAGCCGAACTCCGAGACCCTGGTCGAGCTGATCCGTACCGACGACCGCGTGGTGCACACGCTGCTGCGACCGCACAGCGGCAAGATGCACCAGCTTCGGGTGCATCTCGCCGCCCTCGGCATCGGCATCCTGAACGACCGCTTCTACCCCGAGCTGCAGGAAGATCGGCCGGACGACTACGACCGACCGCTGCAGCTGCTGGCGCGCGAGTTGCGCTTCGTGGACCCGATCAGCGGGCAGGACCGGGTGTTCACCACGCGCCGCACCCTGCAGGAAGCACCCGTCAGCGACGCATGACCTTGCGGGCCAGGCGCGTGCCGAGCATCTGCACCAGGTGCACGAACACCACGATCAGGACGATCGCCGCCCACATGACGAGCGGCTCGAACTGCCGGAAGCCGTAGATCTGCGCGAACGCACCGAGCCCGCCCCCGCCGACGAGCCCCGCCATGGCCGTCATGTCGATCAGCGCCACGAGGATGAACGTGTAGCCGAGGATGAGCGGCCCGAGCGACTCCGGGATGGCCACGGTGAAGAGGATGCGCCACGGGCCGGCTCCCATCGCCCGCGCCGCCTCGATGACTCCGGGAGAGACCGAGACGAGGTGCTGCTCCACGATGCGCCCGATCGCGAACGCGGCGGCGAGACCGATGATGAAGGCGCCGGCGGTGGTGCCGATGCCCACGCCCACGACCGCGCGGGCGAGCGGCTGCGCGACCACGAGGAAGATGATGAACGGGATCGGGCGGAAGAAGTTCACCACGAGGTTCGCGAGCACCGAGATGACCCGGTTCGCTGCGAGGCCACCGGGGCGCGTGACGTACAGGATGATGCCGATCGCCAGCCCGAGGATGCCGCCGAGCACCAGCGCGAACGACGTCATATACAGGGTCTCGAGTGCGGCTGCCCAGAACTCGGGCCACAGTTCGTTCAGACGCTCCATCAGCGGGCCTCCTCTGCGGCGATCTCGGTCACTTCGACGCGTTCGGCGATGCGGGCGAGCGCACCGTCGATCGCTGCGGCGTCACCACGGATCGCGAGCGTCAGATGCCCGAAGGCGCGCCCGCGGATGTCGTTGATCCCGCCGAAGACGAGCTCGAAGTCGAGGCCGGCACCGGCGAGGTCGAGGAACACCTGCGCCTGCGACGAGTCGCCGTCGCGGAACGAGAACGTCACCAGGCGGCCCCGGTGCCGCTCGCGGAGCACCGCGAGTTCGGCCGGCGACGGCACGCCCTTCACGACCGTGCCGACGAAGCGCTGGGATGCCGGGTTCTGCGGAGCGGAGAAGACGTCGAACACGTCGCCGTGCTCGATCACGCGGCCGTTCTCCATGACCGCGACCTTGGTGGCGATGGTCTGGATGACGTCCATCTCGTGCGTGATGATCACGATCGTGACGCCCTGCTCCTGGTTGACCCGCTTGAGCAGGTCGAGCACCTCGTGCGTGGTCTGCGGGTCGAGGGCGCTGGTGGCCTCGTCGGCGAGGAGGATCGCGGGGCCCGTCGCGAGGGCCCGTGCGATGCCGACGCGCTGCTTCTGACCGCCCGAGAGCTGTTCGGGGTAGGCCTTGGCCTTGTCGGCGAGGCCGACGAACGACAGCAGCTCGGCGACCCGCTTCTCGATGTCGTCCTTGGACCAGCCGGCGAGCTTGAGCGGGTAGGCGATGTTGGCCCTGACGCTCCGCGAGGAGAACAGGTTGAACTGCTGGAAGATCATCCCGATGCCGCCGCGGACCCCGCGCAGCTCGCTCTCCTTGAGCGCGGTGATGTCGACGCCGTCCACCGTGATGGTGCCGCTCGTGGCCGGCTCGAGGGCGTTGATCAGCCGCACGAGCGTGGACTTGCCGGCGCCCGAGTATCCGATGATGCCGAAGACGTCGCCCTTCTCGATCTCGAGGCTGACGTCGTCCACGGCGACGACCTCTGACCCCTCACGGGTGCGGGGCGGATAGGTCTTGGAGACGTTCGTCAGGGTGACGATCGGCATGGGCTGCTCCGGTCTGCTTCGGGAACGAAGAATCGGGTGACGCTTCTCGCGGCACCCGATTCTCCCTCATCGGACGAAAGGGGGTTTCCCCGTCCTCCTACTTCTTCGAGTCCGCGTCCTTCTGGACCTTCTCGAGCGACGCGACGAGGTCCTCGACCGGGGTCTGCAGCGCCACGGCGGTGTCGCCCGAAGACTTCAGCAGACCCTTCTGGACGTCTTCATTCGTCTGGAAGATCTCGACGAGCTTGAGGTACGTCTCGTTGTCGGCGTCCTCGGCCCGCGCGGCGAAGATGTTCACGTACGGCAGCGCGCCGGCATCCTCGGGGTCGTCCTGGGCGATCGCGTCCTCGAACGAGAGACCGGCGGGCTCCACGAAGTCGTTGTTGATGATCGCGGCGGCGACGTCGGGCAGCGACGTCGGGACGATCGCGGCCTCCAGCGCCTTGACCTTGACCTCGGACTTCTCGGTGTCCACATCGGCGAGGTCGGAGTACGGGGTGCCACCGCTCTTCAGCTCGATGAGGCCGGCCTGCTGCAGCACGTTCAGCGCGCGGGCCTGGTTCGAGGCGTCGTCCGGGACGGCGACGGTCTCGCCCTTCGGGATGTCCTTCACGTCGTCGTACTTGGTCGAGTACAGACCGAGCGGGTAGATCGCGGTCGACCCGATCGGGGTCAGGTCCGCACCCGAGGCGTTGTTGTACTCCGCGAGGTACACGATGTGCTGGAACTGGTTCAGGTCGATCTCACCCTCGGTGAGCGCCGGATTGGGCTGCTCGTAGGAGCCGAAGTCGACCAGCTCGACGGTGATGCCCTCCTCGGCTGCGGCATCGACGAATGCGGGCCACTGCTCATCGCCCTTGCCGACGACGCCGATCTTCACGACCTCGTCCTCGGTCGAGCCCGCGCTGCCGGAACCGGCTTCGGAGGATGCCGTCGCGCAGCCTGCGAGCGCGACGAAGAGCGGGACCGCGGCGAGTGCGGCGATGACGGAAGTGGTGCGGCGTGACATGGGAAGGAGTTCCTCTCGTGGGGGGACTCGAATACGTTAGGCAGACGCCATCGAACGTGCGGAATCGCGTCGTCACACGGCGTCACAGCCCGCTCGGCGCAGGTTAGTCGAACTCCTCGATCCCCTGCAGACGCACCTGCTCGAGGTCGAGGCGGGCCGAGATGCGGCGCACGACGAGGTCGTCGACCGTCCCCGCACCGCGCAAACCCAGGAGCACCTCGCGCTTGCGGTCGATGAGGGCGAGCTTGAGGCGCGTGTGCTCCTCGTGCCGGATCAGCGGCGAGCGCTGCGCGAGGTCGACGTCGGCCGAGGTCGCGATCATCTGCAGAACCGTCCCGTCGGTGCCATCGGGCCCCGTGGCCTGATCCACTCCCCCGCTCGGTGCCGGATCTTCTTCGGGCGGATCAGCGGCTCCGGCACTCAGCGGATCGGGCTCGTCGAGCATCTCGTCCAGTGCGTCGGCCTCCGCGTCGACGATCGCCTGCTCACGCGCCAGTGTGCGCGCGTTCGCGAACTCGAGCATCGCGTAGCCCTCGGTGCGCACACGGTCGCGGACCTCCTGCCCGATGCCGTGCTCGGCGGCGAGATCGTCGAGGGCCGCGAGCGCCGCACCCGAGATCGCCCGCTCGGCGAGCTCGTACTCCTCGTCCTCGACATGATCGACGGGGAACCGCGCCCAGCGCACGAGCGCGGGGAGCAGCGGGGCCTGCACGAGCAGGCTCAGCATGATGACTCCGGCCGTGACGAACACGATCTCGTCGCGTCCGGACACCACCCCGCCCTCGGTGATCGTGGCGGGGACCGACAGCGCGATCGCGAGCGAGACCGCACCGCGCATGCCGGCCATGGTCGACACGACGCGCGCCCGCGACCGGGCTCCCCGCGCCGGACGCCCACCGGTCTGGCGCTGGAAGAGCACGTTCAGCACCTGGAACACGTAGCGCACGACCAGGAGGGTCGCCCACACCGCGAGCGTGATCAGCACGAGCCGGCCGATCGCCGCCGCCGAGATCTCGTGCACGACGTACTGCACCTCGAGGCCGATCAGCACGAACAGCGCGCCGTTGAGCAGGAAGACTCCGAACGGCCAGGCCGCATCGGCCTGTCGTCGGGAGGACGCCGTCGTCACGCGCGGCGACACGTAGGCGACGATGAGCCCGGCGACGACGACCGCGAGAACGCCGGAGGCGTGCACCATCTCGGCAGCGAGGAACGCCGTGAACGGGATCAGCAGCAGCGCCACGTTGATCACGATCGTCGAGGAGGTACGCCGCAGCAGCAGATAGCCCAGACCGGCGATCACGACGCCCGCCGCGATCCCGCCGACGTAGGAGATCAGCACGTCGAGTGTCACGGAGAGCGGTGTGATCTGGCCGCCGAGCGCAAGCGACACCGCGATCGCGTACAGCACGAACGCCGTGCCGTCGTTGGTGAGGCTCTCGGCCTTCAGCTTCATGAACGTGCGGCGCGGCAGCAGCCGTCCGAGCGCCGCGACAGCGGTGGCATCCGGCGGTGCGACGGCGGCCCCCAGGATGAGCGCGATCTCCCACGGCATCCCGAACAGCACGCCGATGCCGGCGACCGCGAAGGCCGACGCGACCACGAGGACCGTGCTCATCGGGAGGATGTAGCGGAAGTCGCGGCGGATCGAGCGCAGCGACGTCGTGAGACTCTCCCAGAACAGGATCACCGGGAGGAACAGCAGCAGCACCGTCTCCGGTGGCAGCTGCACTTCACGCAGCGGCGGGACGAAGCCGAGCAGCAGTCCGAAGATGACCAGGACGAGGGGCAGCGCGAGACGCACGCGCGGGGCGATCAGGGTTCCGACGAGAATCGTGAGTCCGAGCAGGACCGTTACTTCGAGGCCTTCCATCCCTACCTCCCAACAGCGTCAGGAGAAGGATATTCCTCGGTCAGCCAATCTCCTCGGTGAGTTCGAACCAGCGCAGCTCCAACTCCTCGATCTCGGCCTGCTGATCGCTGATCTTCTTCATGCGATCGCCGAGTCCCGCATAGTCGGCCTGATCGTGATCGGCGAGCGCGGTCTTGGCGGCATTGACCTGCTGCGTCAGCTTCTGGATGCGCCGCTCGAGGGAGGAGATCTCCTTCTGCGCCGTGCGGAGAGCCGCGCCGTCGAGACCTGAGGCGTTTGCCGTCGCCGTCGCCGTAGCTGCCGACGTCGCAGTCTGCTTCGAGCCCGCCGACGCCTGCAGGTGGCGCAACCGCAGGTACTCGTCGACGCCTCCGGGAAGGTGCCGCAGGTGGCCGTCGAGGATCGCGTACTGCTGGTCCGTGACGCGCTCCAGGAAGTACCGGTCGTGGCTGACGACCAGGAGCGTGCCCGACCAGGAGTCGAGCAGGTCTTCGATGGCGGCGAGCATGTCGGTGTCGAGGTCGTTGGTCGGCTCGTCGAGGATCAGCACGTTGGGCTGGTCGAGCAGCACGAGCAGCAGCTGCAGACGGCGCTGCTGACCACCCGAGAGGTCCTTGACCGGGGTGGAGAGCTGGGCGGAGTCGAACCCGAGGCGCTCGAGCAGCTGTCCGGGCGTGAGGTCCTGCGCCTTCGAGCCGGCACCCATCGAGTACGAGGTGCGCAGCCCCGAGATGATCACGCGCACCGGGTCCTTCCAGCGCTGGGTGAGCTCGTCGAGCCGCTGGGTGAGGGTCTGCACCTTCACGGTCGTGCCGCGCTTGACCCGGCCGACCGTGGGTTCCACGGTGCCGGAGATGAGCCCGAGGAGCGTGGACTTGCCGGCGCCGTTCACCCCGAGGATGCCGGTGCGCTCCCCCGGCGCGATGCGCCACTCGATGTCGCGGAGCACGACCTTCTCGCCGCCGTCCGCCGTCGGGTAGGTCACGCCGACGTCGAGAAGGTCGACCACGTCCTTGCCGAGACGCGAGACGGCCAGCGACTGCAGCGACACCTTGTCGCGGATCTCGGGCACGTCGGCGATGAGCTCGTTGGCCGCGTCGATGCGGAACTTCGGCTTCGCCGTGCGGGCGGGAGCACCGCGCCGGAGCCAGGCGAGCTCTTTCTTGGCCAGGTTCTGTCGCTTCGCCTCGGTCGCCGCCGCCATCCGGTCGCGCTCCACGCGCTGCAGGATGTACGCCGCGTAGCCGCCCTCGAAGGGCTCGACGATGCGGTCGTGCACCTCCCAGGTCTCGGTGCAGATCTCGTCGAGGAACCACCGGTCGTGGGTCACGACCATGAGCGCGCCCGAGTTCGGCGACCAGCGCTTCTTGAGATGCGCGGCGAGCCACGTGATCGCCTCGACGTCGAGGTGGTTGGTGGGCTCGTCGAGGGCGATGACGTCCCAGTCGCCGGTGAGCAGCTTCGCGAGCGACACCCGGCGCCGCTGGCCACCGCTGAGCGAGCCGATCTCGGCATCCCACGGCAGATCGGTGAGGAGCCCGTCGATCACGTCGCGGATGCGCGCATCACCCGCCCACTCGTACTCCGGGGTGTCGCCGACGACGGCGGCGCTGATCGTGAGGTCGTCCGGCAGGTTGTCGGCCTGGTCGAGCACGCCGATCCGCGTGCCGCCGCGCACCGTGACGCGGCCGGAGTTCGGCTCCTTGATGCCGGCGAGCATGCCGAGGAGGCTGGACTTCCCGTCGCCGTTGCGGCCGACGATGCCGATGCGGTCACCCTCTTCGATGCCGAGGGTCACGGAGTCGAAGACGACCCTGGTCGGATATTCGAGGTGCAGGGCTTCAGCCCCGAGAAGATGTGCCATGTTCCTTCCAGGGTAGCCGCGCGCGATGGGTACGGCGGCCAGCCTAAAATCGACGGGTGCCAAGTAAACGCCGGGTGTTCTCGCTCATGCTCGACGATCGCAAGGCGAAGCTGGTGCAATCGCGAAGGCGACCAGGTCGCTACGAGCTCAGCGTCGACGGGATCCCGCAGTCCGTCGTGTCGATGACGGATCCCACCGAACTCGAGTACGCCTACACCCAGCACATCGCCAGGGCGATGGATGCCGCGGCCGAGCCCGGTGCACCGCTGTTCACCGTGCATCTGGGAGCCGGAGCACTCACGCTGGCCCGCTATGTCGAGGCCACGCGTGCCGGCTCACCCCAGCTCGTGGTCGAGTTCGAGCCCGCTCTCTACGACGCGGTGATCGCCGCGCTGCCCCTGCCCCCGGGCGCTGATGTGCGGGTCATCTTCGGCGATGCGCGAGCGGTCGCCGACGCGGAGCTCCCGGACGAGTGGGCGGATGCCCGCTTCACCGTGGTCGACCTCTGGGATGCCGCCGTCATCCGTCATCACGTGGCCAGCCAGGAGTTCTACCGCCGGGTCGCCGCGCGCTCCGCCGCAGACGGCGTCGTGGCCGTGAACCTGCTCGACGGGCATCCGTTCGAGTATTCACGGCGACAGGCAGCCACGCTGAGCTCGGTGTTCGATCACGTCGCCGTGGTTCTCGACGCGGAACCGAACGATGACGAAGGGCCGCTCGGCAACGTCGTCGTCTTCGCGAGCGATGAGCCACTCGACGTCGTGACGACTCCCGACCTTCTCGGCACGCCGCGACCGCACATGCTCCATGACGATGAGCTGACGTCGTGGATCGCCGACGCGCGCATCATGACCGACGTCGACGGCACGGACTCCCCCGACCCCGACGACCCGATCTGGGATTAGCGGAGACAACGGCCGAATCGGATGCCGGAATCCCGGGGAACATAGTTTCGAATGTCGGTGGTCTGTGATGGACTGAAGTCATGACCGCACTGCTCGACGCGACCGACACCCAGATGGCGATGCTCGCCGATCTGGTGGCGTCGCTCGAGGCGGCCGAGGCGACTCTGAGCAGCATGCACGCGGCCCGAGACGGCATGCTCGCGATGGCCGGTCGCCTGGCGATCGACATCGCCCGCGAGGCCGCGCATCCCGATCATGGCGACATGGCGATCCGCACGGTGGCGGCCGAGATCGGCGCCGCGCAGCATCTCAGCGACCGCACGATCGAGCGGCGGATGGCCGACGCCTCCTGGCTCGTCGAGCGCTTCCCTTCGGTGTGGGAGGCGCAGGGCGCGGGGCGCATCAGTGGCGCTCATGCGCGGGTGATCGTCGACGCGGGCGCCCACCTCGACGATGCGGCCGACCGACAGGCCTATGCCGCCGAGGCGGTGGCGATCGCCGAGACCGAGTCCCCGAACCGGCTGCGACGGCTCGCACGGCGCCTGGCCGAACGGTTCCAGGAGCGCACGGTCAGCGAACGGCACCGCGAGGCGCGCAAAGGCCGCCGCGTGTGGACGAGAGATCTCGACGACGGGATGGCCGAGCTCGGCACCCGCGGCCCGGCCGCGCTCATCCACGGCATGTTCGACCGGCTCTCGCAGATGGCGCATGCAGTGAAGCAGGACAATGCCCACGTGGCGAGAGATTCCGGCCCCGATGGCCCGCCGGCAGACGAGCGCACGATCGACCAGTTGCGTGCCGACCTGCTCGCCGACCTCCTGCTCACGGGCACGCCGGCAGGACACGACACGACCGACGGACTGCTCGGCGAGATCCGCGCCCGCGTCGAGGTCTCGGTGCCGGTGATGTCGTTGATGGACGATGACCGCGATGTTCCGGATGCCGCCGCTTTCGCGCGCACGCCCGGCGATGTCGGATGCGGGCGCTCCGGCGGCTCCCTGCCGTCCGTCCTCCCGCCTGCCCTGCTCGACGGCATGACGCCGATCGACATCACCACCGCCCGCAGGCTGGCCGGCTCGGCCATGGGCTGGGATCGTGTGCTGACGCATCCGATCTCCGGCGCGCTGCTCGCTGTCGACAGATACCGGCCGAGCGAGCAACTGCGGCGACATCTGCGCGCGCGGGATCAGCGGTGCCGGTTTCCCGGGTGCGGGATCGTGGCGCGGAAGTGCGATCTCGACCACAATCACGCGGCCTCGACCGGAGGCGCGACCACAGATGTGAACCTCGCGGCGTTCTGCCGACGACATCACATGCTCAAACACCACTCCCCCTGGCACGTCGAACAGCGTGCGGGCGGCGTGCTGGAGTGGACGAGCCCGACCGGACGCACTTACATCGATCGGCCGCCTCCCCAGAACACGGTGACGTTCACGGAATCGGCAGTTCCGGTTCCGTTCTGAACACAGCGAACGGGCCGCCCGAACCCGAAGGTCCGGACGGCCCGTGGATGCTGCGGTATTACTGGTACGACTTCACGATCTCGAGGAGGCTCGGGACGTTGGCGTACGCCTCGGCCGCGTTCTCCTTCGTGACGATGACCGGCGGCAGCAGGAACGCGGGAACGACCTTCACGCCGTTGTCGTACTGCTCTTCGTCGTTCACGTCGACCTCTTCGCCCTTCTGGAGCTGGCCGACCATCTTGATCGACTGCTCGACGAGGAGCGTGGTGTCCTTGTTGATCGTGGAGTACTGGATGCCCTCCATGATCGACTTCACCGACTCGACCTCGGAGTCCTGGCCGGTGACGACCGGGACGTCCTTGCCCGCACCCTGCACCGAGGTGATGATGGCGCGAGCGAGCGTGTCGTTCGGGGACAGGACGCCGTCGAGCGCCTCAGAGCTGTAGGTCGACGTGAGGATCGAGTCCATGCGGCGCTGGGCGTTCTCGGCCTTCCAGCCCTCGGTCGCCGTCTGGGCGATCTCGGTCTGACCCGAGACGACCTTCAGGGTGCCGTCGTCGATCTTCGGCTGGAGGACCTCCATGGCGCCGTTGAAGAACACCGCGGAGTTCGCGTCATCCGGCGAGCCCGAGAACAGCTCGATGTTGTACGGAGCCTCGTGGCCCGCACGCTCGGCGAGACCGTCGAGCAGAGCCTGACCCTGGAGCTTGCCGACCTCGAAGTTGTCGAACGCGACGTAGTAGTCGACGGCCTCCGTGTTCTCGATCAGACGGTCGTACGCGATGACGGCGACACCGGCGTCGCGGGCGGCTTCGACCTGCGTCGCGAGCTGCTTGCCGTCCTTGGCGCCGATGATGATGACCTTGGCGCCACCGGTGACCATCGCCTGGATCTGGTTCTGCTGCTCGGCGACCGTGTTGCTGGCCGGCGCGTACTGCACGTCGGCCTTGAACCCGGCCTTCTCGAGTCCGTCGGTGAACAGTTGACCGGCGAGGACCCAGTTCTCCGAGGTCTTGTCCGGAAGGGCGACACCGATCGTGGCGTCGGCGGCGAAGCCTGCTGCCGCCTCGTCGCCACCATCGGCGCCGGTGTCTCCGCCACGCTCCGAGGAGCAGCCGGTGAGGGCGAAAGCGCCCACGGCGACGATCGCTGTCGCCGTAAGAAGCATCTTCTTCATGTGATCTCTTTCTCTGGTGTGTGTAGGTCTCGACGCGTGTGCGTGCGCAGTGAGACCCCTACTATCCGCGCGTCTCGTCGACGGCGGGGGCTTCGTACTTCTGGTTGGTGGGGTAGTTCGCCTTCGGGTCGAAGGTGTCGGTCATCGGATCCTCCTTGCGGCCGAAGCGACGCGTGAGGAAGCCGGTGATCGACGGGCGGCCCTGCTGCTTGTTCCAGACGTCGACACCGACGGCGAACAGGAGCACGAGGCCCTTGATCATCGAGACCACGTCGGCACCGGCGCCCAGCAGCGCGAGACCGTTGTTCAGGAACGCCATCACGAGACCACCGATGATCGAGCCGATCACGGTTCCGATACCGCCCGAGACGGCCGCGCCACCGATGAAGACCGAGGCGATCGCATCCAGCTCCCAGCCGTTGCCGTCCTGCGGCCCCGAGGCCGTGGCCCTGGCGACATAGATCATGCCGGCCAGCGAGGCGAGCACCGACATGTTCATCATCACGAAGAAGTCGACCCAGCGGTCCTTCACACCCGACAGGCGCGCGGCCTGGCGGTTGCCGCCGACAGCGTAGATGTGGCGGCCGAACACGGTGTTGTTCGTGATGAACGAGTAGAGGATGACGAGGGCGAGCAGGATGATGCCCGAGATCGGGAAGCTGGTGCCCTCACGGCCGGTGGCGAACAGCCATCCCGCGACGAGGATCACGACCGAGATCAGCACGACCTTGGTGACGCTCACCCACAACGGCGCCATGTCGGCACCCATCTTGTGCTGGATGCGACGGGTGCGGATCTCCCAGAACACGATCCACGCGACGCCGAGCAGGGCGAGCAGCATGGTGAAGACGTTGAAGGGCACGGGGATGAACGACAGCTCGGGCAGGTAGCCGGCGCCGATGACCTTGAAGCCCTGCGGGACGGGGATCGACTGCGAGTCGCCGACCCACTGGTTCGCACCACGGAAGAACAGCATGCCCGCCAGCGTCACGATGAACGCCGGTACCCCGACATACGCCACCCAGAACCCTTGCCAGGCACCGACGAGCACGCCGACGCCGAGACCGAGGAGCACGCCGAGCGGCCAGGGGAGATTCCAGTCGGCCATGGCCTTCGCGACCACGATGCCGGTGAACGCGGCGACCGAGCCGACCGACAGGTCGATGTGACCCATGATGATGACCATCACCATGCCGATCGCGAGGATCAGGATGTACGAGTACTGGTTGACGACGTTGATCAGGTTGCCGGACGAGAGCGTGAGGCCGGTGCCCTTGAAGATCCAGGTCAGCACCTGGAAGACGACCAGGATCACGACGAGGCTGCCGAGGATGCCGAACTGGCGGAGGGTCGACTGGCCGCCCCCGAACATCTTCGTGATGTCCTTGAAGTGGAAGCCGCGCTTCGTTGCGGTGGTGTCGGTGGTCATGCGGATGCTTTCTGGTTCGTCGAGGTCATGCTGCGCATGAGGTCCTCGGGTGTCGCCTGGTCGGCCGGGATGCAGTCGGTGACCCGACCTTCGAAGACGGTGTAGATGCGGTCGGAGATGCCGAGCAGCTCGGGCAGCTCGCTGGAGATGACGATGACGCCCTTGCCCTGTGCCGCGAGCTGGTTGATGATCGCGTAGATCTCGTACTTCGCTCCGACGTCGATGCCGCGGGTCGGCTCGTCGAGGATCAGCAGGTCGGGGTCGGTGAACATCCACTTCGCCAGCACGACCTTCTGCTGGTTTCCGCCGGACAGCTTGCCGACCCCCTCCTCGACCGAGGGCGTCTTGATGCGCAGGGCCTTGCGGTAGTCCTCCGCCACGGCGAACTCGGCGCGCGCATCGACGACGCCGCGCTTGGCGATCTTGGAGAGCTTGGCGGCGACGACCGAGCGCTTGATGGTGTCGAGCAGGTTGAGCCCGAGCACCTTGCGGTCCTCGCTGACGTACGCCAGGCCGTGCTTGATCGCGGACGAGACGTCGTGGAGCGCGACCTCCTGGCCGTCCTTGATCAGGGTGCCGGAGAGGAAGTTGCCGTAGGAGCGACCGAAGATGCTCATGGCGAACTCGGTGCGCCCGGCGCCCATGAGCCCGGCGATGCCGACGACCTCGCCGCGGCGGACGTTGATGTTCGAGCCCTTGACGACCATGCGCTCCGGGACGGTCGGATGCTGCACCCACCAGTCCTTGACCTCGAAGAACACCTCGCCGATCTCGGGCGTGCGGTCGGGGTACCGGCTCTCGAGCGAGCGGCCGACCATGCCGCGGATGATCCGGTCCTCGTTGATCTCGCCGCGGGAGATGTCGAGCGTCTCGACCGTGCGGCCGTCGCGGATGATCGTGATCTCATCGGCGATCTGCTCGATCTCGTTGAGCTTGTGGCTGATCATGATCGACGCGATGCCCTTGGCCTTGAGGCCGAGGATCAGGTCGAGCAGGTGCTGGGAGTCGTTCTCGTTGAGCGCGGCGGTCGGCTCGTCGAGGATCAGGAGCTTGACCTCTTTGTTGAGCGCCTTCGCGATCTCGATCAGCTGCTGCTTGCCGACGCCGAGGGTCTTGATCTGCGCGTCCGGGTCCTCACTCAGCCCGACGCGGGCGAGGAGCTCGATCGTGCGCTCCTTCTGCGCCTGCCAGTCGATGCGTCCGCCGCGGGAGATCTCGTTGCCGAGGAAGATGTTCTCGGTGACCGAGAGCTCGGGGATGAGCGCAAGCTCCTGGTGGATGATCGCGATGCCGGCCTGCTCGCTGGCGACGATGTCCTTGAAGCGCTGCTCCTCGCCGTACAGCAGGATCTCACCCTCGTAGGTCCCGTACGGATACACCCCGGAGAGGACCTTCATCAGGGTCGACTTCCCGGCGCCGTTCTCCCCGCAGATCGCGTGGATCTCGCCGGCGCGGACGGTGATGGAGACATCGGCCAGCGCCTTGACCCCCGGGAACTCCTTGGTGATGCTGCGCATCTCCAAGATCGGGCCTGACACAGTCGGCAACGTTGCAGTGGTGCTCACGGATCATTCCTCGCGACGTGCGGTCACCTTCAATGTGACCGTTCACATCGATATATCGTCGTCTTCTGACGGACCGCTGTCAAGTCCGCGCCGGGATTTCGTGTCGCTACCGTGATGCACAGGCATTGCGCAGGCATGGCGCAGCACCATCGCGTCTGCGACGCACCGCGGTTTCTCGACGGTCAGCGTGATGCAGCGGATTCGCGCGCACGCAGGATCGTCTGCAGCGGGCCGAACTCCGGCACCTGCTCACCACGGATCTGCGCGAGCAGGATGCGCACGGCGCGGCGCCCGAGCTCGGGGAAGTCCTGGTGCACGGTGCTGAGCGACGGAGCCACATGCGCCGCGACGGGGATGTCGTCGAAACCGATCACACTCACGTCGTGCGGGACGCGTATCCCCGAGTCGCGGAACCCGTGCATCAGCCCGATCGCCATGAGGTCGTTCGCGGCGAACACGGCGGTGAAGTCGCGGCGGAGGGCGAGCTCCTTGCCCGCGAAGTACCCGAAGTCCGCGGTCCAGTCGCCGCGGATCGGCGGGAACGTGGGCAGATCGGCCTCGCGCAGTCCGTCGAGGTAGCCGCGCATGCGCGACTCGGCCTCGATCCAGTCCTGGGGTCCAGCCAGGTGCAGGATGTCGCTGTGACCGAGCGAGATCAGGTGCTCCGTCGCCGCTCTGGCACCGGCGACCTGGTCGGCGGACAGGCTCACCCCGTCCGAGCCGGATGCCGTCTGCAGCGTGACGAACGGCATGTCGACGGACATGCCGCGAAGGACATGGAACACCCGCACCTGCGGCGCGAGCACCACGATCCCGTCGACCTGCTCGCGCGAGAGCTGCCGCACCGCGTTGCCGATCGCCTCCGGACTCGTCGCGGGGAGGTTCAGGGTCGAGACCGAGTACCCCTCCTCGCGCGCCGCATCCTCGATCCCGGCGATGGATGACGTCGGACCGAACTCCCCGATGGTCGCCGAGAGGATCCCCAGCATGTTCGACTTGCTGGTGACCAGCGCCCTGGCCGCGAGATTCGGCCGGTAGTCGAGCACGGCGATCGCGTCGAGGACCTTGGCCTTCGTCTCGGGACGGATGCTCGGATGATCGTTCAACACCCGGGACACGGTCTGATGCGAGACCCCGGCGAGCCGCGCGACGTCGCGGATGCTGGGCAGCCGCGCACGCTCGGAGGCGGTGGACATCACTTGCCTCCTCGCGTGTGCACGGTCACATCGTCACTTCATTATGTCTGCTGGGACGCGCGCACGCACCTCTCGCCGACCGTCGCCGCGCGTCGCCGGTTGTGCGGGAGCACGGGAACGTACACCCGGTTTCGTCGGACTGCACCGGAACGGCCTCCCCCAGCATGGCATCGTGACCACGTGGACACTCTGCTGCGCGGCGGGCGCGTCATCGACCCGAAGACCGGATCCGACCGGATCGCCGACCTCCTGATCACAGAGGGACGGGTGGCCGCCGTCGGTGATGCACTCACGGCACCGGTGGATGCCGACGTCGTCGACGCCACGGGTCTCATCGTCGGCCCCGGCTTCGTCGACCTGCACAGCCACGTGCACTCGATCGCCGGACAGCGTCTACAGGCGATGGACGGCGTCACCACCGCACTCGACCTCGAAGCGGGCCTCATGCCGATCGCCGAGGCGCTGGCGCGTGCCGCGGCAGACGGCCGCCCCCTGAACTACGGATTCTCCGCCTCCTGGTCGCAGGCACGGGCGTACGCGCACCTCGACCGGGCGCCCGTCGCCGACTTCGCCGCGTCGATGGACCTGCTCGGCACGCCCGAGTGGCAGCGCGCCTCCTCCCCCGCCGAACGCCGCCGCTGGTTGAGCCTGCTCGAGGACGAGCTCGGTGCCGGCGCACTGGGGATCGGTGTGCTCATGGGCTACGCGCCCCGCTCCGACCCGGACGAGTATCTGGAGCTCTCCCGGCTGGCCGCGGCCGCACATGCCCCGACGTTCACGCACGTGCGCGAGCTGATCGAAGCCGACCCCCGCACGCCGATCGACGGGTCGGAGGAGCTCGTCCGCGCGGCCGCCGAGACCGGCGCCGCCATGCACCACTGCCACGTGAACAGCACGTCGCTGCGCCACATCGACCGCGTGCTGGCCCTGCTCGACCGCAGCCGCGCGGCGGGCTCCCGCGTGACCGTGGAGGCCTATCCCTACGGCGCGGGCAGTACCGCGATCGGCGCGTTCTTCCTCGCTCCGGAGAAGCTCAAGGGACTCGGCATCACCCCGAGCTCGCTCGTGCTCGTCGACACCGGCGAGCGCATCGCCGACGAGGCCCGGCTGCGCGAGGTGCGCGCGACGGACCCCGGCGCCGCGTGCATCGTGACGTTCCTCGACGAAGCCGATCCCCTCGACCGCGCGCACCTGGACCGTGCCCTCGCCTACCCCGATTCGATCGTCGCGAGCGATGCGATGCCGATCTCCTGGGCGGCAGCCGACGGTCGGACCGTGTACGAGCAGCGCGACTGGCCCCTGCCATCCGGCGGGCACACGCATCCGCGCACGGCCGGGACGTTCACGAAGTCGCTGCGTCTCATGGTGCTCGAGAGCGACACGTGGACCTGGCCGGAGGCCTTCCGTCGCTGCTCATTCCTTCCGGCGCGGGTGCTCGACGAGGTCTCCTCGGGCATGCGGGGCAAGGGGCATCTCGCTGTCGGAGCCGATGCCGACATCGTGGTCCTCGATCCGGCGACCCTCACCGACCGGGCGACCTACTCCGACCCGACCCGGCCCTCGCGGGGCATCCGCTACCTGTTTGTGCACGGCACCCCCGTCGTGCACGCCGGGGAGATCGTGACCGAGGCCCTGCCGGGGCGCCCCGTACGAGGGAACGCCTGAAGCATCGATCCTTCGTCCGGGCGAACCAAGGTCCGCGCAAGTCTCGTCGCCCGACACCAACGGGCCGGCGGAGCACGCGAATAGTCTCGGCCCATCGCCGTCGCCTCGAATGCGACGACCCACTCGATGTAGAGGAGCGCACGTGTCCGACCTGAACGAAATCGGCAGCTGGGTGCGGGAGAACCTTCCCGCGATGCTGGCCGACGCGCACATCCCCGCGGCATCCGTCGCGATCCTGGCCGACGGTGAGATCTTCACCACCGCCGCCGGAATCCTGAACCGCAACACCGGTGTCGAAGCCGACGTGGACTCGGTCTTCCAGATCGGCTCGATCACCAAGACCTGGACGGCGACGCTCATCATGCAGCTCGTCGACGAGGGACTGCTCGACATCGACGCCCCGGTGCGCGACACCGTGCCCGCCTTCGCGATCGGCGACGATGCGGCGGCGAGCACGATCACGGCCCGGCAGCTGCTGAGCCACGTGAGCGGCTTCGAGGGCGATCTCTTCAACGACACCGGGGTCGGCGACGACGCCGTGGAGAAGTACCTCGCGACGATCGCCGACGCCCCGCAGCTCTTCACCCCCGGCGAGCGCTTCTCGTACAACAACGCCGCCTTCGTGGTGCTCGGCCGCATGGTCGAGGTCCTGCGCGGCACGTCGTACGACCAGGCGCTGCGCACGCACCTCGCCGGTCCGCTGGGCCTGACGCACGTGGCCACCACGGCCTCCGAGGCGATCATGTTCCGCGCCGCGCTCGGGCACATCCCGGCCGAGGGCAGCGACGAGCCGGTGGCCGCCCCCGTGTGGAATCTGGTGCGCTCGAACGCACCCGCCGGGTCGATGCTCGCCATGACCGCGCATGATCTGGTGAGCTACGCGCGCATGCACCTGGACGGCGGCGTCGCTCCCGATGGGACGCGCATCCTGTCCGAGGAGAGCGTCCGCGCGATGCAGGAGCGTCAGGTCGATCTCCCCGAGCTCGGCCTGATGGGCGACGCGTGGGGCCTGGGCTGGGAGATCTTCGACTGGGAGGGCGGGCCCGTGATCGGCCACGACGGCGGCACGATCGGGCAGAACGCGTTCCTGCGGATGGTTCCCTCCGCGGGGGTCGCCGTGGCGGTCCTCACGAACGGCGGGCAGACGGTCGACGCTTACCACGCCATCACCTCCCGAGTGCTCACGGCGCTGGCCGGGGTCACGATGCCCGCGCTGCCCACGATCCCGGAGACGCCGGTCGAGGTCGACGTGGACCGCATCCTCGGCACGTATTCGTCGTCGGTCTCGGACTCGACCGTGCGACTCGACGACGACGGCCGCATCTGGCTCGAGCGCACCATGAAGGGGATCTTCGCCGAGCTGGGCCCGGCGCCGGAGCCGGTCGAACTCGTCGGCTGGACGACCGACACGCTGCTCCCCCGCAAGCAGGAGCGCGGGATGCGCATGCCGCACGCCTTCGTCGGCGACGACGGCACCGGACGTGCGCTGTACCTGCACACCGGACGAGCCGACCGCCGGGTCGACGCATGAGCACCGCCACGGCGACGGCGCCGGATATTGCGGCGCTCTTCACGGAGGCCGGCGCGACCGGGTTCCTGCACGCGCGGGAGATCGGCGAAGAGGGCGGGCCCGAGGTGAGCGTCGACGCCGACGAGCCCGTGGTGCTCGCCTCGGTGTTCAAGATCCTCGTGCTCACGGCCTACGTGCGCGCAGTTGCCGCCGGGGAACTCGACCCGACCGAGCGGACCACCGTGACGGCGCGCTACCGCATCGGCGGCGTGGGCACCGCCGGGTTCTCGGACGACGTCGAGGCCAGTTGGCGCGACCTCGCGCAGAACATGATGACCATGAGCGACAACGCCGCCACCGACGTCGTGTACCACCGGCTCGGGAGTGATGCCGTGAACCGGGTCATCAGCGACCTGGGGCTGCGGCACACGCGGCTCGTGGGGTGCTGCGAAGACCTGTTCGCCTCGGTCGTCTCCGATCTCGGCGGCACACCCGACAGCGACCTCGACGAGCTGTTCGAGGGGGCGAGCGCCGAACAGATCCTCGCACTCGACGCGGTGCATCCGGCCAAGACCTCGCACTCCACCCCGCGGGATGTCACGACACTGCTCTACGCGCTGTGGACCGACACCGCGGCGACGGCCGAGGCGTGCCGTCAGGCCAGGGACATCATGGCGCAGCAGATCTGGCCGCACCGGCTGAGCTCCGGCTTCCCCCCGGGTGTCCGTATCGCGGCGAAGACCGGCACGCTGCCCACCTGGCGCAACGAGGCCGGCGTGGTGACCTATCCCGACGGCCGGCAGTACGCGGTGGCCGTGTTCACCCGCGCCGCGTCGCTGGCCGAACGACAGCCTCTGGTGGACGCCTCGATCGGCCGCGCGGGCTTCGCGGCCGTCGAGCACCTGCGCGCCCTCTGACCTGATTCCTGCACCATCCACCTGCACCATCCCGAACACTGCTGGAGGCTTCTGATGCGTTCTCGTACCCCGCTGATCGCGCTGCTGGGCGTTGCGGCGCTCGCCCTGACATCCTGTGCCGCGAGCGCCCCGCCCGAAGGAGGCGAGAGCCCCGACGGCGTGCTCGCCGATGGAAAGACCTTCACCTCGGTGATCTCGACCGATCCCGGAAGCCTCGACCCGTTCATCACCGTGATGTCGGTCGCGCGCTCCATCGACCGGTTCCTCTACGCGCGCCTGGTCGAGGTGATGGAGGACGGCAGCATCTCCTCCGGCCTCGCGGAGAAGTGGGAGGCGGACACCACCACCGCCACCTTCACGCTCCGCGACGACCTCAGCTGCGAAGACGGCACGCCCCTGACGGCGACCGACGTCGCGGCGAACATCAGCCACATCGGCGACCCGGCCAACGGCTCCCCCCTCGTCGGACTGCAGGTGCAGCCGGGCACGACAGCGGTCGGCGACGACGAGGCCGGCACCGTCACCGTCACCAGCGGGCGCCCCGACTCGTTCCTGATCGAGAACATCGGCAGCATCTCGATCGTGTGCAGCACGGTGATCGACGACCCCGACGCGCTCGCGAAGGGCGAGGGCTCGACGGGCATGTTCACCATGACCGAGATCGCCCCCAACAGCCAGTACACGCTCACCCGGCGAGAGGACTTCGCCTGGGGTCCGGACGACTGGGACCCGGCACAGAAGGGTCTGCCCGACACCGTGGTGTTCCGCGTCGTGCCGAACGAGACCACCGCGACGAACCTGCTGCTGTCCGGCGAGGTCAACTCGGCCCTGATCATCGGTCCCGACCGTGCGCGCGTGGAGGGAGCCGGACTCTTCCACACCGACCTCGAGACGCCCGGAGGCTCCTTCACCTTCAACCAGGCCGACGGCCGCCCGACCGCGGATCAGGCCGTGCGCGACGCCCTCATGCAGGCGGTCGACCTCGAGCAGATGCGCCAGGTGATCGGCAGCGGCAACGCCACCGTCCCCACCGGACTCGTGACCATCTCCCCCAACCCGTGCCGCGCCGACACGGTCTCGGGCCATCTTCCCGAGCTCGACGTCGATGCAGCCGCCGCAGCGCTCGATGACGCCGGCTGGACGGCCGGGTCGGATGGCGTGCGCGCGAAGGACGGGGAGACGCTCACTCTGCGGATGATCTACTCCTCCCAGCTCGGAGACGCCGGAAACGCCGCGGCCGAACTCGCCCAGGCGGCCTGGAAGGAGCTCGGCGTCGACATCAGCGTCACCGCCGTCGACTCGCCGACCCTCAGCGAGATCCTGTTCTCGACCGGCGACTGGGACATCTCGGCCGCCCCGCTGACGGTCTCGCTGCCGAGCATGCTCGTGCCGTTCTACTCCGGCCCCACCGCCCCGGAAGGCACCAACTTCGCCTCGATCGACAACGCCGACTACACGGCCGCCGTGACCGCCGCCTCCGCGAAGGCCGGCAGCGAGGGCTGTGATGACTGGGCCGCGGCCGAGGAGGCCCTGTTCGAGACCACGAGCGTCGTCCCGTACGCGAACATCACCCGATCGACCTTCGCGAGCAAGGCGACCTTCACCGAGGGCGACGGCATCGACCCGACGTCGATCCGCATGTACGAGTAGACCGAAGACCGGAGACAGCCGATGGCCAGCACCACCGCCACGCAGGCGATACTGATCAGATCCGCACGGTCGGACAACCCGTGGGTGTCCTTCCTGGTCCGTCGCGGAGGGCAGTTCGTCCTCGCGGTGTGGGTGCTGGTCACGGCTGCCTTCCTCATGATCCATCTCGTGCCCGGCGACCCGGTGCGCGCCGCCCTCGGGATGAACGCCCCCGCCGACCTCGTCGAGGCCAAGCGCGCCGCCCTCGGCCTCGACCAGCCGCTCATCGCGCAGTACTTCCGCTACATCGGCGGTCTGTTCACCGGCGACATGGGCACCTCGATGATCACCAGTCAGCCCGTCTCCGAGATCATCGCCACGCGGCTCCCTGCGACCCTCCAGCTCGCGCTGCTCGCGGTGCTCCTGGTGCTGCTGGTGTCCGTCCCGCTCGGGGTGACGATGGCCGTCGCGACCCGCGGTGGCCGCCGTCGCGGCCTCGAGCTGGCCTTCGCGACCGGATCCGTCATCCTCGCCGCGATCCCCGAGTTCCTCCTCGCCGTCGGACTCGTCTACTTCTTCGCGGTATCGCTCGGCTGGTTCCCCGTCGCCGGCAACACCGCCCCGTTCTCGCTGGTGCTCCCCGTGATCGCCCTCGCCGTCGCCCCGACCGCGGTGTTCTCGCGCATCATCCGGGTCGAGGTGCTGTCCGTCCTCAACCAGGACTTCATCCGCACCGCCCGGGCCAAGCGGCTCGCGCCGCACCGGATCTACTCGCGCCACGCACTGCCGAACGCCATGACCGCGACCCTCACCCTCACCGGCCTGCTCCTGACGGGCATGGTCGCCGGCACCGTGCTGGTCGAGAACGTGTTCGCCTGGCCGGGCCTGGGCACGATGATCGTGCAGTCGATCCTCACCAAGGACTACTCGGTCGTGCAGGGCATCGTCCTCGTCTACGGGATCGGGGTGCTCATCGTGAACCTGGTGGTCGACGTGATCCTCGCCCTCCTCGACCCTCGATCCACCATCCGGGAGGCATGATGTCGGCACGTACGGCATGGTCGGGCATCGTCCGCTCACCACTGGGGATCACCGCTCTCGCGCTCGTCCTCCTCGTCACGCTCACCGCGATCTTCGCGCCGATCGTCTGGGGCGCGCAGGCCGAGCAGGTAAACCCGACCGAGATCACCCAGGGACCGAGCGCCGCACACCTGCTGGGCACCGACACGCTCGGCCGCGACGTGCTCGCCCGCGTGCTGGTGGCGACCCGGCTCTCGGTGGTGCTCGCCGTGATCGCCGTGATGATCGGCGTCGTCGCCGGCACCCTGCTCGGCACCGCACCCTCGGTGCTCCCCCGCTGGCTCGGACGCCCGATCGTCGGCTTCGTGAACATCGCGGTCGCCTTCCCCGGACTCCTGCTCGCGCTGTTCTTCGCGGTCATCTTCGGGGTCGGATCCACCGGCGCCGTCCTCGCGATCGGGTTCGCGATGGCGCCGCAGTTCGCGCGGCTCACCCAGACCCTGTCCGCGGCGATCGCCGGACGCGACTTCATCGACGCCGCTCGGGTGGCCGGCGTCTCGCGGTTCCGCATCCTGATCCGTCACATCCTGCCGAACATCGGCGAACCGCTCATCGTGAACGCCACCGTCTCCGCGGGATCGGCACTGCTCGCCTTCGCCGGACTCTCCTTCCTCGGCCTGGGCGTGCAGGTCCCCGAGTACGACTGGGGCCGGCTGCTGGGCGAGGGCCTGAACCGGATCTACCTCAACCCGGCGGCCGCGCTCGGACCCGCCGTGGCCGTGGTGATCGCCGGACTCGCGTTCAACCTCCTCGGCGAGACCGCAGCCGCGGCGCTCGGCGGACGCTCCGCGCGACGCCGCCACCGCCTCCCCGCGATCGTGCGTCCTCGAGCCGCTCAGCCCGCGCCGGTCGACGGCGAGGAACCGGTACTCCTCGTCGACGATCTGCGCGTCTCCTTCCCGACGCCGAGTGGATGGGTCACCCCCGTGCGCGGCGTCTCGTTCACGGTCGCGCGTGGCGAGGCCATCGGCGTGGTCGGCGAATCGGGCTCCGGCAAGAGCCTCACCGCCCTGGCCGCCGCCCGGCTCATCGAACGCCCGGGTCACGTCGACGCCGCGCGACTGGACTTCTGCGGCACCCCGCTGCTGACGACGTCCGACCGCGCGGTGCGGAGCCTCCTCGGCACCTCGCTCGCGATGGTCTTCCAGGACCCGATGACCTCGTTCAACCCGACGAGGCGGATCGGCTCGCAGCTCGCCGAGGCTGCTTCCGAGCACCAGGACATCACCCGGAAGCAGGCGATGGATCGGGCGATCGAGCGTCTGCAGTCGGTGCGGGTGCCCGCCGCGGCACGACGCGCCCACCAGTACCCACACGAGTTCTCCGGCGGCATGCGGCAGCGGGCGATGATCGCCATGGGGCTCATGAACCATCCGCGCCTGATCATCGCGGACGAGCCGACCACCGCGCTCGATGTGACCGTGCAGCGACAGGTGCTGCAGCTGCTGGCCGGCGTGCGCCGCGACACCGACGCCGCGATCCTGCTGATCAGCCACGACATCGCGGTCGTCGCGCAGACCTGCGACCGCGTGCTGGTGATGTACGCGGGACGGATCGTCGAGGACCTGCCCGCGGCGAACCTGCACACCGACGCCCGGCACCCGTACACCCGCGCCCTGCTCGAGGTCGTGCCCGAGCTCGACGCCGACCGCGACGAGCCCCTCAAAGTGATCCCCGGCCGTCCGCCGGCACCGGGCGCCCTCCCCGCCGGATGCGCGTTCGCCGCCCGCTGTCCCCTCGCCACCGACCTCTGCCGGGAGAGCGACCCCGAGCTCCTGGCCGATGAGGCCGGGCATCGGGTCGCCTGCTGGCATCCGGTCACCGGAGAGGCGGAGGTCGCTGTGGCGGTGGCCACGACGGCGGACGAGGCCGCCGCCGATGACGAGAGGGTCCTGCGATGAGCGAGCTGCGTTTCGACCGGGTCAGCGTGCGCTACGGCTCGCACCGCTCCGGCCTCACCGCCGTCGACGATGTGTCCCTGACCGTCCCGTCCGGGTCGGTCGTCGGGCTCGTGGGTGAGTCGGGTTCGGGCAAGTCCACGCTCGCCCGCGCGGCGATCGGCCTCGCGCCGATCAGCGAGGGCGCCATCACGCTGGACGGAGTGGACGTGCGCGGCTTGCGCCGCCATCGCCCCATCCAGATGGTGTTCCAGGATCCGTTCTCCTCGCTCGACCCGCGCATGACCATCGGCGAATCGATCGCCGAGGCCCTCCCCCGCGACATCCGCGGAAGCAGGGCCCGCCGTGCCGAGGTCGCACGACTGCTCGACCTCGTGAACCTCGACGCCGACCGCGCGCAGTCGCTCCCGGCCGCCCTCTCCGGCGGGCAGCGCCAGCGCATCGCCCTGGCCCGCGCTCTCGCCGCCCGCCCCGAGGTCGTGATCGCCGACGAGATCACCTCCGCGCTCGACGTCTCCGTACAGGGCTCGGTGCTCAACCTCGTGCGCGACCTGCGGGTGGAGCTCGACCTGACGATGCTCTTCATCTCGCACAACCTGTCCGTCGTCCGATACCTGAGCGATCACATCGCGGTCATGTACCTCGGCCGGATCGTGGAGGTCGGGCCGACCGAGCAGGTACTGGCCGACCCGCAGCACCCGTACACGCGGGATCTGCTCCAGGCGGCACCCACCCGGCACGGGAACCTGCTGGCCGTCGATCCGCTCGCCCCCGTCGATGTGGAGCCCGCCGACCCGCACGCCCCGCCCGGCGGCTGCCGCTTCCACCCGCGGTGCCCGATCGGTCCCGCGGCGCGCCCCGATCGGAAGATCTGCGTGATCGCGGAACCGCAGCGGCCCACGGGCACGGTGGGCGCGGCCTGCCACTTCGCGGGGCTGCCGACGGATGCGCCGATCGGAACTGTGCCCATCTCCCAAAGCATCCCCCTGGTTTCGGCCTCGACCACAACACCGACCCCGCTCTCTGCGGACACAGTGAACTGACCATCCGATTGGAGCTCCCATGAACCGTGTCACCGTCGACGACCTGCTCGCCGTCCGCACCCCCGAGCAACCGGCACTGTCACCGGACGGCACCCGCATCGCCTTCGTGCTGCGGACGACCGACCGCGACGGCGACCGGGACACGCGCGCCCTGTGGCAGGTGCCTACCACCGGCGGCGACCCGGCCCCGCTCACGCACGCGACGGCCGACTCGACCCCGGTCTGGAGCCCCGACGGGTCACAGCTCGCGTTCCTCCGCGCGCAGGACGGCCCGGCGCAGCTCTGGCTGCTCCCGGCCGCCGGCGGCGAGGCACGCGGACTCACGACGCTCCCGCTCGGCGCCGGCGCTCCGGCCTGGAGCCCCGACGGCACGCGCATCGCGTTCACCGCCCCGGTCGACAGCGCGGCGCTTCCCGACGAGACCACGGAGACCATCCTCGCCCGACGCTCGGCGCCGGCCTCGACCGACCGGCTGGGCTACAAGGCCGATGGTGCGGGCACCCTGGGCACGCTCGTGCAGCAGCTGCATGTGCTCGACGTCGACTCGGGCAAGGTGACGGTCCTCACCCGCGGCCGCTCCCACGCCTCCGACCCGTTCTGGTCGCCCGACGGCACACTCCTCGCGTACTCGGCGAGCGTCGAGGACGATGCCGATCTGACGATGCGGATCCCCGTGTTCGTGCGCTCCGCCACCGACCCGAACAGCGCGGCCGTGCAGGTCAGCGCCGCCGGTGTGCAGGCGACGGCCGTGGGATGGACCCCGGACGGCCGCCATGTCGTCGCCGCCGGACGCACCGACACCGAGGTCGGCAACGCAGACCTCCTGCTGTTCCCGGTCGACGGCGGCGAACCGCAGAACATCACGCGCAGTCTCGACCGCAACGTGATGCCGGGTGGTCCCGGCTACCCGGGCGGCATGCCGCAGTTCACGGACGGCGGGGACCTCGTGTTCTGCCTCCGAGACAACGGCTACTCGCACGTGTACCGCGTCGCCCCGGACGGTTCGGGGGCCACTGCCCTGGTGGACGGTACCGCGAACGTGTCAGGACTCTCGGTGGCGGCATCCTCCGCGGCGATCATGCTCGCGACGCCGGAATCCTTCGGCGACATCGCAGTGCTGGACCTCACGGATGGATCCACGCGTGTCCTCACCGACTACGGCACACCCGCATTCGATCTCCTCCCGGCGGAGGAGCGCCGTTTCACGATCGCCGACGGCACCGTCGTCACGGGCTGGCTGCGCCGCGATCCCGATGCTGCCGGCCCGCTCCCCCTCCTGCTCGATGTGCACGGAGGTCCGCACAACGCCTGGAACGGTGCCGCCGACCTCGTCCACCCGTACCACCAGGTGCTCGCGCGCCGCGGCTGGGCGATCCTCACCCTCAACCCCCGCGGCAGCGACGGCTACGGCGACGCGTTCTTCTCCGCGGTCTCCGGCGGGTGGGGCGTCAACGACGCGAACGACTTCCTCGAGCCGATCGACCAGCTCGTCGCCGAGGGCATCGCGGACCCAGCCCGACTGGCCGTGACCGGATACAGCTACGGCGGCTTCATGACCTGCTTCCTCACGTCGCGCGACGACCGCTTCGCGGCGGCCGTGGGCGGAGGGGTGGTCACCGATCTCTTCTCGATGGGCGGCACCTCCGACTTCGGGCACCACCTCTCGGCGAAGGAGAACGGCGGGCTCCCCTGGCGCGATGAGGAGCGCCTCTCCGCGCAGTCCCCGTTCACACAGGTCGACCGGGTCACCACCCCGACTCTGATCCTGCAGGGTGCGGCCGATGACCGTTGCCCGGTCGGTCAGGCCGAGCAGTGGTTCACGGCGCTGCGCGAGCGCGACGTGCCCACGCGCCTGGTGCTGTATCCCGGTGGCTCGCACCTGTTCGTGCTCTCCGGTCCTCCGTCGCACCGCGCCGACTACTCGCAGCGCGTGATCGACTGGGTCGAGCAGTACGCGCCGCCGGCCGGCACGCCCGTGCGCGCCCGCCTCGACGCCCGGCACTGGCAGCAGCGACTGAGCGCGCTGGCCGCAGCGCACAAGGTGCCCGGCGCGACCCTCGGCATCCTGCGTCTCGGCGAGGAGCCGGTATATGCGCACCACGGCATACTCAACGCGCGCACGGGCATCGAGACCACCGACGACTCCGTGTTCCAGATCGGCTCGATGGGCAAGGTGTGGACGACGACCGCGATCATGCGCCTCGTCGATCAGGGTGTGCTCGACCTCGACGCCCCGGTCGTCTCGTACGTGCCGGAGTTCTCGTCCTCCGACCCGGAGATCACGCGGACAGTGACGCTGCGTCACCTGCTGAATCACACCAGTGGGATCGACGGCGATGTCTTCACCGACACCGGCCGCGGCGACGACACGCTCGAGAAGTACGTCGCGCTCCTGGACGGCGTCGCACAGAACCACCCGCTCGGCGCGACCATGTCGTACTGCAACTCCGGATTCTCGCTGGCCGGGCGCGTGATCGAGAAGGTCACCGGAACGACCTGGGACCAGGCGATGCGCGACCTCGTGTTCACGCCCCTCGGACTCACCCACTCCTCGACCCTCCCGGAGGAGGCGATCATGTTCCGGGCAGCCAGCGGGCACACCGTGGTCGACGAAGACGGTCCGCACCTCGCGCCCGCCTGGATGCTCCCCCGATCGATGGGACCGGCCGGACTCATCAACTCCACCACGGCCGACGTGCTCGCCTTCGCCCGCATGCACCTGGCAGGCGGACTGGCCGCCGATGGGACGCGTGTGCTGTCCGAGGCCGCCGTGGCGCGGATGCAGGAGCGTGAGGTGGACATGCCCGACCCGTACTCGCTCGGCGATGCGTGGGGCGTGGGCTGGATCCTGTTCGACTGGGACGGCCACCGCCTCATCGGGCACGACGGCAACACGATCGGGCAGGCGTCGTTCCTGCGCATCCTCCCCGAGGAGGGGCTCGCGGTGACGCTGCTGACGAACGGTGGCAACACCCACGATCTCTACGTCGAGCTGTTCGGCGAGATCTTCCGCGAGCTGGCGGCGCTGGAGGTGCCGGCCGGCCTCACGCCGCCCGAGGAGCCGTTCACGGATGACTTCTCCGAGTTCGAGGGCGTCTACGACCGCTCGGGCGTGCGCACCGAGATCTTCCGCGACGACGACGGCCTGCGCATGCGCACCACCCTGAACGGACCACTCGCCGCCATGCTCCCCGACCCGGTGCAGGAGCATCCGCTGGTGCCCGTGCGTCGCGGCGAGTTCGTGATGCGTCCCGAGGGCGAGCAGGCCTGGCACGCCGTGGTGTTCTACTCCCTGCCCAGCGGCGAACGCTATCTGCACCACGGCGTCCGCGCGGCGCCGAAGGTGTCGTGATGCCGGTGCAGGCCGGCGTGGACCTCGACCTGGTCCTCGCCGACATCGAGACACTGGTCTCCTGCGAGTCGCCGTCCGATGACCTCGACGCCGTCGCCCGCAGCGCCGATGTCGTCGCCGCCCTCGGCGAGCGCCTGCTGGGCGTCGCGCCGGAGCGCATCGTGATCGACGGACGCTCCCACCTGCGCTGGCGGTTCGGTGAGCCCACGGTGCTGCTCCTCGGTCACCACGACACGGTGTGGCCCCTCGGCTCCCTGCGGCGGCATCCGTTCCGCATCGACGACGGCGTGCTCCGCGGCCCGGGATGCTTCGACATGAAGACCGGTGTCGTGATGGCCCTCCACGCCGTCGCCGCGCTGCCGGACCGCACCGGCGTCAGCATCCTGATCACGGGCGACGAGGAGCTCGGTTCGCCGAGCTCGCGCGCCCTGATCGAGCAGGAGGTGCTCGGCTGCGCGGCGGCGCTCGTGCTCGAAGCTTCGGCCGACGGCGGCGCCGTGAAGGTCACCCGCAAGGGGGTCTCGCTCTATCGGATGCACGTCACCGGTCGGGCGGCTCATGCCGGATTGGAACCGGAGCGCGGCGTGAACGCGGCGGTGGAGGCCGCGCACCTCCTCCTCGCGGTCGCCGAGCTCGGTGCCGCGGCGGCGGGGACCAGCGTCACACCCACGCTCCTGCGTGCCGGCAGCACGACGAACACGGTGCCCGCCGATGCGGAGTTCGCGGTCGACGTGCGGGTGCGCACGGTCGCGGAGCAGGACCGGGTGGATGCGGCGCTCCGCGCCCTCCCTGCCACGCTTCCCGGCGCCACGGTGCGCGTGGAGGGCGGCCCCAACCGTCGGCCGATGGAACCCGAGGTCTCTGCGGACCTGTTCCGCGCCGCGGTGGCGATCGCCCAGGAGGCCGGTCTGACGCCGTTCGAGGGCGTCGCGGTGGGCGGTGCGTCCGACGGCAACTTCACCGCGGCGCTGGGGGTTCCGACCCTCGACGGCCTCGGCGCGGTGGGCGGCGGAGCCCACGCCGACGATGAGCACGTGATCGTGGCGATGATCCCGGAACGCATCCAGCTGCTGCAGGGTCTGATCTCCGGAGCGCGGGCATGAGCATGACGGATGCCGCAGCTTTCCGCGCCTCGCCGGAGGAGGCCGCCGACGCGGCGAGCGCCGCCGCGTCGAGGGCGGGGGTGGAGATCCGGCTGCTCGAGGATGTGGGGGACTTCGCCCGGGTGGCGGAGCTGTTCCAGAGCATCTGGACCAAGCAGGGCGAGACCTCGCCGGTCAACGTCGAGACGCTGCGCGCCCTGTCGAAGGCCGGCAGCTACGTGGGCGGCGCGTTCGAGCACGACGAGCTCGTCGGCGCCTGCTTCGGCTTCTTCGCGGCCCCGGATCAGCGCGCCCTGCACAGCCACATCGCCGGGGTCTCGGCACGGATGCGCGGTCGCAGCGTCGGCTTCGCGCTCAAGGTGCATCAGCGCGCCTGGGCGCTCGAGGAGGGCCTCGACGAGATCTCCTGGACGTTCGATCCGCTGATCAGCCGCAACGCCCACTTCAATCTCGTGAAGCTCGCCGCGACGCCGACGTCGTACCACCGCAACTTCTACGGGCACATGGCCGATGCGCTCAACGGCGCCGATGACACCGACCGGATGCTGGTGACCTGGTACGTGCGCGACCCGCGCGTTGTCGCCGCCTGTCACGGGGAGCCGTCCGGCTCGGGAGACGTCGCCGACGCCGAGCCACTGCTCAGCGTGGGCGAAGACCTCGGGCCGCTCCGGCATCGCACCGACGCCCGGCTCGTCCGCGTGGCGCTGCCGCGCGACATCGAGACGCTGCGCCTCTCCGAGCCCGCCCGCGCGACCGCGTGGCGTCTGGCGCTGCGGGAGACGCTCGGATCTGCGCTGGAGGGCGGAGGGCGCGTGCTCTCGTTCGATCGCTCCGGCGCGTACACCATCGACAGAGGAGAACAGGGATGAAGCTCACCGGATTCGAGCTGCGTGTGATCGAGATGCCGCTGGTGTCACCGTTCCGCACGTCGTTCGGGGTGCAGACCGTGCGCGAGGCGCTGATCGTGCGGGCCGTCACCGACGAGGCCGAGGGCTGGGGCGAGGGCGTCGCGATGAACGACCCGCTGTACTCCTCCGAGTACGTCGAGGCGAGCGTCGACGTGATCACCCGCTTTCTGCTGCCGGCGCTCGCGCAGGTGAAGGACCTGCATGCGGGCGGCGTCGGTCCGGCTCTCGCGAAGTTCAAGGGGCACCGGATGTCGAAGGCCGCCGTCGAACTGGCGATCCTCGACGCCGAGCTGCGGGCCACGGGTGTGCCGCTGTCGCGCGAGCTGGGCGCCGTGCGCGACCGGGTCGACTGCGGCGTCTCCGTCGGCATCATGGACTCGATCCCCGAGCTCCTCGACGCCGTCGACGGCTACCTCGACGAGGGCTACGTGCGCATCAAGCTCAAGATCGAGCCGGGGTGGGACATCGATCCCGTCCGTGCCGTGCGCGAGCGGTTCGGCGACGACGTGCTGCTGCAGGTCGACGCGAACACCGCCTACCACCGGGGCGACGCCCGGCACCTCGCCAAGCTCGACCCGTTCGACCTGCTCCTGATCGAGCAGCCCCTCGACGAGGAGGATCTGCTCGGGCACGCGCAGCTCGCGAAGGCCATCACCACGCCCGTCTGTCTCGACGAGTCGATCGTCTCGGCCCGTGCTGCCGCCGACGCCATCGCGCTGGGTGCCTGTTCGATCGTGAACATCAAGCCCGGCCGCGTCGGCGGCTACCTCGAGGCCCGTCGCATCCACGACGTCTGCGTGGCGAACGACATCCCGGTGTGGTGCGGCGGGATGCTGGAGACGGGGATCGGCCGGGCGGCGAACGTCGCTCTCGCGGCTCTCCCGGGCTTCACCCTCCCCGGCGACACCTCGGGCTCCGGTCGCTACTACTCCCGCGACATCACCGAGCCGTTCGTCGTGGAGGACGGCACGCTGACGGTCCCGACCGGACCGGGCATCGGCGTGACGCCGGATGCCGATGCGCTGGATGCCGTGACGGTGCGCACGGAGTGGATCACCTTCTGAGCTGATGCGACGGGGCACGACGAGCCTGTCGAGATCGACCAACTGTCGATACGATTTCGTCGTGCCCCACAGCTCCGCGACCGGTGGTCGCCCCCTAGCCTGGGCCCTGTGCTCATGTCCGTGACGACAAAGCCCCGCGCCAGCCTCGGCCGGGTCATCGAAGACCTCGGCAACACCCTGCTCGAGGTGGTGAGCGGTGCGGTCGACGATGACACCGAGATCGAGACGGTCGTCATCCACGATGTCCTCGACGACGCGATGCCGATGCGCCGCGCGCTCGTCCTCGGCGTCGGCCTGAGCGATCCGGACGAGATCGCGGAGCTCCTCCGGGTCCTCGCCACACAGCAGGCCTCCGCCCTGGTCCTGCGTGCGCCCGTGCGTTCGGAGCAGCCGGTGCGCGAAGCATCCGAGGCGACCGGCATCCCCGTCCTCGCACTGACCCGCGGCGCGTCGTGGGCGCAGCTGGCGGCGATGCTGCGGTCCCTGATCGCCGAGGGCGACGTGGGCGATCAGGGAGCCACGACACTCGGCGGGATGCCCTCCGGTGACCTGTTCGCCCTCGCCAACGCCATCGCGACCCTGCTGAACGCCCCCGTGACGATCGAGGATCGCAACTCCCGGGTCGTCGCCTTCTCGGGCCGCCAGCACGAAGCCGACCCCGCCCGCATCGAGACCGTGCTCGGACGGCAGGTGCCCGAACGGTTCGCACGGCAGCTGGAGGAGCGCGGCGTCTTCCAGGAGCTCTACCGCAGCGTGGACCCGATCGACGTCGGCCCCGTGAACAACACCGAAGGACTCCCCTCGTTCCCGCGCGTGGCGCTCGCGGTGCGCGCGGGCGACGAGATCCTCGGCTCGATCTGGGCCGCGGTCCAGGAACCTCTATCCCCCGATCGTGTGCGCGCGCTGAAGGACTCCGCCGGCCTGGTGGCCCTGCACATGCTGCGGCTGCGGGCCGGTGCCGATGTCGAGCGCCGGCTGCGGGCCGACCTGCTCGCCACGATCCTCGAAGGCGGTCCGGGAGCCGCGGATGCCACCGCCCGGCTGCGTCTCAGCGATCATCGATGCGTCGTGCTGGCGCTGTCGGCAGCGGAGGAGAGCGACGACGAACCCTCCGCCGGCGCCCGCGGGGTGGCCGAGCGGCAGCGCATCGCCGACGCCTTCGCCGTGCACCTGGGCGCCGTCTACCTCCGCTCGGCCGTCGCCGTGATCGGCAACGTCGTGTACGCGGTCGTCGGCATCCGCCCGGAACAGGGTGATGCGGAGACCGGGGCGGAGCACCGCGATGCGGACAGCCGCGCGGCCCGCGTCGCGACCGACTTCCTCGGGCGGCTCGGGGCCACCAGTGAGATCCGCATCGGCGTCGGCACCGTCGCGGAGGACGCGGCGGGCATCCCCGCGTCGCGCGCCAACGCCGACCGCGCCCTCCGAGTGGTGCGTCAGACGCCTTCGCGCGAGCCCGTCGCCCGGTTCACGGCCGTGCAGATGGAAGCCCTGCTGGTCGAGCTCGGAGATCTCGTCCGCTCCCGGGGCGACCAGCCCACCGGCCCCGTCGCTCGGCTCCTGGCACAGGACCGGGAGAAGGGCACGCATCTGGTGGAGACGCTGCGGGCCTGGCTCGACGCGTTCGGAGATGTGGCGGTGGCTGCGGCCCGCGTGTACACGCACCCCAACACGTTCCGGTATCGGCTGCGCCGGCTGTCGGAGATCAGCGGACTCGATCTGACCGATCCGGACGCACGGTTCTCGGCCATGGTGCAGCTGCGGCTCCTCATCCCCCGCGATGGAGGTCTGATCGACGGCTGAGGCTCGTGGCCGGTCGCCGTCGACACCCGGCGTGTGCGGCTCGTGGCCTTCCGTCGAGTGCGCGTGATGCCCGCTCGTGGCCGGCATCCTGCGTATCTGACAGTCATCACACCACATCGCGATCATTCAGACCATAGAGTGGATTCTGATTGATCGATCCGATCAATCTGTGGGAGTCAACGAAGGCGACGGTGATCGAAATGGCCAATCTCGACGAGACCGACCGGAGGATCCTCACGGTGCTCGACCGCGACCCGCGCCGACCGGTGGCTCTGATCGCCCAGGATCTGGGCCTCGCCCGCGGCACCGTGCACGCCCGGCTCGACCGGCTCGAATCCGGCGGGTATCTGCGCGCCCACAGCGCGCGCATCCTCCCGCAGGCACTGGGGCGCGGCGTCGCGGCCTCGATCCTCGTCGAGCTCGATCAGCACCAGATCACCGCCGCGATCGATGCGCTCAGCCGGGTTCCCGAGGTCCTGGAGTGCTTCGCCCCCGCGGGCGACACCGACCTGCTGCTGCGCGTCGTGGCCAAGGACCCCGACGACCTCTATCGCGTGGCCGAGGTCGTGCGCCTCTGCCCCGGCATCCTCCGCACCTCGACGAGCCTGTTCCTCCGCGAGGTCATCCCCTACCGGGTGAGCGCGCTGCTGCAGGCGGAGTGAGGCGCGGGAATCGGGTGTCAGCCGATGATGCGGGCGCCCGGGACGGGGCCGTGCACGTGGAGCGGGTCGAGGCCGGTCTCGCGCAGGGCGGACTGCACGTCCTGCGCCGTCTCGGGGTCGGGACAGAGGAGGGCCACGGTGGGCCCTGAGCCCGACACGATCCCCTGCAGCGCACCGGCCGCGACACCCTGCCGGATGGTGTCGGCGAGGTCGGGGCGCTCGAACAGCGCGGCGGCCTGCAGGTCGTTGAACAGGGTCTCGGCGAGCTGGGCGGGGTCTCCCGAGCGCAGCGCCTGCAGCACCGGGATCGGCACGTCGAGCGAAAGCGGCGGGTCGTCGGCGAGGGCGCCCTCCTCCTCGCGCAGGATGTCGAGTCGCTCGTAGACCACCGGCGTCGAGAGCCCCTCGTCGCTCGGCACCAGGATCCAGTCGAAGCGTCCGCGCGCGAGCGCCGGATTGAGCTGATCGCCGCGGCCGGTGCCGACCGCGGTGCCGCCGTGCAGCGCGAACGGCACATCGGCGCCGAGACGGGCGGCGAGGTCGTGCAGCCGGGCCTGCGAGAGCCCGGTCCCCCACAGTGCGTCGCAGGCGACCAGAGCGGCAGCGGCATCCGCCGACCCTCCGCCCATGCCGCCGGCCACGGGCACGCTTTTGCGGATCTCGAGGGCGACGCCGCCCGGGTGGTCGACGGCGAGCGCGAGCAGCTTGGCGGCGCGCATCGCCAGATTGCGGTCGTCGAGCGGGACCGAGCCGATGTCCTCCACGCCGGCGACCGTGACCGAGAAGTCGTCGGCCGGGCGCGCGATCACGTCTTCATACAGCGAGACCGCTTGGAAGACCGTCGCCAGCGCGTGATAGCCGTCGTCGTGCCGCCCGCCGACCCCGAGGTAGACGTTGATCTTCCCCGGGGCGCGCACGTGCACGGAGTCGGTGGACGCGGCGTGGCTCATGATCGGATCACAGCTCCGAGGACTTCGCCCACAGGTTCACGTCGATCGCCCCGGCGAGCTCGTCGATGCGGGCCAACTCCTCCGCGGTGAAAGTCGGACCGTTGACGGCGGCGATGTTCTCGTCGAGCTGCTCCGGGCGCGACGCGCCGATCAGCGCGGAGGCGACGACCGGGTTACGCAGCGTCCACTGCAGCGCCAGTTGCGCGAGCGACTGTCCACGGCTCTGCGCCACCTCGTTCAGCGACCGCAGCGTCTGCACGGCTTCATCCGTGAGCCGACCGTCCGGCAGCGAGCCGCGCTTCTGCGCCCGCTCGGCCGTGCCGTCGCCGAGGTACTTGTCGGTGAGCAGCCCCTGTGCGAGCGGGGTGAAGGCGATCGCGCCCAGGCCCGACTGCTCGAGGGTGTCGGTCAGGCCGTCTTCGACCCAGCGGTTCAGGATCGAGTACGCCGGCTGGTGGATGACGAGCGGCGTGCCGAGCTCCTTCGCCACGGCGACGGCCTCCGCCGTGCGCTCGGCGCTGTACGAGGAGATGCCGACGTAGAGCGCCTTGCCCTGGCGCACGAGCGTGTCGAGCGCGCCGACGGTCTCGGCGATCGGGGTGACGGGATCGACGCGGTGGGAGTAGAAGATGTCGACATAGTCGAGGCCCATGCGGGTCAGCGACTGCTCGGCGCTCGCGAGGATGTACTTGCGGCTCGCGAAGTCGCCGTAGGGGCCGGGCCACATGTCCCAGCCGGCCTTCGACGAGATGATCAGCTCGTCGCGGTACGGGCGGAGGTCTTCGGCGAAGATGCGTCCGAAGTTCTTCTCGGCCGAGCCGTAGGGCGGGCCGTAGTTGTTCGCCAGGTCGAAGTGCGTGATGCCGCGGTCGAACGCGTGGCGCAGCAGCGCGCGCTGGTTGTCGAGCGGGATGTTGTCACCGAAGTTCCACCACAGCCCGAGCGAGATCGGGGGCAGATACAGCCCGGACGTGCCGACCTGGCGGTAGGAGAACTGCTGGTATCGGCTCTCGTCCGCCGCGTACGGACGGTGCAGCTCGGGGACATCGGGGCGGAAGCGGGGGGAGTCGGTCACGGTGCCAGATTAGTCCCTGGTGCCTGCTGCGCGATGCGCTGGTAGTCCTCGACCGTGAGGTCTTCGCCGCGGGCCGTGGGGGCGACGCCGGCGGCGATCAGCACCTCGGATGCTGCCGCCGAGCTGCCGAAGATCCCCGACAGCGCCTGGCGGAGCATCTTGCGGCGCTGGTTGAAGGCGGCATCCACGATCTTGAACGTGCGGCGGCGCTCCTCCTCGGTGCCGCGCTCCCCCTCGGACCGGTCGAAGCCGACGAGCAGGCTGTCGACGTTGGGCACCGGCCAGAACACCTGGCGCGAGACGTTCCCGGAGAGCTTCCACTCGCCGTACCAGGCCGCCTTGACGCTGGGCGAGCCGTAGATCTTCGACCCCGGCTTCGCGGCGAGACGCTCGGCGACTTCGGCCTGCACCATCACCACCCCGCGCTGCAGGTAGGCGAAGTTCTCGAGGAAGTGCAGCAGCACGGGCACCGAGACGTTGTAGGGCAGGTTCGCAACCAGCACCGTGGGCTCGCCCGGCAGCTCGGTGATGCGCAGCGCATCCGCGTCGACGACGGTGAGCCGGTCGGCCTCGACGCCGTGCTCGGCGGCGGTCTGCGCGAGTCGGGCCGCGAGGCGGTGGTCGATCTCGACGGCCGTGACGGATGCCCCGGTCTCGAGGATCGCGAGGGTCAGGGAGCCGAGCCCCGGACCGACCTCGACCACGCGCTCATGCGGTTGCACACGGGCGGCCTGCACGATCTTGCGCACGGTGTTCGCGTCGGTGACGAAGTTCTGGCCGAGCTTCTTGGTCGGGGTGACGTCGAGCTCGGCGGCGAGTCGGCGGATCTCGGTGGCGCCGAGCAGGGTGACGGTCATCCTGCCATTCTCCCCCACTCTCCCGGTGACCCCCGCCGATGTCCCCTGCCGTCAGTAGTCTTCTCTGGTGCCCTCCCTCGGTGAACTCGTCGCCCCCCGCCGCATGGGCCGCGATTTCCGCTGGCTCCTCGCCTCGTCGTGGACCAGCAACATCGGCGACGGCGTGGCCCTCGCGGCCGCTCCCCTGCTGATCGCGTCGATGACGTCGTCGCCGATCCTGGTGGCATCCGGCGCGATCCTGCAGTTCCTCCCGTGGCTGCTGTTCGGCCTGCATGCGGGAGCGATCGCCGACCGCTTCGACCGCCGCCGCCTGGTCATGTTCGCCAATGCCGCGCGGGCCGTGGTCCTCCTCGCCCTGTGCGTGTTCCTCGTGACGGGCGTCGCGAACATCTGGATCGTGCTCGCCGTCGCCTTCCTCTACGGCACCGCCGAGGTCTTCGTCGACACGGCGGGCAGCACGCTGCTGCCGATGCTGGTGAAGCCCGCCGACCTCGGCATCGGCAACGCCCGCCTGCAGGCCGGGTACCTCGTCGCGAACCAGTTCGCCGGCCCACCGCTGGGGGCGTTCCTCTTCGCGGCCGGCACCGCCTGGCCGTTCCTGCTCGAGGTCGTGTGCGTGAGCTTCGCGGTCGTGCTCATCTCACGCATGGCGAAGACGCCCGTCCCGCCGCGCGAGACCGACATGCACCCGCCGGTGCACACCGACATCGCCGAGGGCATCCGCTGGCTGTGGCGCAATCCGCCGGTGCGCATGCTGGTGCTCATCATCCTGGTCTTCAACATCACGTGGGCCGCGCCCTGGGGCGTGCTCGTGCTGTACGCGACCGAACACCTGCACATGGGCGCGGTCGGCTACGGCGCGCTCACGACGGCATCCGCAGCGGGCGGCATCCTCGCCACACTCAGCTTCGGCTGGCTGGAGCGGCACGTGTCGTTCGCGACGCTGATGCGGGTGGTGCTCTCGCTCGAGGTGCTCATGCACCTGTCGTTCGCGCTCACCACCACGGGCTGGGTGGCCCTGGTCATCATGTTCTTCTTCGGCGCCTACGCGTTCGTGTGGGGCACGATCTCCACGACCGTGCGGCAGCGCCTCGTGCCCGCCGAGCTGCAGGGGCGCGTGGCCTCCGTCAACATGGTCGGGGTGTTCGGCGGCATGGTCGTCGGCCAGGCGCTCGGCGGCGTGATCGCCCAGGTCTGGGGCCTCACGGCACCGTGGTGGTTCGCGTTCGTCGGCGCGGCGCTCACGCTGCTGCTGGTGTGGAAGCCGATCTCGCAGATCGTGTCGGCGAAGCCCGTGGAAGAACCCGAGAGTCAGTCGGCGAACGAGCCGTAGACCCGCAGGGTGTTCTCGGCCAGCTGGGCGCACAGCTCATCGACCTCGATACCGAGTTCGGCCGCCATGAAGCGCACCGTGATCGGCACGAGGTACGGGGCATTCGGACGCCCCCGCAGCGGCACCGGGGTGAGGAACGGCGCGTCCGTCTCGACCAGGAGGCGATCCAGCGGAGTGACCTTCAGCGCGTCCCGCAGGTTCTGGGCGTTCTTGAACGTCACGTTCCCCGCGAACGACAGGTGGTACCCGGCATCGGCGCAGACGCGCGCCATGGCGTCGTCGCCCGAGAAGCAGTGGAACACCGTGCGCTCGGGGGCGCCGACGCGGCTCAGGGTCTCCAGCACCGCATCGTGCGCGTCGCGGTCGTGGATCTGCATCGCGATGCCGTGCTTCTTCGCCAGCGCGATGTGCGCCTCGAACGAGGCGAACTGCGGCGCCTGCCGCTCGGGCTCGGTGCGGAAGAAGTCGAGCCCCGTCTCGCCGATCGCCCGGGTGCGCGGGTGGGCGGCGAGCTCGTCGATCACCGCGAGAGCCTCATCGAGGCGGCCCTCCTCCGCATAGGTCGGCGCGTCGTTCGGGTGGATGGCGACGGCGGCGAGCACGCGCGGATCGGATGCCGCGGCCGCGACCGCCCACCGCGACGACTCGATGTCGCCCGACGCCTGCACGACCCCGGCGATGCCCACCGCCGCCGCCCGATCGAGCTGCTCGGTCAGCGACAGCGGGTCATCACCGTCGACGATCTCCAGGTGCGCATGGTTGTCGTACACCGGGACCGTGAGCGGCTCGGGGGCCGCCGGATACTTCAGATCCTTGCGTCCGTCGCCGTCACGGCGCTGCACATACGTCCCCGACATCTCCGTGACCGACCTTGCTCAGGCCGTGGCCTCCACCCGGGGGAACAGCGGTGCGAGACCGTTGACGCTGGTGCCGGGGCGCAGCACGCCCCAGGCTCCGGCCTCGCGGATCGGCTGGTCCTGCAGACGACCCAGGGTCTCGGCGGCACCGAGTGCGACCCAGAGCTTCTCGGTCGACTGCGGCATCACGGGCGAGAGCAGCACCGCGAGCGCACGCAGACCCTCGGCGCAGGTGTACAGCACGGTGCCCAGGCGACCGCGCTGAGCCTCGTCGCGAGCGAGCGCCCAGGGCTCGTTCTCGGTGATGTAGCCGTTGAGCGCGTCGACGATCGTCCAGATCGACGAGATGGCCTCGTCGATGCGGAACTGCGCGACCGCGGCATCCGCGTTCGACGCCGCATCCGCCACGATCTTCTGGATCGCGAGGTCATTCTCGGTGTACTCGGCCGCGGGCGGCACGACCCCCTCGAAGTACTTCTCGATCATCGCCGTGGTGCGCGAGGCGAGGTTGCCGAAGCCGTTCGCGAGCTCGGCCTGGTAGCGGGCCGACAGGTCTTCCCACGAGAACGAGCCGTCCTGGCCGAACGCGATCGCGGACAGGAAGTAGAAGCGGTACGCGTCGGAGCCGAACACGTCGGTGATCTCGGTCGGCGCGATGCCGGTGAGCTTCGACTTGGACATCTTCTCGCCGCCGACCAGCAGCCAGCCGTGCGCGAAGACACCCTGGGGCACCTCGAGGCCGGCAGCCATCAGCAGGGCGGGCCAGATCACGGCGTGGAAGCGCAGGATGTCTTTGCCGACCACGTGGTAGGCGGGCCAGCGACGCGCGAACGTCTCCTCGTCGGAGCCGTAGCCGACGGCCGTGGCGTAGTTCAGCAGCGCATCGACCCACACGTAGATGACGTGCGACTCGTCCCACGGCAGCGGGATGCCCCAGTCGAAGGTCGAACGCGAGATCGACAGGTCCTTGAGTCCCTGGCTCACGAACGACACGACCTCGTTGCGCGCGGAATCCGGGCGCACGAAGTCGGGCTGCGTCTTGTAGAGCTCGAGCAGACGGTCCTGGAACTCGCTCAGCTTGAAGAAGTAGTTCTTCTCCTGCAGCAGCTCGAGCGGCTTCGAGTGGATCGCGCAGACCTTCAGCCCCTCGAAGGGACCGGTGCCGTCGACGATCTCCGACTCGGGCTTGAACTCCTCACAGCCCACGCAGTAGAGCGCCTCGTACTCGCCGGCGTAGATGTAGCCGCGGTCGTACAGGCGCTGGAAGAACGTCTGCACGTTCGTCTCGTGGCGCTCCTGCGTGGTGCGGATGAAGTCGTCGTTGGCGACGTCGAGCGTCGTCAGCAGCGGGAACCAGCTCTCGGTGACGAGCTTGTCGACCCATTCTTGAGGGGTGACGTTGTTGGCTGCCGCGGCGCGCAGCATCTTCTGGCCGTGCTCATCGGTGCCCGTGAGCATCCAGGTGTCATCCCCCGCCTGGCGGTGCCACCGTGCGAGCGTGTCGACGGCCACCGTCGTGTACCCGTGACCGATGTGCGGCACGTCGGAGGGGTAGTAGATGGGCGTGGTGATGTAGAAGGATTCGCCTGCGGGCATGGAGCAATTCTAGGTGTCCGGGCACCGGTGGTTACGCGCTCAGGCCACCGAGACGTCGATGCGGTGCCATCCCTGCGCGCCGTCGGGTGCGGGCGGCGCCGGATCCGATGTCTGGGTATCGCCCTCGACGCTGAGCGCCCGGCACTCGACGGTGTGCGATCCACTCTCCGCCGTCCACGCCAGACTCCACTGCACCCAGGTGTCGGCTGAGATGGCGGTCGCGAGCTCGGCACGCTGCCACGGCCCGTCGTCGATGCGCACCTCGACCCCGGCGATGCCGACCTGCTGCTGCCACGCCATCCCCGCGATCACGGTGTCGCCGGCCGGAACGGACTGGCCTCCACGCGGCACATCGATGCGGGACTGCAGCTTGATCGGCCCGCGCTCGGACCATCCCCGTGTGGTCCAGTACGCGGTGGCGCGGTCGAAACGGGTGACCTCGAGCTGGGTGACCCACTTCGTCGCGGACACGTATCCGTAGAGCCCGGGGACCACGAGTCGCGCCGGGAACCCGTGTTCGATCGGCAACGGCTCGCCGTTCATGCCGACGGCCAGCAGCGCGTCGCGGTCGTCGGTGAGCGCCTCGATCGGAGTGGATGCCGTGAAGCCGTCGGACGAGGTCGACAGCACCATGTCGGCGTCAGGATCCACACCCGCGCGGGCGAGCAGCTCCCGCACCGGAACGCCCAGCCAGCGGGCGTTGCCGATCAGCGATCCGCCGACCTCGTTCGACACGCACGCGAGAGTGACGTCGGACTCCTGCATCGGCAGGGCGACCAGCTCGTCCCAGGTGAGGCGCACCTCGCGGTCCACCATCCCGTGGATGCGCAGCGACCAGTCGGCCGGGTCGATCCGCGGCACGATCAGCGCGGTGTCGATGCGGTAGAACTCGGCGTTGGGGGTGACGACCGGAGCGAGGCCGGGGATCTCCAGGTCGGCGCCGGCAGGGACCGGCGCCGCCGCTCGCGCCGGCTTCGGCAGCCGCAGCGCGTCACGGACCACCTCGATCGAGCGGGTGGCCCCGCGCGCGACGTTCCCGACGATCAGCAGCACGAGTCCGGCCGCCGCGGCGCCGGTCGTCCAGATCAGGAACCGGCGCCGGTCGATCTCGTCCGGGGCGATTCCGGCGACGGGCCGGAGCCTGCGCACCAGCATCCGCACGACGATCACCGCGACGAGACCGGCGACGAGGCCGGGGAGCCAGGCGAACGGCCCCGCACCGGGGCGGATCATCGCGGCCACGACGGCGAGTGCGCCGAGAGCAGCGAGGATCACGGCCCCGATCGGAGGGCGTCGCAGCTCCAGGAAGCCGGCGAACGCGGCGACGACCGCGAGGACGATGGCGACCCCGACGATCAGGGCCACCTTGTCTCCGGTGCCGAACAGCGCGATCGCCGTGTCCTTCGCCCAGCTCGGCGCGAGGTCGATGAGCCCGCTGCCGATCACGGCGAACGGGCTCGCACTCGGCTCCACGACCGCAGCGACGAGTTCGGCCAGGCCGACCGCGACGACGGCCGCGCTCAGGCCCGCGGCTGCGGATCGGATCCGGTCCTGCCGCGTCGAGTGCCTCGCGTGCGTCGTCATTCCCTGAGCGTAACCCCGAACTCAGAGCCCGTTGCGGCGCGCGACCTCCCCGAGCCAGGCGAGGGACGGCTTCGGCGTCCGTACGAACGTCTGATGGTCGAAACCGATCAGCCCGAAGGTGGGGGCGAAGCCGCTGGCCCACTCGTAGTTGTCCAGTGCGCTCCAGTGCTGGTACGCCCGCACATCGATGCCGTCGGAGATCGCGCGGTGCAGTCCCTCGAGCGCACCCTGCGTGTAGGCGATGCGGCGGGTGTCGTCGGCGGTCGCGATGCCGTTCTCGGTCACGAGCACGGGCACCCCTCCGCTGCGTTCCCATGCGCTGCGCACACCCATCTCGAGCGCCTCGGGGAAGAACTCCCAGCCGGTCAGGGTCGTCTCCACATCCGGCGACACGGGTCGCGGACCCTCCGGTCCGATGAAGGTGCGCGTGTACGCCTGCACGCCGACGAAGTCGTCGCCGGCCGACTGGTCGAGGTACCAGTGGTCACGCGGGTCGCCGTATTCGGCGAGCATCTCGTCGGCACCCGGCTCACCGGTGGAGTGGAACGCCTGCGTGGCGATGGTCCAGCCGGCCTTGACCCCCGGCACCGAGTGCAGGATCTCGGAGGCGCGGTGGTGCGCGTCGAGCAGGGTGTCGGCCACGGCGAGGTCGGGGTTCGGGAGGCCGAAGGCGACGAGGTTCGCGGCGTCCTCTCCCCCGGCGAGCATCGCGGCGATGTTGGGCTCGTTGATGGTGCACACGTACTCGACGCCGTCGAGGATCGGGAGCACGGTCTCGACGTAGCGGGCGAACAGGTCGACCGCGTCGTCGGCACGCCAGAAGCCGTCCTTCTGGAACCACTGCGGCACCGTGAAGTGCATGAGCGTGACCGTCGGGTCGAGCCCGTTCTCGCGCGCCGTGTCGATCATGCGGCGGTAGTGGTCGAGCATCGCCCGCGAGACGAAGCCGCGCTCGGGCTCGATCCGCGCCCACTCCACCGAGAACCGGTAGGAGTTCAGCCCGGCGTCGGCGAGCAGCCGCATGTCCTCCGGGTAGCGGTGGAAGTGGTCGGCGGCGTCACCGGAGGGCTCGACCATGGGCGAGCCGGGGGCGTGTTCCATCGCCCACCAGTTGCTCGTGGTGTTGTTGCCCTCCACCTGGTGGGCCGCGGTCGCGGCACCCCACAGGAAGCCGTCGGGGAATGCGAGCACGAGTGCTCCTCTCATGAGTGGTTCTATCGGATACGAGTCGGATTGGGCACGGCGTCCAGCAGCTGGATCGTGTACGGATCCTCCGGATGCTGCAGCACCTCGGCGGTCTCTCCGCGTTCGACCACGCGGCCGCCGTTGAGCACCAGGATGTTCTGCGTCACGAGCCTCGCGCTCAGCAGGTCGTGCGTGATGTAGAGCATGCTGATGCCCCATCTCTCGCGCAGATCCTCCAGCAGCGCCAGCACGCCCGCACGCAGCGAGACGTCGAGCATCGAGACCGGCTCATCGGCGATGAGCACCTGCGGGTCGCTCGCGAGCGCCCTGGCGATCACGACGCGCTGCCGCTGCCCGCCCGAGAGCTGATGCGGCAGTTTCGCCGCGAACTGCTCGACGGGCGTGAGGCCGACGGTCTCGAGCAGCTCGAGCACCCGCGCCCTGGCTTCCTGCCCGCGCAACTTCGTGTAGTTCATGACCGGGCGCGTCAGCGCGTACTCGACCGTGTGCAGCGGGTTGAGTGCCGCGTACGGATCCTGGAACACCATCTGCACGTCCTTGCGCAAGTCACGCAGACCGCGGCGCTTGAGGGTCGCCACGTCGACATCGCCGAAGCGGACGGTGCCGGAGGTCGGCTTCTCGACGCCGGTGAGCATCTTCGCGATGGTCGACTTGCCCGAGCCCGAGGCCCCGACGAGCGCGAGCGCCTCCCCGGGTTCCAGCCGGAACGACACATCGTCGACGGCCGTCACCGCGTCCTGTCCACGGCGCGGGGCCGGATAGTGCTTGGACACCCCGTCGACCACGATCGCCGCATCGGCGCGACGCGCATCCCGCGACGACACGGTCGGCAGCGTCTCGGTGACGTCGGTGCGCGAACGGCCTTCGGCGCGCCGCGTCCCGAGGTCGACGAAGCCGGGGATCGACAGGGTCTTCGCGCGGGGGTCGGCGTAGTGGCTGAGCAGCATCCGCGTGTACTCGTCCTTCGGACGCTGCAGGATGTCGATGCTCGGCGCGTCTTCGACGATGCGCCCCTCGTGCATCACCATCACCCGGTCGGTGGCCTCGAGCACGATGCCGAGATCGTGGCTGATGAGGATGGCCGTGAACTGCTCGGCCCGCTGCAGCTCCTTGATCGTGTCCATGACGGCGTGCTGCACGAGCACGTCGAGCGCGGTGGTCGGCTCGTCGAAGACCATGAGCTGCGGCTCCAGCGACAGCGCGAGCGCGATCGAGGCACGCTGGCGCATACCGCCGGAGAGCTCCCCGGGGTAGCGGGCGAGCACCGAGGCGTCGAGCCCGACCTTGCCGATGAGCTCGCGGGCCCGCGCATCCCGGTCGCCCTTGGGCACGTGGCCGTGGGCGGCGAAGATGTCGCGGAAGTGGTTGCCCACCGTGCGCACCGGGTTCAGTGCGTTCATGCCCGACTGCAGCACCATCGCAAATCCGCCCTGGCGCTGACGACGCAGCTCCTCGGCATCCAGCTCGCGGATGTCGCGCCCGCCGAAGAGGATGCGGCCGCCGCTGATGCGCGCCGGAGGCTTCTGCAGCCGCGTCAGCGCGAAGCCGAGGGTCGACTTGCCCGACCCCGACTCGCCGACGAGTCCGACGAACTCGCCGCGGCGCAGTGAGAACGAGACGTCGTGGACGGCCGCGACAGGTGTCGCTCCGGGAGAGGCGTACTCGACGGACAGGGAGTCGACCTCCAGCAGCACATCATTCGTGTTCATGGCGGTCATCGGCCCTTCCCCTCTCGCAGGCGCGGATTGGAGATGCCGTCCACGCCGAAGTTGATCAGTGTCAGGCTCAGCGCCAGCAGTGCGATGCACAGACCGGGGGCGAACAGCAGCAGCCACTGCCCGGTGAGCAGGGAGTTGGAGTTCTGCGCCCAATAGAGCATGGTGCCCCAGCTGACGATGCTGGAGTCACCGAGGCCGAGGAACTCCAGGCCGGCCTCGGCGAGGATCGCCGCCGTCGCCGCTCCGAAGAGCGTGCCGGCGATGATCGACGTCATGTTCGGCAGGATCTCGCGGAACACGATGCGCGTCCGGCTGTCCCCCGAGAACTGCGCCGAGGTGACGAAGTCGTTGCCGCGCAGCGACTGCGTCTGGCTGCGGAGCACGCGAGCGCCCCACGCCCAGCCGGTCACCACGATCACGGCGATGATCATCAGGATGCCGCCGTTCTGCAGGTAGGCGGCGATCACGATCATGAGAGGTAGGCCCGGGATCACGAGGAAGAGGTTGACGATGAAGCCGACCACCTCGCCCGCGAAGCCGCGCATGTACCCCCAGCTGAGGCCGATCAGCACAGCGACCATGGTGGACAGGATGCCGGCGGCGAAGCCGACCAGAAGGCTGATCTGCGCACCGTAGATGAGCTGGCTGAGCACGTCCTCCCCCGCGGCAGTCGTGCCGAGCCAGTGCGCCCAGGAGGCATCGGCGTTGCGGTCGAACCCGTTCTCCTTCGGCCCGTAGGGGGCGAGGACCGGGGCGAACACCGCGACCAGCACGAAGAAGGCGAGGATGCAGAGGCCGAGTCGGGCTTTGCCGTTGCTCCAGAGGGTGGCGACCATGCGCCCGAAGGCGCGCCACGGGCTGGGCGCGGCGATGCGCTCGGCGGGGATCTTGACGTTCATGGTGGAAGTCATCGGCGTGTCCTCGGGTCGAGAACCCCGTAGAGGATGTCCACGAGGAAGTTGGCGATGAGCACGCTCACGGTGATCATCAGGAAGAGCGCCTGCATGAGCGGGTAGTCCTGCCCGATCACGGCGTTGAAGAGCAGGTACCCGATGCCGGGATAGCCGAACACCTGCTCGACGAGGATCGATCCGCCCACGACACCGCCGAGCGTGAGCCCGAAGCCGGTGAGGTTCGGCAGGATCGCGTTGCGCGCGGCGTAGCGGAGGGCGATCGTGCGGCCGTGCAGCCCGTTCGCCTCGCCGAAGGTGATGTAGTCCTCACCGAGCGTGTTGATCATGGCGTTGCGCATCCCGATGATCCAGCCGCCGAGTGAGGTGAGCAGGATGGTGAGGGCCGGGAGGAACGCGTGGCTCAAGAGGTCTCCGAGGAACTCCCAGGTGAACCCGGGGGTCGTCGTCGCGGAGTAGGCCCCCGTCGTCGGGAACCAGTGCAGCACGTAGCCGAAGAAGAACAGCAGCAGCAGCGCGGTCCAGAAGTAGGGGAACGTGCTGAGGAAGGAGCCCGTCAGCGTCGGCAGCGTGTCGAGCCAGGTGCCTCGGCGCCAGGCGGCCGCGACGCCGATGAGGGTGCCGATCACGAACGCGAGGATCGTGACGATGCCGACGAGGGCGATCGTGTACGGCAGTGCCGTCGACACCATGCTCGCCACCGACTGCGGGTAGAACGTGTACGAGACGCCGAAGTCGAGCCGCACGACCTGGCCGAGGTAGGCGATGTACTGATCCCACAGCGACCCGGTCGGCACGCCCAGCTGGGCTTCGATGGCGGCGCGCGTGGCGTCGGACACCGGCCCGTTCTGGGACAGCTTGGCGATAGCGGCATCCGCCGGGGAACCCGGCATCATGCGCGGGAGGAAGAAGTTCAGGGTGACGGCGGCCCACAGGGTGAGCACGAACAGGCCGAACTTCTGGAGCACGTACTTCACTTGTCGTCCTCCTTGACTCGCTCGAGCCGCGTGAAGATGCCCAGCGGCGCGGAATCGTAGTTCTGCGGAATCATGTACGGGTCTTCCTCACTCGGCCAGCCGGTGAACTTGGCGTCGTTGAACAGACCCCAGATGCCGCCGTAGTAGAGGCCGATCACGGGCATCTCGTCGTAGACGATGCCCTGCAGATCCTTCACGATCTCGGCCTGGCGATCGGTGTCGACGGTCTCGCGGTACTCGGCCAGCAGCGCGTCGGCCTCGTCCGAGCGGTAGCGCTCGAAGTTGTTGGCGGTCGTCTCGCCCGATGGCACGTAGAACTCGCTGGAGAGCAGGTTGTTGTAGGCCTGGTAGACGTCGCCGTTGCCCATGCCGCCGATCGCCATCTCGAAGTCGCCGTTGCTGATCGCGCTCTGGTATCCCGCGGGCTGCGGGAGCTTGAGCGTGACCTTCACGCCGACCTCGGCGAGCTGACTGCGCACGGTCTGCGCCGCCCTGGTCCAGTCGGTGAAGCCGTTGGCCGTGGTCAGCGCGAACTCGAGCTGCTCACCGTCGGCGTCCACGAGCCGGTCGCCGTCGAGGGTGTAGCCCGCCTTCTCGAAGGCTTCGAGCGCAGCATCCGTGTCCTGCGTGATCATGCCCTCGTCGGGGATGCTCGGGTCGAGATACTCCTCCTGGTTCGGGAGGATCAGTCCGGTCTGGCCGGCGGGCTCCATGTACCCCTCGGAAGCGGTCTCGGCGATCTCCTCGCGATCGAGGGAGAGCGCGATGCCTCGGCGGACGTTCACGTCGTCGAAGGGGGCGACCTCGAGGTTCGGCATCAGGGCGATCACGCCGCCCGGCGGGAACCACCACTTGTTGTCCGGACTCGCCGCACCCCAGGTGCCCTCCACGTCCGAGATGAACGAGTACGCCCAGTCGTATCCGCGGCTCACGGTGTCGAGCTGCGAGTTGGTCGAGGGCAGGATGATGTGCTCGATCTCGATCTTGTCGGCCTGCCAGTAGTCGGGGTTGCGGTCCATCGAGTACTGCTGGTCGTTGTAGTTGCCGAGCACGAACGGCCCGGTCCCGACCGGTGTCTCGTTGCGGTACGTGGCGGGGTCCTTCACGTCGGCCCAGAGGTGCTCCGGCACGATCATGGTCTGGCCGAGGATGGGCAGCGACGGAGCATCCTCGGTCTGGAGGTGCATGATCACGTCGTCGCCCTCGGTCTCGACGCTCTCCAGATGCTGCCAGGCACCCTTGATGTCGAGCGCGGGGTTGTCCTTGAGCAGCTGGAACGTGAAGGCCACATCGTCCGGCGTCAGGTCTTCGCCGTCGCTCCACTCGACGTCGTCGCGGATCGTCATGACGATGGTGCGGGCGTCGGGCTGGGACCACTCGGTCGCCAGCCAGGGGTTCTGCGTGCCGTCGAGCGGGTTGACCAGGATCAGCGGCTCGTAGATCCACCGCGACGCCGTGCGCGTGTTGGTGAGATACGGGTTGAAGTTCCTCGTGAAGAACGGGTTGCCCTTGTCGGCGTTGATCAGCATCGTGTCGTCGCCGATCGAGGGATCGGGTTGGGATGTGATCTGGATGCTGCAGCCGCTCAGTGCGACTGCGGCTGCTGCAAGGCCGACGATCGCCGTTCTGCGCCAGCGTCCCATCATCCGCGCTCTCGGTGTTCTGCCACCGGACATCTGCCACCTCATGTCGTCTCTGTCATGACCGACGGCCTGCGCCGCCTCAGCGATTGTAAGCGCATACATTTTTCGAAAGCAACCCCTTGACACCGGCGTGGCGCCGTGCCGCGGGGCGTCAGGAAGGGCGCTGCGAGCTCTCGCGAAGGAGGATCTGCAGCGGCAGGCGAGCCAGCACAGGCTCGGCCTCCATGCTCTCCAGGCGCCGTGCGAGCACCTGGACGGCCGCGCGCCCGAGGTCGATCATGGGCTGGCGGATCGTGGTGAGCGGGGGGCGCGACAGCGCGGCCGCCTCGATGCCGTCGAACCCGGTCACGAGGATGTCCTCGGGCACGCGGATGCCGGCGCCGCGGAACATGTCGAGCGCGCCGAGCGCCATCTGGTCATTCGCGGAGATCAGCGCTGCCGGCGCGCCGGATGCGACGAGTTCCTCGGCGGCACGACGGCCCGAGCCGCGGGTGAAGTCGCCGCGGAGGACGGTCACGTCGTCGAGGGATCGGCCCGCGGCCGTCACCGCCGCCGCGAACCCCTCCCACCGCTGCAGGCCGTCCGGCGAGTCCTCGGGGCCGGCGAGGAAGGCCAGCGGCCCGTCCCCCACCTGGGCCAGGACATGCCGGGTCAGCTCCGTCATCGCCTCGGCATTGCTCACCGTGACGTGGTCGTAGTGATCACCGCGCGGCGGCCCGGAGAGGACCACGACCGGGATCCGCCGGGCGAGGCGCGCCAGCACGTCGTCGGGCACACTGCTCGCGAGCACCATGAGGCCGTCGACACGGCCGGCCATGTCGCGCACCGTCGACCGGTCGGGATCGTCGCGTCCGACGCCGACCATGAGTACGAAACCCTGCTTCCACGCCTCCAGCTCCGCACCGCGCAGCACCTCGTCGAGGAAGAGCATCGAGGTGTGTCCGTCATCGCCATCCGCGTCATCACGGACGATCGCGAACGGCGGCGCGTCGGCATCGGAGAGCACGTCCAGCGGCGGAGCGTCTTCCGCGGCGTCGAACCCGGGGAAGTACAGCCCGAGCACCCCGGTGCGGCGCTCCGCGAGACCCCGGGCACTGCCGCTGGGCACATAGCCCAGGGCGGACACGGCATCGAGCACGCGCTCCCGCGTGACCGGACGCACCGCATCCGGCGAGCGCAGCACGCGCGACACGGTGGCGATGGACACGCCGGCCCGATCGGCCACGTCGTACACGGTCGCCGCCTTGCTCACGGTCATGCCCCTCCGGAGCGGGCGGCCAGCGCGGCCTGGTAGAGGTCGCGGGAGGAGAGGCCGGTGAGCGCGGCGACCTCGGACGCGGCATCCTTCAGGCGGATGCCGTCGGCGACGAGCTTCTGCACCTGGGCGAGCGCGTCCTCCGGGGAGGCGTCGCGGCGGGAAGCCCCCTCGACGACGACGACGATCTCGCCCTTGACGCCGTCCTCGGCCCAGGCGACCAGCTCGGATGCCGTGCCGCGGCGCACCTCCTCGTACAGCTTCGTGAGCTCGCGGCACACCGCGATCCGCCGCTCGTCGCCGAACGCCGCCCCCATGTCGGCGAGCGCGCTCGCGAGGCGGGCGGGCGACTCGAAGAACACCATGGTGCGGGGTTCCGCGGCGAGCGCGCGAAGGGTCGAGCGGCGCTCCCCCGGCTTGCGCGGCAGGAATCCCTCGAACGTGAAGCGGTCGGTGGGGAGGCCCGAGATCGCGAGCGCCATCAGCACCGCACTCGGACCGGGGATCGCGGTCACCGTCACACCCTGGGCCACGGCCTCGGCGACCAGCCCGTAGCCGGGATCGCTGACGGTCGGCATCCCGGCGTCGCTCATCACGACGATGTCGGTCTCCGCCGCGAGGGCGGCGAGCTCTGCGGCCTTCTGCTTCTCGTTGTGGTCGTGCAGCGCGATCAGGCGCGGACGGTTGTCGATCTGCAGCGCCTTCAGGAGTCGCACCGTGGTGCGGGTGTCCTCCGCGACGACGACCTCGGCGTTCTCCAGCACCTCCACCAGGCGGCGGGACGCGTCGCCGAGATTTCCGATCGGAGTGGCGGCGAGGATGATCACCCGCCCAGCTTAGGCGGGTTGTCTAGGCTGGACCGGTGACCGCGCCCGTGCCCCTGCTCCCTGCCCCCGAGGCACGGCTGACGCGATACGGGCGACTTCGCGACCGCGTGCTCCTCGATCCCGACTGGGGCCGCGCCATCCGATGGCTCGCCCCACTGGTCATCACCGCGCTGGCCGCGGTCCTCCGGCTGATCGGCGTCGCCCATCCGCACGAGCTGGCCTTCGACGAGACCTACTACGTCAAGGACGCCTGGTCGCTGTGGACCCTGGGCTACGAAGGCACCTGGGGCGACGGCGCGAACCAGGCGTTCCCGACCGGCGAGGATCTTCCGCTCTCCGACCAGGGCGCGTTCATCGTGCATCCGCCGCTGGGCAAGTGGCTGATCGCGCTGGGCATGGCGATCGGCGGCCCGGAGAACAGCGGCGGCTGGCGGCTGGCCACCGCGCTCTTCGGCACGGCGTCCGTCTTGCTGGTGTACCTGATCGCCCGGCGCCTCAGCGGCTCGGTGGTCGTCGCGACCGTGGCCGGCACCCTGCTCGCGATCGACGGGCTCAGCATCGTGATGAGCCGCATCGCCCTGCTCGACGGCATCCTGACGTTCTTCATCCTGCTGGGCGTGCTGTTCGTGCTGATCGACCGGCAGCGGACGATCCCCGTGCTCGAGAGGCGCGACCCCGACGCGCCGGATCCGTTCTGGGGGCCCGTGCTGTGGCGCCGTCCGTGGCTGGTCGCCGCGGGACTCGCCCTGGGCGCGGCGTGCGCCGTGAAGTGGTCGGGGCTCTACGTCCTCGCCGGCTTCGGGCTGTACGTCGTGATCACCGATGCGCTGGCCCGGCGCCGCGCGGGCGTGGTGCTGTGGCCGACCGCCGCCGCATTCCGCCAGGGGCCCGTCTCGTTCGTGCTGCTCGTCTTCCCGGCTCTCGCGGTGTACCTCGTCAGCTGGACGGGCTGGCTCGTGACCGCCGGCGGCTATGACCGCAAGAGCGACACCAACCCCCTGCTCGCACTGTGGAAGTACCACGAGTCCATGCTCGGATTCCACGTGGGCCTGAGCCGCGGGCACCCCTATGCGAGCCCCGCGTGGGAGTGGCCGCTGCTGCTGCGTCCGACCGCGGTCTGGGTCGACCCCTCCCCCTCGGGTTGCGGCACGGATCACTGCATCGGCGTGATCTCCGCCGTCCCCAATCCGCTCATCTGGTACGGCGGGGTCGCGGCCGCCGTCTACCTGATCTATCGACTCGTGCGGAGCTGGATCACGCGGCAGCCGGTCGGGCCGGAGCTGACCGTTCCGCTCGTGGGCCTGGCGGTCACCTACCTGCCGTGGCTGATGTTCCCCGAGCGCACGATCTTCCAGTTCTACACGGTCGTGATGATGCCGTTCCTCGTGCTCGCCCTGGCGATGACGCTGCGGATCATCGCCGGAAAGCGAGAGGATCCGCTGTACCGACGGCAGTCCGGCGAGCGCACGGTGATCATCTTCCTCACGTTCGTCGTGCTGGTCTCGGCGTTCTTCCTGCCGCTGTGGACCGGGACGAGCGTGCCGTACGAGTTCTGGCTCCTGCACAACTGGCTGCCCGGCTGGGTGTGAGGGCGTGAGGCACTAGGCGGGATCGTCCGTCGCGACGTGGTCCACCAGCGGGAGCACCCGCCCCGAGAGGTGGGTGCGCATCGCGATCGAGGAGGCCGTGCGGGCGACGCCGGGCACCAGCGCGACCCGGTCGAGCACCTCCTGCAGCCGCGTGGCGTCCCGCGCGACCAGCCGCAGCTGCATGTCGCTGGCGCCCGTGACGGTGTGCATGTCGACGATCTCGGGCACCGCGTCCGCCAGGGCCGTCGCCACCTCGTCGTGCCCGACCTTCTGATCGATCTCGACCAGGCAGAAGGCGACCACGCCGTAGCCGAAGCCGGCCGGGTCGACGCGCGGCACGATCGCCTCGATCACCCCGCCCTCGTGCAGGCGCGCGAGACGGCTCGTCGCAGTGCCGCGGGCGATCCCGAGCCGCCGCGCGACTTCCAGGATCGGCAGCTGCGGCGACTCGGTGAGCAGCCGGATGAGCTGGGCGTCGAGGCGATCGATGCGCATCGGCTACTCCCGCGGCACGCCGGCCCGCGCGTATCCCCTGGTCGCGCGGGCGACGAGGAGGAGCACACCGGTGAGCGCGAGGGTCAACAGGAGCTGGATGCGCGCTGCCGGGTCGATCATCGCGAGTGCGATCACCGCGGCGAGCAGCACCAGGCACAGCCACGACAGCCACGGGAAGCCCCACATCCGCATCGGCATCTCCTCGCCCGTGCGATCCGCGCGGGTGCGGAGGATGATCTGCGCGACCGCCGTGGCCGTCCAGATCACGAGCAGCGTCGAGCCGACCACGTTCAGGAGCGCGGGCAGGACCACATCGGGGAACGCCCAGTTGAGCCCGACCGTCACGAAGCCGAAGGCGACCGAGGCCAGCACGGCGACGAACGGCACGCCCTTGAGGCTCGTGCGGGTCGCGGCCAGCGGAGCGAGTCCGCGCTCCCCCAGCGAGTACGCCATGCGGGAGGCACCGTAGATGTTGGCGTTCATGGCCGACAGCAGCGCGACGATCACGATCAGGTCCATCACGAGACCGACGCCGGGCACGTTCAGGGTCTCGAGCACCGCCGAGAACGGGCCGTCCTTGACCGCGGGATCGTTCCACGGCAGTACCGCCACGATCACGAAGATCGATCCGACGTAGAAGACGAGGATGCGCACGAGCACCTCGCGCACGATGCGGCGGATGTTGTGTGCGGGGTCGTTCGACTCGGCGGCGGCGATCGCGACGACCTCGGTGCCTCCGAACGCGAACACCACGATGAGCAGGGCGCCCGCGATGCCGGCGATGCCGTTCGGGGCGAAACCGCCGTTGTCGACGAGGTTCGCGATGCCGGTCGCGGGCACGCCGGGGATGAGTCCGACGATCGCGCACACGCCCACGATGAGGAAGGCGATGATCGCCGCGACCTTGATGGCCGCGAACCAGAACTCGAAGCGGCCGTAATTGCGCACGCCGAACAGGTTCACGGCGGTGAGCGCCACGACGAAGATCAGCACCCACACCCAGGCGGGGATGCCCGGCGTCCAGTTCGCCACGATCGCCCCGGCGCCCGTCGCCTCGGCGGCGATCACGACGACCAGCTGGATCCAGTAGAGCCAGCCGACCGCGCTGCCGGCGCTGCGGCCCATCGCCTTCTGCGCGTACGAGCTGAAGGCGCCGGAGCTGGGTCGCGCCGCGACCATCTCGGCCAGCATCGCCATCACGAGCACGACGATGCCACCGGCCACGAGGTACGAGACCAGGACAGCGGGGCCGGCGATGCTGATCGCCTGGCCCGAACCGACGAACAGGCCGGCGCCGATCGCGCCGCCGAGCCCCATCATCGAGATCTGGCGGCGGGTCAGCCCCGGATGCAGACCCTTGGTGGTCGTCGTGGTGGGGGGAAGTTGTGTCGCGCGGTCGCCGGTCATGCGCCGACCTCCACACGCGCGGCGGTGAGCGCCTGCTCGACGCGATCGATATCGGTCGCGGAGCCGGAAGAGATGCGGATCCCCTCGCCGGCGAAGGCCCGGGCGACCACGCCGCCGGCCTGCAGCAGTTCCTCGAGCTCGCCCGTGCGATCACCGGAGGGGACCCACACGAAGTTCGCCTGTGAGGGGACGGCGGGCCAGCCGGCCGCGGTGAGCACATGGTGCAGGCGGTCGCGTTGCTCGATCACCTCGCCGATGCGGACCGCGAGCTCGTCTTCGGCGTCCAGCGAGGCGAGGGCCGCCGTCTGGGCGAGGTCGGTGACCCCGAACGGCACGGCGACCTTCCGCTGGTTCTCGGCGACGGCGGCCGGGGCGATCGCGTAGCCGATGCGCAGCCCGGCGAGCCCGTAGGCCTTGGAGAACGTGTGCAGGACGGCCACGTGCGGGTGGCGTCGGAACAGCTCGATGCCGGCACCGCGGCTCTCGGTCGTGTCGAAGTGCACGTACGCCTCGTCGATCACCACGAGCACGTCGTGCGGCACGGCGGCGACGAAGCGCTCCAGTTCGTCGGCGCCGACCACAGTCCCGGTGGGGTTGTTCGGGTTGCACACGAAGATCAGGCGGGTACGCGGGGTGATCGCGGCGAGCATCGCGTCGAGGTCGTGCGCGTGATCGGCATCGAGGGGTACGGCGACCGGCGTGGCCCCGGCGATGCGGACCAGCGAGGGATACGCCTCGAACGAGCGCCAGGCGAAGACCACCTCGTCGCCGTCGCCGGCCACCGCGTGGATGAGCTGCGAGGCGATCTCGACCGAACCCGCACCGACGGTGACCTCGGCGGGGTCGACACCGTAGCGGGCGGCGAGACGCTCACGGAGGCCTGCCGCGCTCATGTCGGGATAGCGATTGATGCCGTCGACCCGATCGCGCACGGCCTGGGCGACCGAAGGAAGCGGCGGATGCGGCGACTCGTTCGAGGAGAGCTTCGACGCACCGGCCGGGGCGGAGCGCCCCTGACGGTACGCGGGAACGGCGTCGAGTCCGGCGCGGGTGGGGAGAGGCATCGTCAGAGCATCCTTGCTGTGATCGCGGGTGGGGTCGCGCAACAGTAGAACGGATGCCGGGCACTGGGCAAACGGTGCACCGGATGCTGCGCAACCCGCGCAACCGGACGGTGTCTGCGCGCGGATTGCTGTGCAGATTGTGCACCCGCAACCATGGCTGACCTCAGCGGGAGATCGAGACCTCGGCCGGGTCGCTCACGGGCAGGCGGCACACGAACGCGCGGCAGTCGTAGGCGCGTTCGGCGGCCGCATCCTTGCCCTCGAACAGCTCGAAGCCCGCTTCGGTGAACGCCTGCGCCTGCGCGGGGGTGACGACGGCGATGACCTCGGCGTCCGCACCCCGGGCGGCTGCGGCGAGCGCACCGTCGCGGTCGGCGGTGATCACCATGAGCTGCCGGGGCGGGAGGGCGAGGCCCGCTGCCACCCGCAGCAGGGTGCCGTGGGCGAACGGCTGCTCCAGCGAACGCGACGCGAGGGCGCTCACGGTCGCGGCGGCAGCCTCGCGGTACCGGTCCCCCGCTCCGAGCCACCAGGCGGTGAGCGCGGCTCCGGCGACCGCGGCGGCATCGGAGGGCAGGTCGCCGTCGGTCTGGTCGGGCGAGGTCGCGATGCCCTGCGCCGAGAGCAGCGGATCGTCGCCGCCGGTGCCGGCGAGAGCGTCGTCGAGGACGCCGCGTGCCGTGACAGCCCACTCCGCCTCCCCCGTCGCGAGGGCGAGGGCGAACAGGCCGTCGGCGAGGAGTCCGAGATCGGCGGGGGTCGCCACTGCGGCGGATGCACGGCCGTCGAGCGAGGTGCGGACGAGCGGGCCCGCGGCGTTCCGGTTGACCCGCAGCACGTGGTCGGCGGCGGCAGCGGCCGCATCGATCCAGGTCCGCTCGCCGAATGCCGCACCCGCCCGGGACAGCGCGCCGATCGCCAGGCCGTTCCACCCGGTGATCACCTTGCCGTCGACGGCCGGCGGCTCCAGGTCCGCGCGGTCGGCGACCGGACGAAGGTAATAGCCGCCCTCGCTGCGGGCGCCGTCGATCGTCGACTCGGAATCCTGCGCGGCACCGAACCCTCCGGCGTCGCGACGGAGCACGTCGATCAGGAAGGTGGCGATCCCGCGCCCCGTCGACTCGTCCCCCGCATCCCGCGCGACGTCGAGCAGCTGCGCGTTGTCGGTGAGCATCCGCTCGTAGTGCGGCACCGTCCAGTCGCGCTGCGTGGCGTATCGGAAGAAGCCGCCGTCGGCGTCGTGGAGGTCGGACCCGGCCATCGTGGCGAGCGCCCGTGCCGCCGACGCCGCGGCCTGCGGAGCGCCCTCCCGCACCAGCGGATGCTGCAGGAACCGCAGCGTCGTGGCGACGGGGAACTTCGGGGCACCGCCGAAACCGCCGTGGACGCGGTCCTCCCGTTGCGCGATCGTCTCCGCCGCCGTCGCGATCGCCACCACGTCGGGCAGGTCCGAGGCGGTGGACTCCCCCGCGCGGGCGAGGGCGTCGGTCACGGCATCCGCCGACTCCTCGGCCTGCTCGCGCCGCACGGTCCATGCCTCGCGCACCGCGGCGAGCACGTCGCGGAAGCCGGGCATCTGGCCACGGGCTTCCGGCGGCCAGTAGGTGCCGGCGTAGAACGTGCGCCCGCGGGGCGTGGTGAACACCGTGAGCGGCCAACCGAGGTTCTGCGTGAAGGCGGAGGCTGCGGCCATATAGGCTCCGTCGACCTGCGGATGCTCCTCGCGATCGACCTTCACCGCGACGAAGCCGTCGTTGATGAGGGCGGCGGTATCCGGATCGGCGAACGACTCCCGCGCCATCACGTGGCACCAGTGGCAGGTCGAGTAGCCGATCGAGATCAGCAGCGGCACGTCGCGGCGCTCGGCCTCCGCGAACGCCTCTTCGCCCCACGGGTACCAGTCGACCGGGTTTTCGGCGTGCTGGCGGAGGTACGGGCTGAGCGTGTCGGCGAGCCGGTTGGTCATACCCTCACGCTACGCCGCGCGGAGCGCGCGCGGTCAGCCGACGAGAAGCTCGACGGGACGCGAGGCCGCGTAACCCACGAGCGGCAGGGCACGCTCGGCGGCGAGAGAGATGCGCGCCTGGAGCACATCCGAGGCGATCTCGTAGCCGTCGAAGTCGGTGTTGCTCGCGTAGACGCCGACCGGGAGGGTGAGCGCCTGGAAGAACGCGAACAGCGGCCGCAGCTGGTGCTCGATGATCAGCGCGTGCTTCTCGCCGCCGCCGGTCGCCGCGAGCAGCACGGGCTTTCCCACCAGGTCGTACTGGCCGACGAAGTCAAAGAGGTGCTTGAAGAGACCGGTGAACGAGGCACGGTAGACGGGGCTGCCCACGATCAGCAGGTCGGCCGACTCGATGGCCTGCAGCTGCGCCTCGACCTCCGGCGGCAGCTGGTCGCGCTGGAGCGCGCCCGCGAGGCCCGGGCCGATCTGCGTGAGCTCGATGAGCTGCGACTCGACCTCGGCACGCTCGGCGACGGCGGCCGTGATCGCGCGGACGAGGGCGGTCGTCTTGCTCGGCTCGTGCAGGGATCCCGACACGGCCACGACACGGAACGGAGCTGTCATGCCTCGAAGTTACTCACGACGACGCCCCGTGTCGCGCGGAGCGACACGGGGCGTCATGTAGGCCCGGGGGCCCGATCCGATGACCGGGGTCAGTTGACCTCGTCCGGGTGCGAGCCGACGCGGCCCGAGCCGTCGAGCGGGTCGAGGGCGTCGATCGCCGCGATCTCGGCATCCGTCAGCTCGAAGCCGAAGACGTCGAGGTTCTCGCGCAGTCGCTCGGCGCGCACCGACTTCGGGAACACGATGATCCCCTTCTGCAGGTGCCAGCGCAGCACGGCCTGCGCGGGGGTGACCCCGTGCGCGGCCGCGGCATCAGCCACCGCCGGGGTGCCGAACAGGTCGTACTTGCCCTGCCCGAGCGGACCCCAGGCCTCGATCTTGATGCCGTGCTCGCCGGCCCAGGCGACCACGTCGCGCTGCTGGTAGGCCGGGTGCAGCTCGATCTGGTTCACGGCCGGCACCACGCCGGTCTCTTTCATCACGCGCTCGAGGTGCGGCACCAGGAAGTTCGAGACGCCGATGCTGCGGGTGAGACCCGCCTCACGCAGCTCGATGAGCTTCGTGAACGCGTGCAGGTAGTCGCCGATCGCGGGGGCCGGCCAGTGCACCAGGTACAGGTCGACCTTCTCGAGGCCGAGCTTGTCGAGGCTCTCGCCGATGGCCGCACGCGGCTCGTCGCCGTGGTGACGGTCATTCCAGAGCTTGGTCGTGATGAACAGCTCGTCGCGGGCGATGCCGGACGCGGCGATCGCGGCGCCGACGCCCTCTTCGTTGCCGTAGATGGCGGCGGTGTCGATGTGGCGGTAGCCGATCTCGAGCGCCTCGCTCACCGCGCGCTCGGTCTCTGCCGGCGGCACCTTGAAGACGCCGTAGCCGAGCTGCGGGATGGAGTTGCCGTCGTTCAGTTCGAGTGCAGGAATGCTCATCCCTCCAGCCTATGACCGGCATCCGACGTCGAGGCCGGGGATGAAGAAACAAGTGCCATCGCGGCCGCCCCGCGGCCGACGAGCCGTTCCAGCGGTCCTCGGCCGAAGAACATCGACCAGAGCGTCGTCACCACCAGCAGCCCGATGGCGGTCGCGGCCCAGAACTCGTTGCTGGAGAAGAAGCCGCCGGGCCCACCGAACAGCACGATCGACAGCACGTGCGCACTGTATGCCGTCAGCGGCATGGAGCCCAGCGCGCCCAGCGGCAGCAGCACCCAGCGCAGCGGTCGGCTGAGCAGCAGGCACAGGGCGATGACGGTCAGCGCGAAGCCGCCGGAGCCGAGTACCTCGGCCGTGCCACCGCTGTGCGGCTCGACCGCGAACACCGCCGCGAGCACGGAGCCCAGCGGATCGGACGCTTCCAGCGCCTGCGGATACCCCTCCCACCCGCTCGGCATCGAGACGTCGAAGGAGCTCTCGCTGAACGAGGAGCCGTCGACGAACGAGGAGCTGCTGTATTCCGCCGGTGTGGTGAGGCCCGCCGCCTGACCGATCGCACCGAGGCCGTAGCCGACCACCGCGAGCACGATGCCGACCGCGAGCGCGATCACGGCGGTGCGCACACGCTCGACGTGCATCCGTCCCAGCGCCATGCCGCCGAGCACGAGAGCCAGCCACACCGTGATCGGGTAGGTGCCGTAGAGCACGAAGCCGATCCCGGTGCCGAAGGGATGCAGCATCACGGCTCCGAGGAACGCCAGCAGCGCCGGGCCGACCAGCGCGAGCACGGCCGCACCGAGCAGCAGCTGCCACGGGCGCCACCGGAGGAACGGGATCACCGCGACATAGAGGATGCCGTAGAGCGTGAGGATCACGGCGATCGGAGTGTTGAGCATCTCCAGCGCCAGTCCGATCAGGAAGATCACGGCCCCGCGCCCGACGAGGTTCAGGCGGATGCTCGGGAGGCGCTCGCGCTCCGGAAGCGCGCTGCGTCCGGTCATCAGCGCGATGGACACTCCGGCGAGGAGCGCGAACAGGATCGACGACCGCCCGTGCACGAGGTCGGTCCACGTCGCCGGGTCCATCCACTCGAACGCCTCGGTCTCGCCGATGTGCGCGCCCGCCATGCCGAGGATCGCCAGCCCGCGAGCGACATCCAGTCCGAGGATGCGCGGCGGGCGCCCGAACTCGCGGAACCAGCGGACGGGGGCTGCAGCGGTGATCACCAGATGATCGTAGGGGGCGAATCCCGTCATACGATGGAGGGCTATGTCCTCCCCCGTGATCTCCTACCCTCCGGAGCTGCCCGTCAGCGCTGCCCGAGGCGAGATCGGCGACGCCATCCGCGACCACCAGGTCGTGATCGTCGCGGGCGCCACCGGGTCGGGCAAGACCACCCAGCTGCCGAAGATCGCGCTCGAGCTCGGACGGGAGCGCATCGCACACACCCAGCCGCGTCGGCTCGCCGCCCGGACGATCGCGGAGCGGGTCGCGGAAGAGCTCCAGGTCGAGCTCGGCACGCTCGTCGGCTACAAGGTGCGCTTCACCGACAAGGTGTCGGACGCCACGCGCATCGCGCTGATGACCGACGGCATCCTGCTCAACGAGATCCACCGCGATCGACTGCTCACCCGCTACGACACGATCATCATCGACGAGGCGCACGAACGCTCCCTCAACGTCGACTTCCTGCTCGGCTACCTGGCCCGGATCCTCCCGGAGCGCCCCGACCTCAAGGTGATCATCACCTCGGCGACCATCGACCCGGAGAGCTTCGCGAAGCACTTCGCCGCAGCGGATGGCACACCGGCGCCGATCATCGAGGTATCCGGTCGCACGTATCCGGTCGAGATCCGCTACCGCGGACAGGTCGAAGACGGGGACGACGAGGACGCACCGGCCGAGCCGGAGGACGAGGTCTCGGCCATCGTCGCCGCCCTGCGCGAGCTCGACCGCGAGGCGCCGGGCGATGTGCTCGTGTTCCTCCCCGGCGAGGCCGAGATCCGGGATGCGGCCGACGCCGTGCGCGGCGCCTACGCGAACGACCGCGCCCCCACCGAGGTGCTCCCCTTGTTCGGCCGGCTCTCCGCCGCCGACCAGCACCGCGTGTTCGAGCGCAGCAGGGTGGCAGGAGTCCGCCGCCGCGTCATCCTCGCCACCAACGTCGCCGAGACGAGCCTCACGGTGCCCGGCATCAAGTACGTCATCGACACCGGCACCGCGCGCATCTCCCGCTACAGCAACCGCTCCAAGGTGCAGCGACTGCCGATCGAGGCGGTGTCGCAGGCCTCCGCGAACCAGCGATCCGGCCGCGCCGGCCGCACCAGCGACGGCATCGCGATCCGCCTCTACTCGGAGGAGGACTACGACCGGCGCCCGGAGTACACCGAGCCCGAGATCCTGCGCACCTCGCTCGCCTCCGTGATCCTGCAGATGCTGTCGCTCGGCTTCGGCGACATCACCGCATTCCCCTTCCTCACCCCGCCCGACTCGCGGGGCGTGAAGGCTGCGTTCGACCTGCTCACCGAGCTCGGCGCTGTCGAGCCGTCCCGCCGCGACGGCGCTCCGCACCTCACCCGCATCGGTCGCGACATCGCACGCATGCCGATCGACCCGCGGTTCGCGCGGATGCTGATCGAGGCGGGGCGCGGGGGCTCGGGGGGCACCGTGACCCGCGATGTGCTCGCGATCGTCTCGGGCATGACGATCCAGGATGTGCGCGAGCGACCCGAAGAGCGCCGCGAGGAGGCCGACCGCCTGCACGCGCGGTTCGTCGACCCGACCAGCGACTTCCTGACCCTGCTGAATCTGTGGAACCACCTGCGCGAGCAGCAGCGCGAACTCGGATCCAGCGCGTTCCGTCGACTGTGCCGCTCGGAGCACCTCAACTACGTGCGAGTGCGGGAGTGGTTCGACGTGCACCGTCAGCTGCGCACGCTCGTGAAGACGCCCGACCGCGCCGGCGACGACACCGGAACGAGCGACCCGGACGCCATCCACCGCGCCCTGCTGTCGGGACTCCTGTCGCAGATCGGCCTCCTCGACGAGCGCACCGCCCCGGCGGGCAAGGCGCACTCTCCCGCGAAGGAGCCGAAGGGCCGTCGCATCGCGGAGTACCGGGGAGCCCGCGGCATCCGCTTCTCGATCTTCCCCGGCTCGGGACTGCGCAAGAAGAGTCCGCGCGCGGTGATCGCGGCCGAGATCGTGGAGACCTCCCGCACGTTCGCGCGCACGGTCGCCGCCATCGACCCGGCGTGGGCCGAACCGCTCGCCGGAGACCTCGCCAAGCGCCAGGTGACCGAGCCGCACTGGTCGAAGGATGCCGGCGCCGCCGTCGCGTTCGAGAAGGTCACGCTGTTCGGGCTCGAGATCATCCCGCGCCGCCGTGTGCAGTTCGCGCGCATCGACCGGGCCGCCTCGCGCGAGCTCTTCGTGCGCCATGCACTCGTCGAGGGCGAGTGGGACCCGACGCGGATCGACAAGCGGGTGAGCGCGTTCTGGCGCAGCAACGCCGAGCTGCGCAAGCGCCTCGAGAAGCTGGAGGAGCGCGAGCGCCGCCGCGACATCCTCGCCGGCGACGAGGCCGTCTTCCGGTTCTACGACGAGCGCATCCCCACCGACGTGTTCGACGTGCGCTCCTTCGAGAGCTGGTGGCGTGAGGCCATGGCCACGACGCCGAAGCTGCTCGTGATGCGCGAGAGCGACCTGATCGACGACGAGGAGCGCGCCGACCAGCGCGAGTTCCCGACACGGTGGACGCAGGGCGACCAGGTGCTGGGCCTCGCGTACCGGTTCGAACCGGGCGCCGACGACGACGGTGTGAGCGTGGTCGTGCCACTGCCGCTGCTCGCGCAGCTCGAGGACCGCGGCTTCGACTGGCAGGTTCCGGGCCTACGTGCCGAGCTCGTCACCGGGCTGCTGCGCGCGCTGCCCAAGGCCATCCGCCGCCACGTCGTACCCGCCGCCGACTGGGCCGAGAAGTTCGGCGCCGAGCTGGCCGAGCAGGGTCCGGAGTCGCACGGCGGCCTCCCGCCGCGCACACTCAAGGAGGCGCTGGCCCGGCTCATCCAGCCGCTCGCCAACCAGCTCGTGTCCGCCGCCGACTTCGACGACGAGCGCGTGCCGCCACACCTGCGCATGAACTTCCGCGCGGTCGACGAACGCGGCCGGGTGGTCGGCTCGGGTCGCGACCTGCGGGCGCTGCAGGCGCAGCTCTCCGACCGGGCGCGCAGCAGCGTGGCGCGATCGATCGCCGCGCCGCCGAAGTCCGGCGCCAAGGGTGCCCGCAACGGCGCTGAGCGCGGTGGTGCCGAGCGCGTCGCTGCCGCACCGATCGAACAGACCGGCCTCACGGCGTGGACCTTCGGAGACCTGCCCGAGGTGCTCGACACGCGTGTCGCCGGCGGCGTCGTGCGCGGCTACCCGGCGATCGTCGACCAGGGCAAGACCGTGTCGGTGCGCGTCGAATCGACCCCGGATGCCGCGGCCGCCGCCACCCGCGACGGCGTGCTGCGGCTCGTGCTGCTGGGCGTCCCCTCCCCCTCGTCGTACGTGCAGGAGCACCTGACGAGCCAGGAGAAGCTCGCCCTCGCCGCCTCGCCGTACCAGTCCGCCGCCGCCCTCATCGAGGACTGCCGAGCGGCCGTCGCGCGGCAGGTCATCGAGCAGACGGCACCGGGCGGTATCGTGCGCAGTGAAGCCGACTTCACCCGGGTGCGCGACGCCGTCTCGGGCGTGCTGGTCGATCAGCTCTTCGCGTGCGTCTCACTGGTGGCCCGCATCCTGACGAAGTCCCGCGATGTCGAACGCGGCATCAAGTCGCAGAACTCGCTCGCCCTGCTCGGCCCGCTGAACGACATCCGCACACAGCTGAGCGGCCTGCTGCATCCGGGCTTCGTCTCCGCGGCCGGAGTCGACCGTCTCGCACACTTCCCGCGCTACCTCGAAGGCATGCTCGACCGGCTGAAGACGCTCGGGAGCGAACCGGGCAAGGATCGTGCGCGCATGACCGAGTACGAACGGATGGCGAAGGCGTTCGAGGATGCGGGCGGCACCATCCCCCTTCCGTCCGACGCTCCCCCAGCACTCGTCGAGGTGCGCTGGCTGCTCGAGGAGTACCGCGTCAGCGTGTTCGCGCAGCGCCTCGGCACCGCGCAGCCGGTGTCGCCGCAGCGCATCATGAAGGTGCTGTCCGGACGCTGATCCGCGACGGCGGGCGTCAGCGCGGGTAGCCTGAATCCATGGCACGCGCGATCGTCTACACCGAGTTCGGCTCCCCCGATGTCCTGCATCTGATGGAGATCCCCGATCCCGTCGCGGCCCGCGGCGAGGTCGTGGTGCGCATCGAGGCGGCGGGGGCGAACCCCATCGACGCCAAGCTGCGCAGTGCCAAGCGTCCGTCTCCTCCGATCACCGAGCCGCGTCCGGTCGGCTTCGACGGGGCCGGCGTGGTCGAGCTGCTCGGCGAGGGTGTCGACGACTTCGCGGTCGGCGACCGGGTGGCGATCCGTGACGCGCACGGCACCTACGCCTCGGCGATCGCGATCGACACCGAGAAGCTCGCGAAGCTCCCCGACTCCGTCACGGCCGCCGAAGGGGCGGCCATCGGGATCCCCGCGGGCACCGCGTACCAGTCGCTGCGCTCGCTCGGGGTCACCGAGGGCGACGTGCTGCTCGTGCACGGCGGCTCCGGCTCGGTCGGACAGGCCGCCGTGCAGTTCGCGGTGGCCTGGGGCGCGACCGTGATCGCGACGGCGAGCCCCGCCCGCCACGAGCAGCTGCGCGAACTCGGCGCGATCCCCGTGGCCTACGGCGACGGTCTGCTCGACCGCGTGCGCGACGCCGCCCCCTCAGCCGTCACCGTGGCGCTGGACTGCGCCGGCACCGACGAGGCCATCGAGACCTCGCTCGCCCTCGTCGCCGACCGCGACCGGATCGCGACGATCGTGCGCGGACCGGATGCCGCGTCCTTCGGTATCCGTGCCTTCTCCGGCGGCTCCCCCGTACCCCTGACCGACGAGGAGCTCGCCTGGCGCGCCGAGGCGCTCGCCGAGACGATCGCCCTCCTCGACGCCGGCGACTTCGTGATCGAGCTCGGCCCCCAGCTGCCCCTGACCGAGGCGGCGCAGGCCCATGAGCTCATGGAATCCGGCGCCGCCTCGGGCAAGATCATCCTCGTCCCCTGACGGCGAGGGGCCGTCAGAGCGATCAGGCCGGTGCCACCGGCCGTCCGATCGACAGCATCAGCCGGTTCGCCCAGTTGAAGAACGCGGCGCCGTGGATGAGGTCCGAGATCTCCAGGTCGTCGAGTCCGGCGGCGCGCAGCCGGACGATCTCGTCCTCGCCGAACGCGTTGGGCGTGTCGGTGAGGGCGACGGATGCCGCGACGACGGCGTTCCAGCGCTCGCCGAGGTCCGCGTCCACGCCCTCGTCGAGCAGCAGGTCGACGTCGTCTGCGCGCTTGCTGTGGTGCGCGGCGAAGCGTGAGTGCACCGAGGCGCAGAACACGCAGCCGTTGCGGCGGGAGGCCGCGGTCGCGGCGAGCTCTCGGTCGGCTCGCGGCAGACCCTCCGCGGCGTTGTAGAAGATGTCCTTGTCGACGAGGGTGCGGGCCTTCAGCACCTCGGGGTCGCGGGCGAGCAGCCGGAAGTAGTCGTTCTTCGCGCGAGCCGCATCGACGAGGCCGTCGTAGTGGCGCTCGGTCAGCTCCGCCTCGGCGAGGGGCTCGAGGTGCGGGACCCACCCGACCTCGCCGCGGGTGAACGCGTGCGGGTGCGGGGCGTCGTCGTGCCGGAGCACGCTCTGTTCGGCGGTCATGCGGCCTCCTCCTCGGAGATCTCGGCGGTCAAGCCCGCAGCGGCGAGCACACGGAGTTCGGTGACGACGCGCTGCTGGAAGGCGAGGAACGACACCAGCTGCGACAGCGTCACGATGCCGTCGGCCGACCAGCCCGCATCGAGCAGACGGCCGAGGTCGGCGCCCGAAGCCTCGCGGGGGCGGAACACCAGCAGGTGCGTGTGCGCGAGGGCGGCGGCGAGGCGCTCACCCACCGCGGCGATGACAGTCTCGGACGGGACATAGCGCGCCCCGTCGGTGTTCTCGGCCTGCAGTCCGAGCTCGGTGTAGGTGCCGAAGGGTCCGGTGGTCGCCGCCCGGGCGGCCTCCGCGAGCACGACGGTGGCCCGCTGCGGGTCGGCCTCCTGCGCACGACCGGCGTAGAACTCGGCGGTCGGGTCGTCGGCTCCGGCGAGACCGGTGGCGAAAGCGGCCACGAGTTCGCGTTCGGCCTGCGAGACGTGCTCCGTGCTCACCGGCTGGAAGAGGGCGTCGAAGCTCGCCTGCAGCTGCTCCCTGGTCACCGGACGGCGACGGCGCAGGGCATCGAGCTCCGGCGTCACCTCCGCGATCCGGTCCACGATGTCGTCGGTCATGCGTTCTCCTTCAGGGTGAGGTTCTGGTCGGTAGTGGTTCCGTGCGGGGTCGGGGTCAGCGCGTAGCCGAGGGCCGGGGCGACCTCGTCGGCGAAGAGCGCGATCGAGCGCAGCACGTGCTCGTGCGGGGCGTCGACCGAGTGCACCTGGAAGGCCACCTCGGTCGCGCGGGCGAGGGTGGTGTCGGCGGCGAGCGATTCCGCCACCTGCTCCGGCGTGCCCAGGTGCGTGTCGAGCGCGGCGATCAGCTCGTCGATGCTGTCGCCCGGAATGGTCTGCCCCTGACGGCGGAAGCCCTCGGCCGCCCGGCGCAGACCGACCTCGGCGAAGCGCAGCGCCTCGGCACGGTCGTCGGCGACGAACACGGTGCGCGAGGCGGTGATCCGCGGCGCCACCCCCTCCGGCAGCGCTTCGAGGTACGCGTCGATGATCGGATCCTGCAGGGCAGACAGCGGTGCGTGCAGCCGGTCGGCACTGCGCGGCTGCGTGCGAGACAGGAGCAGCCCGTGTCCATGGACGCCGGCCCGATGCCCGCCCGGCGCCGAGAAGGTCGCCTGCCAGACACGGTCGGCGAGATCTCCGGCATCCGGGTAGAGGGTGTTGCCCGCCCCGACGTCACGGCCGGCGAGAGCGTCGAGCAGTGTCCGCAGCTTCCGGTCGTAGGTCGGCGCCTTGTCGCGCACGTCCTCCCCGAACGGCACGAACGACGAGGGCGTGCCGCCGCTGCCGAGTCCCAGATCCACGCGCCCCCCGGAGAGCAGATCGGCGACCACGGCGTCCTCCGCCACCCGCACGGGATCCTCCAGCGGCAGCGTGATCACCCCGGTGCCGAGACGGATGGTGGAAGTCACGGCGGCGACGTTCGCGAGGAACACCAGGGGCGACGGCAGCCCGCCCTCGGCCGCGTGGAAGTGGTGCTGCGCGACCCACGCCCGTCCGATGCCGTGTCGCTCGGCCTGCTGGATCTGCGCGGTCGCGAACGCATATCGCTCGGCAGGAGCGGCATCGTCGAGCAGTCGGGTGAAGAAGGCGACGGTGGGGGTGGTCATACGACGGTCTCCGTTCGTCCCGGTACTGCGGCCAGCAGCTCCCGGGTGTAGTCGTGCTGCGGGTCGCGGAAGAGGTCTTCCGTCTGCCCCTCCTCGACGATCCGGCCGCGGCGCATCACCGAGACCGTGTGGCTGATCCGCCGCACCACCGCGAGGTCGTGCGAGATGAACAGGTAGGTGAGCCCGAGTTCGGCCTGCAGGGAGGTGAGCAGCTCGAGGATGCGGGCCTGCACCGTGACGTCCAGCGCCGACACCGCCTCGTCGAGCACCACGATGTCGGGGTCGATCGCCAGCGCGCGGGCGATCGCGACGCGCTGCCGCTGCCCGCCTGAGAGCTCACGCGGGGTGCGCCGTGCGACCTCGGCGGGGAGTGACACCCGGTCGAGGAGGGCGAGAGCGCGCTCGCGGCGCTCGGTGCGACTGCCCACGCCGAAGTTCACCAGCGGCTCGGCGACGATGTCGGCGATCTGCTGGCGCGGATCGAGCGACGCGAACGGGTTCTGGTAGACGAGCTGGATGCGTCGGCGGAGCACCCGCAGTTGCTCGCGCTTCGCGTGGGTCACGTCGTCGCCGTCGACCTCGATCGTCCCGGCATCCGGTTGGTGGAAGCGGGTGATGAGCCGTGCCGTCGTGGTCTTGCCCGAGCCCGACTCCCCCACGAGCGCATGCGTCGTGCCCTTGCGCACCCGGAACGACACGTCGTCGACGGCACGGAAGCGCTCGCGCCCGGCGACGCGGAACTCCTTCACGAGCCCGTCGGCGACGATCGCCCAGGGGTTCTCGGCGGCGACCGCCGCGGCATCGCGCAGGAACGGCGGGGCATCCGGCCGACGGAAACCTGTCGCGAACGCCGGAGCGTCGGCGAGCAGCTGCTTCGTGTACGGGTCGGCCGGTGCGGCGAGCACCGCCTCGCTGGAGCCCTGCTCGACGATGCGACCGTCTTTAAGTACGACGAGCCGCTCGGCCCGGTCCGCCGCGACACCGAGGTCGTGGGTCACGAGCAGGATGCTGGTGCCCTCCTCGCGCTGCAGCTCGTCGAGCAGGTCGAGCACCTTGCGCTGCACCGTGGCGTCGAGGGCGCTGGTGGGCTCGTCGGCGATCAGCAGCCGCGGCCGCAGGGCGATCGCGGTGGCGATGAGCACGCGCTGGCGCATGCCGCCCGAGAGCTCGTGCGGATACTGGCGCGCCCGCAGGTCGGGGTCGTCGATTCCGACACGGTCGAGCAGCTCGATGGCCCGTGCCCGCCGCGAACGCCGATCCCGGTGCCCGTGCAGACGGAGGATCTCCTCGACCTGCGCGCCGATCGTGCGCACGGGGTCGAGCGAGGTGGTCGGATCCTGCGGCACGAGACCGATCTCGGGCCCGCGGATGCCGCGCAGCGCACGGTCGGACCATCCCGAGATGTCGAGGTCGCCGAGCAGCACCCGCCCGCCGTCGACGCGGCCGCCTTCGGGCAGCAGCCCGAGCAGGGCGTGCGCGGTGGTGGACTTGCCCGAACCCGACTCCCCCACGAGCGCCAGGGTCTCGCCCTCGGCGATCCCGAACGAGACGCCGTGCACGACCTCGCGGCGCCGGTCCTTGTCGCCGTAGGAGATCCGCAGATCGGTGGCGGAGATGACGGCGCTCACTTCGCGCTCCTTCCGATGCGGTGGCTGATCCGGTTGGCGCTGAGGACGACGACGACCACGACGAGACCGGGCAGGGCGGTGAGCCACCAGGCGGTGCCCACGTAGTTGCGGCCGTCGGCGATCAGCAGGCCCCACTCCGGCGTGGGCGGCGGCGCACCGTAGCCGAGGAACCCGAGCGTCGAGATCGCGAGGATCGCCGTGCCGAACTGCAGCGCGGCGAGCGCGACGATCGGCGTCAACGAGTTGGGCAGCACGTGCCGGCGCAGCACGGTGAAGAACGTGCCGCCGCTGCCGAAGGCCGCTTCGACGTACTCGGTGCGCCGCACACGGGCGACCTCGGCGCGCATGAGCCGGGCGAACGCGGCGACGCTGCCGAGACCCACCGCGATCGCGGCGTTCACGGTGCCGAAGCCGAGCAGGATGATGACCGTGAGGGCGAGGAGCAGCCCGGGGATCGCGAGCAGCACGTCGACCACGCGCATCAGCACGTCGTCGACCACACCGCCGACGGCACCGGCGATCGCCCCGATCAGCGTGCCGAGGGCGAGGCCGACCGTGACGGCGATGAGCGCTCCCGAGAGCGAGTGCACCGCACCGTGCACGACCCGGCCGAACAGATCGCGGCCGAGGGTGTCGGTGCCGAACCAGTGCGCGGCACTCGGCGGGAGCAGCTTGTCGGCCGGCACGCCCGTGAGCGGGTCGCCGGGGGCGAAAACCCCGGGGATGACGGCCCAGAGCACGGCGAGCGCGATGATCGTATAGGCCAGGTACAGACCCCATGCGCGGCCGCGCAGTCGGCGGCGAGGGGCCCTCTCGGTCTCGGTCGCGGCCGGCTGCGCCGGCGCGGCCGGGTCGGGCCCGACCACGGGATCGATAATCACGGGAGCGGTCATGCGGTCGCCTCCTGGAGTGCGCGGGGCACCGAGGCGCGGGCGACGGTGCGTTGGCGGGGGTCGATGAGCGGGGTCACGAGGTCGACCGCGAAGCTGATGATCACGAAGCCGAGGGCCGACAGCAGCACGACGCCCTGCAGCACCGGGATGTCCTGGTTCGCCACGGCCTGCTCGGTGAGCCGGCCGATGCCCGTGCGGCCGAACACGGTCTCGGTCACCACAGCTCCGCCGACGAGCTCGCCGAACAGGACACCGGCGATCGTCAGAGTCGGCACGGCGGCGTTCCGGGCCACCGAACGGGTGAGCACCCACAGCGGCGGAGCACCCTTCGCCCGCACCACCGTGACGAACGGCTGCGCCTGCACCTGGTCGATCGCGCGCACCAGCACCTGGGCGAGCGGCGCCGAGATGGGTACAGCGAGCGTGAGCACCGGCAGGACGAGTCCGGCCACCGGGTCGGCGCCGACGATCGGCACCCATCCGAGCCCGAACGAGAACACCTGGATGAGCAGGATGCCCAGCCAGAAGACCGGCACCGCCACGAACAGCCCGGGCACCTGACGCAGGCCGTCACGCAGCCAGGCGAACGGTGCGAGGGAGGAGAGCCCGGCGATGAGGATGGCGAGGATCAGCGCCACGATGAGTCCGAGCGACGCGAGCAGCAGCGTCGCGGGCAGGGCCTCGCCCAGCATCGTCAGCACCGGGGTGCCGAACTGGGTCGAGAACCCGAAGTCCCCGGCGAGGAAGCCGAGTCCCGCGTGCACGTACTGCTCCCACCACGGCAGGTCTGCGCCGTAGGTGGCGCGGATGCTGTCGAGCTGGTCCGGCGACAGCCCGAGGCTGGGGTCGGAGAACTTGATCAGGATCGCATCGCCCGGCAGCAGCTGTAGCAGGAAGAAGGTGGCCGTGAAGGCCGCGATCAGAACGATCGCGGCCTGCCCGGCTCGTCGGAGGACGAAGCTCATCGTGTCACCGGCGCTCTCAGTGCTCGGCGAGCCAGACGCCGGAGAACGTCGGACGCCCCACCGACTCGAAGGCGACGCCCTGCACGTAGGTCGCGGTGCCGTACACCTGCGGCTCCTCGAACAGCGGGATGACATAGGCCTGCTCGGCGATGTAGTCCTGCACGGCCTGCGAGGCGGCGATGCGCTTGTCGGAGTCGGGCTCGGAGGCCACGGCGAGCAGCAGCTCGTCGAGCTTCGCGTCCTTCGAGATCAGCACGTCGCGGTTCTTCGTGAAGTACTGGCTCTTGATGACGTCGAGGTCCGCGCGTCCGACCATCGAGTGGTAGAAGCCGGTCTTCAGCGGATCGCGGGTGTCTTCGGCCGCGCTCCCGGCGTCGCCGGGCTTGACCGAGAGCTCCACACCGACCTTCGCCAGCTGCTGCGCGACGAGTTCGAGCGTCTGCTTCGACAGCGGCTGCGGCTTGGCTTCGTAGACCGTGATCGACAGGCGCTCGCCGTCCTTCTCGCGGATGCCGTCGGAGCCGGGCTCCCACCCCGCCTCGTCGAGCAGTTCCTCGGCCTTGTCGGGGTCGTAGGCGTAGTGCGCGGACTCGTCCTTGTAGCCGACGGCCTGCGAGGAGAGCACCGACGTCGCCACCGGGTAGTTCTCGGTGAAGAGCGTGTCGACGACCTCCTTCGCGTCCACGGCGGCGACGAGCGCCTGGCGCACGCGGATGTCGCCCAGCAGCGGGTTCTCGGGGCGCAGGGCGATCGAGTTGTTCACGCCGCGGGTCTGCGGGGCGTAGAGCGTGAAGCCGGCGCCTTCGACGCGGTCCTCGTCGAACGCCTGCACGTAGCGGACGTAGTCGGCCTGACCCGCGAGCAGCGAACCGATGCGCACCGAGTCCTCGGGGGTGATCAGCACGTGCACGGCGTCGAGGTAGGGGCGGCCGTCGTTGTCGACGCTGTCGGGGCCCCACTCGTAGTCGTCACGGGCGGTGAGCGTGTACTCGGTGCCGAGCTTCTCGTCGGTGACGGTGAACGGTCCGGATCCGATGATCTCGGCCGCGTTGCCCGCGCCGAAGTCCTCGATCGTGCCGTCGAGCGTCTCCGGCGACAGCAGGCCCGAGTTGATGGTCGAGGTGGCCTGCAGGAACCCGGGCGACGGCGCACTGAAGCGGAACGTCACGGTGTCCTCGTCGACGACCTCGCTGCTGGCGTAGTTGTTGATCGCCTCCGAGACCGTGAGGCCGCGGTCCGCATCGCCCAGCCCGTACGTGTCGAAGTTCTTCGCGACGGCCGCGGCATCGAGGACGGTGCCGTCCGAGAACGTCACGTCGGGGTTCAGGTCGAACGTGTACTCGGTGGCATCCGCGTTCACGGTCCAGTCCGAGGCGATCCACGGCTCGATCTCGAGCGTCTCCGGGTTCTGCCAGGTCAGGCGAGCGGCGATGTTGTTGACGATGCCGCCGTTCGGGTAGAAGCCGGCCTGCGGCGGGTACAGGTTCGTGTACGCCTGGTGCTCGAGGTAGGTGAGCGTGCCGCCGGTGACGGGGTCGCCGCCCTCGGCGGGGGCGTTGGCAGGAGCAGGCGAGGAGGCGCAGGCGGCGAGGCTGCCCGCGAGGAAGAGCGGGACCGCGATGGCGGCGGCACGGATGAGACGGCGGTTCATGCGGAGGGTCTCCTGGGCTTCGGGTGTCGGGATGTGTTCACGGTAGGAATCGGAGTGGCCGTGCCGCGAGGCGGCGGACACCGGGTGTCGCGCGACGACACGAGTGGTCACGCGTCGACATACGAGGAAATGCGCAGACGGTCGCGGAGGGTCGCGCCCTCGCTCTCCGTCGCGTGTCGCAGCAGGCCGCGGCGGCGCAGCTCGGGGGCGGCCTGCCGCGTGAACGCTTCGAACTGGGCGGGCTGGAAGGCAGACAGCACGTTGAACCCGTCGGCTGCCCCCTCGTCGCGCCAGGTCTCGAAGTGGTCAGCGATCGTCCGGGCGTCGCCGACCACGAAGGCCGCCGGCACCGCGTTGGCGGCCACGAGGTGCCGCCAGGTCAGCGGATCTCCGGTCGTCACCCCGGCTCCCGAGACGCGCAGTCCGGCGATGCCGGCGAGGCGCTCGATGAGTGCGGAGCCGCGCTCCCCCAACCGCTGCGCCTCGGCGGCCATGACCGGGCGGTCGAACTCCGACGCGCGCAGCGGGTCGTCTGCGGCGACGTCGAACGCATCGGCGAACGCGGCCACCGTGCGGTTCGGCGGGAACGCAGTGCGGGTAGCCTGGTGCCCCTCGGCGAGCGGCACCAGCGCGAGCAGGCGCTCGACGATGCGGCGGGCGTCGGCATCCGTGTCGGCGACGACCGGCAGCACCGGGGCGATCACCTTCACCGCATCCGGAGACCGTCCGGCTTCGGCCGCGATGTCGCGCAGCAGGCGGCGCGTGGCGATCGCGTCGGCGAGCGTCGGCGCGGCGGTCAGCGCGAG